>NZ_JBELOK010000003.1:0-322095 GCF_040276085.1 Castellaniella sp. FW104-7C03
GCCTGAGTCCGGTTCAATACCGAAATCAGGCCTTGGCCACTTAACCCTCGACTGTCCAACTTTTGGGGGTCAGTTCACAAGGCGCATGCCCGGCGGGGTTTGTTTTTCTGCCGCAACCTTGTGCCGCAACCTTGTGCCGCAGCTCTTTGCCACAGCACAAGAAGAATCAATGGATGATTTTCTCCAGAAAATCCCGTGCGCGGTCGGATCGGGGCGCATTGAAAAACGCCTCAACCGTGTCGGTTTCGACGATTGTCCCGGCATCCATAAAGACGATCTTGTCGGCCACCTTGCGGGCAAATCCCATCTCGTGCGTCACGCACAGCATGGTCATGCCCTCTTGTGCCAGCTCCACCATCACGGCCAACACCTCGTTGATCATCTCTGGATCCAGCGCCGAGGTGGGCTCGTCAAACAGCATGACCTCTGGATCCATGCACAGCGAGCGGGCTATGGCCACGCGTTGCTGCTGCCCACCCGAGAGCTGGGAGGGATATTTTTGCGCCTGGGCGGACAGCCCCACGCGCTCCAGCAACGCCAAGGCCTTGCGCTTTGCCTCGGCCGGGGGCCGGCGCAGCACTTTCTCTTGCGCGATCGTCAGGTTTTGCAAGACCGACAGATGGGGAAAGAGCTCGAAGTGCTGAAACACCATGCCGATACGCTTGCGCAGGCTGGGCAGGCGGATATCGCCCGAGCGAATCGACTGGCCCTTGTACAAGATATCCCCTTCCTGAAACGCCTCCAGGCCATTGATCAGTTTGATCAGGGTGGATTTGCCAGAGCCCGACGGCCCGCAAAAAACAACGACTTCGCCAGCATTGACAGACACACTGCAGTTGCTGAGGGCCTGAAACTTGCCATACCATTTTGAAACATTATTGAGTTCAATCATCTCGGAATTCTCCGGGCAAAAATTTGAGGCTTATGCCTGACGCGTGCGGTGCTGCACCAGCTTGACCAGTGCGCTAAGAAGGGCGCAGATCGCCCAATACACAAAGCCTGCAAACAGCAGCATCTGCACCACTGTGCCGTCACGCTCGCCGATACGGACCGAGTTACTGAAGAAATCGCCCAGGGCAATCACATACACCAAAGACGTATCCTGGAAAATCACGATGCACTGCGTCAGCATGATGGGCAGCATCGCCCGAAACGCCTGCGGCAAAATGATGTGCCGAAACGACTGCAAAGCCGTCATGCCCAAGGCACGGGCAGCCTGAAACTGCCCAGCCGAAAGCCCCAGGATGCCGGCACGGATGATCTCGGCAAAAAAGGCAGCCTCCAGCATCGAGTACGCCACCATGGCCGATACCAGGCGGATATCGATGCTGGGCGAGAGATCAAACACTGCCTTGAGGATCTGCGGCACCACCAGAAAAAACCACAGCAGCAGCATCACCAGCGGAATCGAGCGAAACAGGGTGATGTAGGCTTGCGCACAGACATGCAGGCCGCGCACCTTGGAGACGGTTGCCATGGCCAGCACGGTGCCAAAGGCAATCCCGCAGGCAATGGCCACCAGCGTCACTTTAAAAGTGATCCAGGCACCCGCCGCCAAAATGGGCCACGCATCCAGCAATGAAGAAAAGTCAAAATACAGCATGGCTGGCTCCTATTCGCCCATCAGGCCTGGCCGCGCCGTCCAGCGGCGGATCAGGCTCATGATCTGAATAATCAGGAAATTAAGGACGACATACGCCAGTGTCACGAGGATGAAGGACTCGTAGGGCTGCGCGGTGTAATCCACCAGTTGCCGCGCCTGGCCGCTGAGCTCGAGCAACCCGATGGTGGAGGCCACCGCAGAGTTTTTGGAGATGATCAGAAACTCGGAGGTAAGCGGCGGCAAGATGCGCCGAAACACCTGCGGCAAAATAATATGCCGATAGGTTTGCACCAGGGTGAAGCCCATCGCCTGGCCCGCCTTTACCTGACCAATCGCCAGCGCCTGGATCCCGGCCCGCAATTGCTCGCAGATACGCGAACCCGTATATACACCCAGTGCCAGCACGGACGTGACAAAAAACTGGGTCATGGGCGCCGCACTTTTGATGGCATCGCCCAAAGAAACCGGCAGCAGCTCGGGCACCACAAAGTACCAGATGAAAAACTGCACAATCAGCGGGATATTGCGAAAAATGGACACATACGTGACACCCGCCACCCGGGGCGTACGCCCAGGCAGCGTGCGCATTACGCCAAACAAGGTGCCCAGCGCCAGGGCCAGGATCCACGCACAGAAGGTCAGTGCTGTTGTCAGCAAAAAACCGTGCAGGATCCAGCCCAGGTAGGTGCCGCCCTCGCCGGTGGCTACCGGCTCAAGCAGGACACCCCAGTTCCAGTGGTAATTCATTTCGCCTCAGGGTTGATCTTGTCGTTGGGCTGGGCAAACAAACGCTTCATGGCATCCGACATCGGGAAATCCAGATTGACCTGTTTGGGCGGGATCGGGGTCATGAACCACTTTTTATAGATCTCCGCACCCTGGCCCGAGGTTTCAACCTTGGCAATGGTCTGATCCACCAGCTGCTTCATTTGCGTATCGCCCTTGCGAACCATGCAACCGTAGGCTTCATAAGACTGCGGTGTGCCGGTGATGACGTAGTCTTGCGGGTTACGCGTTTTGGCGCGTTCTCCGGCCAGCAGCGCATCATCCATCATCATTGCCTTGGCCCGCCCGGTGGACAGCGTCAGGAAAGACTCGGAGTGGTCTTTGGCACTGATGATCCGCATGTCCATTTTTTCATCCACATTCAGCTTGCGCAAAATGATTTCGGATGTCGTGCCGGCGCCCACCACCACGGTTTGGCCCTTGAGGTCGCTGAAGTCTTTGATGCCGGAGTCTTTCTTGGCCAGCAGACGGGTGCCGATGATGAACAGGCTGTTGGAGAAAGCCACCTGCTTCTCGCGCGAGGCATTGTGCGTGGTGGTGGTGCACTCAAAATCGATGGTGCCGTTTTGCAGAAGCGAGATCCGGTTTTGCGAGGTAATCGGCAACCAGCGCACATTAAGGTTGGGCAGGTTCAGGGTTGTGCGCAGGTTATCCAGCACATGTTTGGTGAAGTCGATGGAGTAACCGATGGGTTGCTTGGCATCGTCATAGTAAGAGAACGGGATCGAGGCTTCACGAAAGCCCACCACCACTGTTTCATCGTTCTTGATTTTTTCCAGCGTGCCGGTGAAATCCGCGGCAAGGGCCAAGCCGGGCAAGAACCCGGCGATCAGCGAGGCAGCCGCCGCCTGGCGGGCAACTCCCGTGAGTGAAAAAGTGCGTTTCATGGTGTGTCTCCTGGTGTTGTGTTATTGGGCGTGTTGGGGATTAATCGGCATCAAGCAGCGCACTCACGTCGATGAGATACATCTGGCGTTGATGTTCATGCACAGAATCAATACAAACCTGCCGCCCGTCGCGGCTCCACCGCGGGTGCAGGTCGCAGCGGTTTTCCTTGCGCAAATCGGGGTCTGTATAAAAACTGCCTAAATCGTGACGCACCTGCTTGTCGCAGTCGTACAAAATCAGGATGCGTTCGTTGGTGTCGGGATCCGGATAGGTATCGGTCAGCAGCCAGCGGGTGTTTACCGGTGAAAACGTCATGTGGCCGTTTTCGGTAAGGATGCCTTTGCCGATGATCTCTACGCGGCCCTGGTCGGCATCCTCGTAGAGATGATAATGAATGCTGCCATTGTGGGGTGCCCAGACAATGATGTGGTGGTCATCCCGCCACAAGGGGTGCGAGATCTGGTATTCCGACTTCTCGTAATCGTAGGTGCCCACCGCATTGGGGTCAAAATCATCGGCCAGCTGCGGCAAGGGATGGTCCGAGCACTCCAGCAGCCGCATATTGCCGCCGTCCGGATCCATCGTGATCAGGCGATGCAAGAAGCAGGTTTCGTCCTCGACACGTTCTGTCCAGCGGTGCAGAAAGAGAACCCGCGATGAGGCCGGATTGATCTCGATGTGGCTGACCCAATGCAGGGCTTTGTCCATCGACGGGCGATGATGAAACCGGCGCAAGTCGGCATAGCTGACCAGCAAGGTGGTTTCGCCGCTTGCCAGGTCAATCGAATGGATGCCGTCGTCTTCCGGATACAGCGGCAAGTCTTGGCGCCGGCCGGTGGGCTCGCTGTAGCCGATGGTTTCGTGGGTGACATACAGGCGGCTGTAATCCACACTCAGCGCATAGCGGCTATTGGGCGCAGCTACGTAAATCGGGCAATCCAGGTAACGGGTGTTGCCGGTTTCAATATGGTGGATGGCCGAGCCAAAGCCGGGATACGGGCCCTGGGCAGACGCCCGGCGCACGTTGTAGATTATCTGCAAGCCATCCGCACCGTCCAGCCACTGCAGCTGGCAACCCATTTGCCAGTTCCAGGCGGTGGTCTGGCCACACACATGGTAGCGATCCTGATCCGCAGTATCAAAATAGCCCACCTCGGCCTGCAGATCCGGCGTGAGATCCGCCGTCATCATTTCCACCTGGTTGGCCAACACAAGACGGTCCGCCTTATCCCACACCGTTTTGTCGTAATAGCCAAAAAAATGATGCCGGGATCCGTCGCCAAGGCGGCGAACAGGGCAGAAGTGCGCAGAAGAAGATTGGAACGTCATGTCGGCGGGATCGTCAGAAAAAGAGGAAGCGTGAGGTCTTAAGCAACACAGGTTCAAACGATTATAGGGATCGACACCCATCCGGGATAATTCTATTTTCCGCCTATACTATTCAATATTGATATACATAATCCGAGTCTTTTTCTATGGCTAGATCTCTGAATTTCCAGCAGATTCAGGCGTTCAAGGCAGTGATGGAAACCGGCACCACCACGCGGGCCGCGCAGGTGCTGAACACCACGCAACCTTCCATCAGCCGCCGCCTGTCCGAGTTGCGCCTGGCCACCGGCCTGGAACTGTTCGATATCTATAACGGGCGGCTGCGGCCCACCCGAGAAAGCCGTCAACTGTACGAGTCTGTCCGGCGTCACTTCGAAGGCCTGGAAAAAATCGAAACCGCGGTGCACGTGCTGCGCAAATCGGGCACCGGTGTTTTACGCATTGGCAGCACCCCTACCCTGGCCGCAGGCCTGCTGCCTGACGTCATGGCCGAGTTCACCCGACAAAATCCCGAGGTCTACATCAGCCTGCAAACCTTCGGCACGGCGCAGCTGCGCGACTATCTCAGCCAGGGCCTGATCGATTTTGTGCTCACCACCGGACATATCGAAAACGCCGAGGTATCGTCCACCCGCCTGCTCAGCACCCAGGCCGTGTGCGTGCTGCCTTTGGGGCACCCCTTGGCCAGACAGCGCAGCCTCAGCCTCGAGCACCTGCAAGCACACCGCCTGGTGCTGCTGGACGATAACGATGACATCATGGTGGCCATGCGGGCCCGGCTGCGCGCCGGCAAGCGGCACGAAGACACCCTTGTCGAAACCAACTCCTCGCTTACCATCTGTGCCCTGGTGGCCGCCGGTGTGGGGGTGGGCGTAGTGAATCCGTTTGTGGCCAATACCTTTGCCGGGCAACTGGCCGTGCGAGAACTGCGCCCCGCCATCCCGGTGGATGTCACACTGGTGCGCTCGGTGGCCCTGGCGCCCTCAATGCTGGCCAACCGGTTTGTGGAACTCCTGACCCGACAAACCCTGCCCGACCCCATCAACAGCAATCGCGCCAGCGATCAGCAATCCTCTACAATGCATCCACCATCCACACCCACCACACCATGACCTCACCTTCTCCCTACAAAAGCACGGGCGGGCTGCAGCGCATTGTGCGGGCGTTTCGGTATTCCATGCAGGGCCTGGGCGCCGCCTGGCGCCACGAGGCTGCGTTTCGGCAAGAAACCGTACTGGCAGTCGTACTGATCCCGCTGGGCCTGTGGTGGGGCCATACGCCCCTCGAGCGCCTGCTGCTGACAGGCATGGTGGTGGGCGTACTGATTATCGAGCTGCTGAACTCGGCCATCGAAGCCTTGGCCGATGCCATCAGCACTGATCACCATCCCTTGCTGGGCCGCGCCAAAGACATTGGCAGTGCAGCGGTACTGCTGATGCTGCTGCTTACTGCCGCCACCTGGGCCTCCATACTGATTCCACGCTGGGTATCTGCCTAGCTTCCTGATTTCTCAAGACCATGACCCTACCCTTTACCGAAAAGCTGGCCCGCGCCTGGCACTACCAGGATTCTCAACTGATGGTGGGGCTGGATCCCGACCTGCGCCGGTTTCCCGCCGAACTGGCCGACCGCCCGGATGGCGTACTGACATTTTGCAAAGGGATTGTCGATGCCACCGCGCCCTTTGTGTGCGGCTTCAAGCCACAGATCGCCTATTTCGCGGCCCTGGGGGCCGAAGACCAGTTGCAAGACCTGTGCGACTACATCCGCACGCAGTACCCCGACCGGGTGCTGGTGCTGGATGCCAAGCGTGGCGATATCGGCAGCACGGCTACCCAATACGCCCGCGAGGCCTTCGAGCGCTATCAAGCCGATGCCGTCACCGTCAATCCGTACATGGGGCGCGACTCCGTCCAGCCCTATATTGATTACGGCGACCGCGGGGTCATCATTTTGTGCCGCACGTCCAACCCGGGCGGGGCCGATTTGCAGGACATGCGCCTGTCCAATGGCACGCCACTGTACCTGCACGTGGCCGACCAAGTCGCGCGGTTCTGGAACACCCAGGGCCAATGCGCGCTGGTGGTGGGCGCCACGTTTCCGGATGAAATCGCCCAGGTACGCCGCCGGGTGGGCGACATGCCGCTGTTGATCCCGGGCATCGGCGCCCAGGGGGGCGATATCCCGGCCACCGTGCGTGCCGGGCGCACGGCCCAGGGCACGGGGATGATGATCAACTCATCGCGCGCCATTTTGTACGCGCGCAACGACGAACAATGGGCACAAGCCGCCGGCCAGGCGGCACAGGCCACGCGCGATGCCATCCGCCTGGCTCTCTGACAACTGTTGCAAGAAAACAAAATTCTATGCAGAAAACGCATAGTTAGCGTTATCTACTTCTAACCACTACATAAGCCTCACCAAGATGTCTGGAAAGTATTACTGAAATTATTTGTTTCAGTAAAATCGACCGATCATGTCAGGCATTTTCTCCCGTAGCCAGTTTGGTACGCGACAACTGCTGCGAGTCGTTCCGATTGCAGTTATTGCATACTTGCTGATCGACATCAGTCTTATGCTCCGGCCCGCATTCGGGCCGGTGGGCTTCTGGCCGGCCACTGCGTTGCTGGCCGGGATGCTGCTATGCCTGCCCCGAAAACACCAATGCCTGGCCTGGCTGATGCTGGTGCCGGGTGTGCTGCTGGCCTACGGGCTCTGGTATCACAACGCGGCCTCCGGCCTGTTAAATACGGCAGTGGATCTCAGCGGGGTGTTTGTGGCCTGGTTTTTGCTGGCGCGTGTCTGGCGGCTGGAGCACCTTCGCACTCATCAAGCCATCACCAAGATCTTGGTGGCCAGCCTGGCGGCCTCGGCAAGTACCGCCCTGGCGGGCCTGCTGGTACACATTTGGCCGCAGGCGCCCCTGCGCACCGCCACCGAGGTACTGCTGCGCCAGTGGCTGGGCTACAGCACGCTGCTACCCGTATGCCTGCTGTGGTTTACCTCCCTAAGCAAGTACATACAGCACGACAGGCGCCATCATCGCACGCATCTCATCAAAGACGTCCAGTTTGTGCGCACGCCCTGGCCCATCCTCTTGCTGATATTGGCTGTCGCCCTGGCTATCGGCCTGGGCGGCCCCGGTGCGATTGCGTTCCCGATCCCGGCACTATTGCTCTGCGCATACGCCTACCAGCAGCAAACCACCGCCTGGCTGACGCTGGCAGCTGTCATGGGCGTGATGTTTGCGGATTCCCAGGAGTGGGGGCTGGTGCTGCCCAACGAGGGCTCAATCCTGGATCAGATCTCCTTGCAGATCGGCCTGCAGCTGATGGTGGCCACGCCACTGCTGGTATCGGGCTCTCTGGCGGCCCGCAACGATCTGGTGCTGGCCCTTAACCAAGCCCTGGATCACGACGACCTCACCCATGCCCTGGCGCGCCAGGCCTTTATCCGCAGCGCCACCGAATACCTTCAGCAATCACCCGCGGCCCCCCGTGGCAACGGCGTGGTGATGATGGATATTGATCACTTCAAAACCCTGAACGACAGCCACGGCCACGCAGCGGGCGACAAAATATTGAGAGAATTTGCACGGGCGGTGCACGATGCCATCCGCCCGGATGATCTGTTTGGACGCCTGGGCGGCGAAGAATTCGGGCTGATCCTGCCTGACACCTCTGCCGAAGATTGCCTGCAAGTGGCCGAACGCCTGCGCCACCGTATCGAAAGCATTCGTCTGTATCACAACAGCGACGAGCCGCTGCAAATTACCGTGAGTGTCGGGGTGGTGCATGATCGCCAGATGCCCGAAGCCAGCTTCAGCGCCTTGCTATCTACCGCCGATCAGGCCATGTATCTTGCCAAGCGTAATGGCCGCAATCAAGTCAAGCACCTGACCCCCGGCCAGATGCGTGACCTCAGCCCGGCACCCACGCTATAAATTTTATTTCTGGCGCAGGTTTTCTAGTGCCCATTGCAGGGCAAAGCGCACCGCAGCCAGGCGCACGGCCTCGCGGTTGCCCTCAAAGATACGGGTGATGGCCCGGGTAGTGATGCCCGCCGGGGCCCGCCGCGCAATGCCAAAGCACACCATGCCCACCGGCTTGCCGGGCGTGCCGCCATCGGGGCCGGCGATACCGGTGGTGGACAAGGCCAGGTGCGCAGCGCCCACCACCGCCAGCACGCCACCGGCCATTTCCATGGCGGTTTGTTCGCTGACGGCACCATGACGCTCGAGGGTGTCGGCCGACACCTGCAACTGCTGCACCTTGGCTGCATTGCTGTAGGTAACAAAGCCCTGGTTAAACCATTGGCTGGCCCCTGGGCACGCCGTAATGGCGCCCGCCAGCAAACCACCAGTGCAGGATTCGGCTGTGGCGCACCATTGGCCGGATGCCCGCAGTGCTGCGCCAAACTCGCCCGCCAGGGCCCGTAGATCACGATCCATCACAACACCCCCACGCGCAGCAGTATCGCCACCACCAGCAAAGTATAAAAGGCGGCAAAGATATCGTCGATCATCACACCAAAGCCGTTTTTACAGCGGCGATCCAGCACACTGACGGGTGGTGGCTTGAGGATGTCAAACACCCGAAACACCGCCACCCCCACCAGTTGCGACACAAACCCGGTGGGGATCAGCCACAACACCAGCCAGACGGCTACGATTTCATCCCAATTGATGCCGCCGTGGTCGGCCACGCCCAGTTGCTGATTGCAGCGTTGGGCCGCCCAGCAACCCAGCCCAAACGACAGCAGCAGCACCGCCGCCACCACGCTATCGGGCAATCCTTGCAGCAACACCACCCACAGCAGCCAACCCAGCAGCGTGCCCCAGGTACCGGGGCCCGGGTGGATCAAACCAGAGCCGAAGCCAAACGCCAGGATGCGCTCGGGGCGTCTAAATACCCAGGCGACGCTGGGGCGCAAGGATGGCTGCTTATCCGCGGGCGAGGCCTGTGGCTCAGCCATGATCCGGATTGTCGGAGAAGTGGTCGAAGCCGCGCCGGGTAACCGGGATCTCCTGGCCGTCGGCATCCAGCACACGCAGGCCCTGGCCACGACGCACCACGCCCACCCGCGACAAAGGCAGATCCAGCTGGCGCGACAGGATTTCGATTTGCTCGCGGCGACGCGTATGCGCGGTAAAACAAAGTTCGTAGGCATCGCCCCCCGCCAGCAGCGCATCCTGACGGATTTCGGGAGGCAGACCCTGCAACACGGGGTTGGGCGGCAAGGCATCCAGCCAGACATCGGCCGCGCACTGGCTGGCCTTGAGGATATGGCCCAGATCCTGCAACAGGCCGTCTGAAATATCGATGGCGGCATGGGCCACCCCAGCCAGATATCGTCCCAGCTTCAGACGCGGCGTTGGGCATTGCAAAAATGGCAGCGCTGCCTTGAGGCGGGCCGCATCAGCGGGCAACCGGCCCTGTGCCAGGCGCAAGGCAATATCGGCCGCACCCAGAGTGCCCGACACCCAGATATCGTCGCCCACACGGGCGGCATCCCGACGCAAGGCCTGATGGCGGCGCACCTGCCCCATCACCGTGATGCACAACACCACGCCGGGGGCCCCGCCGGTGGTATCACCGCCCACCAGTGGGCACTGGGCCTCTTGGGCAAGCGCGTGAAAGCCTTCGGAGAAGCTCTGCAGCCAGGTTTCGTCTACCCGTGGCAAAGACAGCGCCAGCGTGCAGGCCAGTGGGCGCGCGCCCATGGCGGCGAGGTCGGACAAATTGACAGCCAGGGCCTTGTGCCCCAGTTGCCGGGGATCGGCGTCCGGAAAAAAATGACGGCCTTCGACCAGCATGTCGGTGCTGACGGCCAGCTCGCAGCCCTGGGCCGGCGAGAGCAGCGCGCAATCGTCACCCACCCCCAGCATGCCGCTGGGTGCCGGACGCCGGAAGTAGCGCTCGATGAGATTGAATTCGCCTGCAGCCGTCATGGCATCACACGCCCTAGTGGCGCGTCGCAGACTGTATTTCGGTGCTGCGCACTTGGGCGGCCAGCTTATCGAGCACCCCGTTGACAAAGCGGTAGCCATCCGTGCCGCCAAAGGATTTGGCCAGCTCGACCGCCTCGTTGATGGCCACGCGGTAGGGAACCTCGAGGTGATGGATGAGCTCGAAGCTGCCAATCAGCAGCACGGCGTGCTCGATGGGCGAGAGTTCTTCGAGGGGGCGATCGATGTAGGGCACAAACTGCTGGCGCAGGGAATCGGCCTGGGTAGCCGCGCCTTGCAGCAGGGTTTGATACCACTGCGTATCAGCCTGGGCGAAGTCTTCGCCATCACGCACATGGGCGTCGATGGCGCCGAGCTCGCCTAAATCCTGGCCGCCGCGCAGCAACCACGCGTACACCCCCTGAAGGGCGAACTCGCGGGCCATGCGGCGGGCACTACGGGCGCCCGAGCGCCCGTTGCGTGCCTTGGCATCAGTCATCGACGTCCTCTTCGAAGTCGTCATCGTCATCGTCATCGTCATCTTCTTCGTCCTCGTCTTCGAGTTCGGGCTCGAGGGCAGACACCAGGTTGGCCATTTCGACCGCGGCACGGGCGCAATCGCGGCCTTTATCGGCGGCGCGCGCATTGGCTTGCTCGTCGGTATCAGCGGTAAGCACACCATTGGCCACCGGGATGCCGGTTTCGAGGGCAATGCGGCTGATGGCAGAGGCAGACTCGTTGCTGACGATTTCGAAGTGATAGGTTTCACCACGGATCACTGCACCCAGGGCAATCAGGGCGTCGAACTCGAAGGTTTCGGCCATGGTGGCCAGGGTAACGCCAAGCTCGAGGGCACCGGGTACGGTAACCACCATGACATCGCGCTCGTCTACACCCAGGGCCGCGAGCTCGTCGAGGCAGGTTTGGAGTTCGGCTTCGCCAACGGGGGCATTGAAGCGGGAACGCACGATGCCGATGTGCAGGCCTTCGCCGTTGAGATCGGGGGTCATCACATAAGGGTTCATAGTCGTGATTCCATATTAGTGAGAGGCGCCGGGAACGCCAGGTTCATTATGGTACCCCGTAATGGTCAGGGAAAACCCCGCCATGCTGGGCATTTTACGCGGACGCGCCAGCAAGCGGGCCTTGCCCACACCCAGATCGCGCAAAATCTGCGCGCCGATGCCAAATGTGCGCAAACCATGGCGCTCGCCATCAGGCACGGCCGGGGTGCTGGGGGCACCATCGGGGCTGCGCGCCCAGGCATCAAACTGGGCAAACAGGAGATCGGCCTCGCCATGGCAGTTAAGCAGCACCAGCACGCCACGGGGGGCGGCCGCAATGGTACGCAAGGCCTCGGGGATCGTCCAGCTGTGGCTGGTGGCACCTTCGCACAGCAGATCAAGCACGCTGGTGGGCTCGTGCACACGCACCAGGGTGTCGTGATCGGCCTGGATCTCGCCATGCACCAGCGCCAAGTGGGGGGCATCGGACGCCCGATCGCGGTAGGCCACGGCCTTGAATTCGCCCCAGGGGGTTGTCACGTTGCGCTCGACCAGGCGCTCGACCATGGTTTCGTGCTCGCTGCGATACTGGATGAGATCGGCAATGGTGCCGATCTTGAGCTGATGCGTCTGGGCAAACTGGACGAGATCGGGCAAGCGCGCCATCGTGCCATCGGGCTTGAGGATCTCGCAGATAACGGCGGCGGGGGTCAGCCCCGCCATGGCAGTGAGATCGCAGCCGGCCTCGGTGTGGCCGGCACGCACCAGCACGCCACCGGGCACTGCCCGCACCGGAAAAATATGCCCCGGCTGAACAAGATCGGCCGGGCGCGCATCGCGGGCCACGGCGGCCTGGATGGTGCGAGCGCGGTCGGCTGCGGAGATGCCTGTGGTGACGCCTTCGGCGGCCTCGATGGACACCATGAAATTGGTGCCGTAACGGGTGCCATTCTGGTTGGACATCACGGGCAGCTGCAGCTGCTCGCAGCGCTGCTGGGTAAGGGTGACACACACCAGGCCACGGGCGTGGGTAACCATGAAGTTGATGGCATCCGGGGTGACAAAATCGGCGGCCAGGACGAGGTCGCCCTCGTTTTCGCGGTCTTCTTCGTCTACAAGAATCACCATGTGCCCGGCGCGCAGCTCGGCCACGATCTCTTGCACGGGAGAAATTTCAAAAGGCGCGGCGGCGCTGGGCGCGCGCCCGGTATCGGTACTCATGTCAACACTGTCCAGATAAAGGGTTGAGAATCATTTTAACGACTCCCCAGCAAGGCCTCGGCAAATTCGGCCGCCACAAAGGGTTGTAGGTCTTGCATGGCTTCGCCCACGCCAATCCAGTACACCGGCACCGGCCGCACGCCCTGGCTGCCGGCCGCCACCGCGGCCAGGGTGCCACCCTTGGCTGTGCCATCCAATTTGGTGACGATCAGGCCTGTCAGGCCCAGGGCCGCATCAAAGGCACGGATTTGCGCCAGGGCATTTTGGCCGGTGTTGCCATCCACCACCAGCAGTACTTCGTGGGGTGCGCTGGGGTCGGCCTTGCTGATCACCCGCTTGATCTTTTTCAGCTCTTCCATCAGATGCAGCTGCGTGGGCAGGCGCCCGGCCGTATCCACCAGCACCACATCGGCCGAGCGCGCACGCCCGGCATTGACGGCATCGAAGGCCACGGCGGCGGGATCGCCGCCCTCCTGGGCGATCACGGTGACACCATTGCGGCTGCCCCAGGCCACCAGTTGCTCGCGGGCGGCCGCCCGGAAGGTATCGCCCGCAGCCAGCAACACACTGGCCTTGCGGGCCTGCAAGGCGTGGGCCAGCTTGCCAATCGACGTGGTTTTGCCCGCGCCGTTGACACCGGCAATCATCACCACCATCGGGGCGGCCTCGCCCACCACAAAGGGTTTTTCCAGCACCTTCAGGTGATTGGCCAAAATATCCTTGAGGGCATCGCGTACCGCCTCGGGCTGATCCAGCCGCTGCTTGCGCACGCGTGCACGCAAGGCCGCGATCAGGGTCTCGGTGGCATCCACCCCGGCATCGGCCATGATGAGGGCGGTTTCCAGTTCTTCGAATAGGGCCTCGTCTACCTTGACGCCCACAAACAGGCCACCCAGGCTTTGGCCGGTGCGCGACAGGCCACGGCGCAGACGCGACAGCCAAGAGCCGCCCCCGGCGTCGCCAGATGCCCGTGTCTCGCCTTGGTCCAGACGTGCCAAAGGATCGGTCTCCAGATCCATGGACGACCACGGGTCTGGTGGCTGGGTGATTGCCCCCCCGCGACTATCGTCCTGGACAGGCACCATGTCTTCCTGCGCATCCTCAGCCAGCCCGGCCCCGGAAACCGCCGGGATTTCGGTGGGGGCCACGGGCGCAACTTCGGGCAATGGCGGCTGACCAGCGCCGGTTGCCAGGGCTTCGGGCGGCAACTCGGTGGGCGCCACCGGTGCGATTTCAGGGGTGTCTTGCGTGATATCCGCCACCACGTCGGCGACAGGCGCCTCGGGGGAGGATTTCTTGCGTTTAAAGAAACTGAACATAGGCTTTAAACTGGGTAGTTTGGCGAGTGCCCAACGCCGCACCGATCTTGACGGGCTGCGCATGAAAAAACATCAGATCCGTATTGTAGGCGGTCAGTACCGTCGCACACCGATTTCCGTCATTGACGGTGATCACCTGCGCCCCACGCCCGACCGCGTGCGCGAAACCCTGTTCAACTGGCTGCAGCATTTTTGGGCCGGTGATTTTGCATCGCGACGCGTGCTGGATCTGTTTGCCGGCTCCGGCGCCCTGGGTTTCGAGGCCGCCTCGCGCGGGGTCGCGCTGGCTCAATTGGTCGAGCAAGCCCCCGGCACACTGGCCGCCCTGCGTGCCGTACAGGCCCGCCTGCAAGCACCAGCCATCCGCATCCATGCGGGCGACGCCCTGGCCTATTTGCAATCGCTGCCCCAGGCCTCGTTCGATCTTGTGCTGCTGGATCCTCCGTTTGGCGGCCAGTGGATTCAACGCCTGCAGCCACTGCTGGCGCGTGCGCTGGTGCCCGGCGGCCTGCTGTATCTCGAGTCCGAGACCACCGATATCACCTGGCCCGATACCTGGCCCCTGCTGCGCCAAGGTCGGGCCGGGCAGGTGCATTACGCACTGCGACAATTTGCTGCATTGCAAAAAACTGGCAATAATGGCTTTTCGGTGTCCCTGCCGGACATCTCTCACTCCCTATCGGAGAGCGCATGATTACTGCTGTCTACCCCGGAACCTTCGATCCCCTGACACGAGGTCACGAAGACCTCGTGCGCCGCGCGGCCGGCCTGTTCGACCAGGTGGTGGTGGGCGTAGCAGTCAGCCTAAACAAGAAACCGTTTTTCTCGGTGCAAGAGCGCCTGGAAATCGCCGAAGAAGTGCTGGGACACTATCCCAACGTGCGCGTGCGCAGCTTTGGCGGCTTGCTCAAGGATTTTGTGCGCGAGCAAGAAGCCCGCGTGATTGTGCGTGGCCTGCGGGCGGTATCCGATTTTGAATACGAGTTTCAGATGGCCGGCATGAACCGCCACCTGCTGCCCGAAGTAGAAACCTTGTTCATGACGCCCTCGGATCAATACCAGTTTATCTCCGGCACCATCGTGCGCGAGATTGCCATACTGGGCGGGGACGTCAGCAAGTTTGTGTTTCCCTCGGTAGAGCGCTGGCTGCACACCAAGGCCAAGGCCCTGCGCGAACAACGGGCCGCCAGCGGCGAAGCCTGAGCCCCTGTCTTACCGATCCGGCCAGGCCACAGCGCCGGCCTCGGGGTGCACTTTCAACAAGCGGCAGGGCTGGCCCAGGTAATCGGTAAACCACGCGGCCGCCAATTCGCCTTCATCGACAGCACGCACCGTCTGGTCAGACACCTGCGCAGTGGCCTCGACACTGGCGTCGTCCTCGATCACATCCAGCGGGATATCCAGACGCAGCATGCCCGGGGCACGCAACACCAGATAACCAAACCGCAGCTGCAGCTGCAGCTGTGCCAACGCCGGCGCCTGGCTGGCGTTCAGCCAGGCGTTCTGGGCATCCACCACCAGCCAGCGGCGGTCGTAGTCGGTGGCATCGGCCGCTGCGGGGGCGCCGGCAACGGGTTCGGTGTGGCTTGCATCCATGTGAAGATTCCTTGCGTCAGGGTTGATCAGTTACCCAGCAGGCCTTTCAGGGCCTTGCCAATGCGCTCGACAGGATCAGCCTGCGGCGCGGGTGTTTTACTGCCGGCGGCATCGCCGGAATCGGATTGCGGCAGGGCCTGCTCGATGGGATCATTACCTTTGATCAGGTCCATCAGGCCGGATTTGACTGCCCGCTGAATTGTCTGGTTGCGGATCACATCCCACTGCACACTGTAGCGGGGCTTATCCCAGGCCCCTTGAATCCGCACCGGAAACGTCACGCCGGCCAGGGCTCCCAGGGTGCCGGCCAGCGCCTTGGGCGGACGATTGGCCACCTGCGCCATCAACAGCACATCCAGTTGTTGCGCGGGTACATTCAGCGTGGCGGGCTTGCCCGCCGTCACCTTGAGCAGATCCGAATTAAGCGCCAGCTTGCTGATGGTACCCAAGCCGTTTTTAAAATCGACGCGGCCATCCAGCGTACTAAAGGTTGTACTGCGGCGCGGATCAAACGGCGAGGACACCGCATCCAGCCGGCCCTTGACGATATTGCCCAGGGCAACCGCCACCTCGGTAAGGGTTTGGGCCGCATCCACACCCTGGACCGCGCCATCACGCACCTGCCAGGCCACCCGGCCATTCAGGGTGGCGGCGGCACGTTTGGGCGTCAGCCCCTGGGTGGTGAGATCGATTTGTGCAGCCCCTTTGCCAGACAGCAGGTTTTTGCGCAACGCCGCCTGCAGCAAGGGCCCCACGGCAAGCTTATCCAGGTTCAGCTTAATGGCCAGTGATTGGTCGGCTGCCAGACGCAGCTGACCGGCCAGGGTGCCGTCGTACAGATGGGCCGACACTTTGGGCAGCGACAGCGCGTTATCCAGTATGCGCACCGGGGCTTCGAGCTGGGTGATCTGGATGTCGCGAAACCGCAGATCGCCAATCTGCACGGTGCCCTGGATGTCTTTGCCTTTAAGGAAAGAAAGATCCACCGGGGTTTCGGGGGCCGGCGCAGGGGCGGCAGCCGGTGCCACCGGAGTATCCCCCTTGCCTTTTTCCTGGCCGTCCGCGGGCGCCTTGGCGGCGTCTGTTGTGGCCACGGGCACCGGCATCCAGCGGTTCAGATCCAGCTTATCCACCTTGAGCGAAAACTGTGTCTGGGGCTGCGCCAGCCGGGTGGTGGTGGATTTAAGCGCTGCCTGGCTGCCATCCAGCACCGCATTAAGTTCGATATCCAGGGCGTCGCGCACCAGATCCAGGTGCAGGCTGCCAATCATGGGAAACTCGTTGACCGCCTCTTTGCTGGATTGATCACGCACGCTGACGTCGCCCTTGATGGCGGTAAACGCGCCTTTGCGCAGCATGGTGTTCCAGGACAGCGGCGAGGCCATCTTTACCTGCAGCAGCTGCTGGCCCAGGTTAAGGGCGCCATCCACGCTGACACTGCGAAACTGCCACTCGCTGGCATTGCCCGACAAGCCATCCAGGCCCAGCGACACCGCCAGGGTTTGGTCTCCGGTGGATTTAAGCGTGGCCGCGATGGGGTCGGCCTTGGCCGATTGCGGCGACACCGCCAGCGCCGGTGCATCCAGGGCAAGTTCAAGGTTGCGCCCCTGATCCTGCCCCGAGGCGCGCAGTGCCATCTTGGCCACCTTGAGCTCCATATTGCGCTGATCCAGCCGCAGCTGATCGGCGCTGAGGCTGGCTTTGACATCCTGCACCGGGTGTGGCCCGATGACATTGCCATTGATGGAGAGTTCCAGATTATTGGCGGCAAACTGGCGCTGGTTGCCCTGGTAGGCCAACGCCCCTTTAAGCACTGCATTGAGCTTGTCGAAGTTGCCCAGGCGGCCGGTAATCTGCACATTGATCTTTTGTGCCCCGTACGCTTTTTGGGCGGGATCCATCCGCAACAGGGCCTGGGCCTGCACCTGCGCGTTTTGCACGGGGTCATCGCCCGCCATCTTGGCTTTCAGCGAGACATCAAAGGGTTGGTCGTAGGTAACCCGCCCGGTATTGGCCTGGATGTCAGAAAATGTGGTGGCCAGGCCGGAGGCCTGATCCAGATAATGCAGCTGGCTGTCTTTGAGATCCAGCCCGGCAATGTCGATATTGAGGTCGCGGCGCTCATCGGGCTTGTCCAACAGCGTTTGCACCCCGGCAGCCATCGGCACCAGGGCCGCCGGCGCAGCGGCCGCCACGGCGGCCGGGTTTGCGCTGGATTCGATCAGGTCGGAAAAATTGAATCGCCCCTCTTTATCGCGCACCACCCAGGCTTTCAGGCCGGACACGGCCACGTGATCGACCACCAGCTGGCGTGACAGCAACGGCCAGATGGCCACTGCAAAACGCGTGCTGTCGATGGAGATGAAGGTATCCTTGGATTTGCGATTGGACAGCGTGACGTCGTCGACTGCCAGGCCGATGCGCGGAAACAGCGACAAACTGATGTCTCCGCCAATAGTAAGCGTGCGCCCGTATTGCTCAAACACCAGCTGCTCGAGCCGGGATTTGTATTCATTGGGGTTAAAGGTAAGCAAAAAGATGGCCAGCCCTACCACGGCCGCCAACAATAAGGCCACCAGGCTGAACAAGATCCGCTTCAACCAGACATTCATAATAAATCCCGCATTTCAGACTGCGCACTGCCGCCACACGTGCCGACAAACATATGAGATGCTAACCCATACAGGGGCGGCGGCGGGCCACAAGGGCATCTGTTTGGCCGCGTTTGTGTCGCAAAATATTGGCCAGGGTGATGGCACCCCGCCACACTATCGTTCTGGCTAATAAGCAAATCATGCTGCGATGATGCAGCTAAACCCAATTAACCGGTACCATAAATCAATTAATTCATAACAATTACCCAAGGAGACGCCATGCCCCAAGCCCGTCGCATTGTCCGGAGGCTGCCATGCAGATAGGTATTCCCCGCGAAACCCTGGCCGGCGAAACACGGGTGGCCGCCACCCCTGATACCGTCAAGAAGCTGGTGGCGGCGGGCCATCAGGTACTGATCGAGCGCCAGGCCGGTTACGCCGCCCGCTATCGCGATACCGACTACGAAGCCGCCGGCGCCACCTTGGGCGATGCGGCACAGGCCCTGGGCAGTGCGCTGGTACTGAAGGTGCGCCGCCCCACGCCGGCAGAGCTCTCGGCCATGTCCGCAGGCACGGTCTTGCTGGGCATGCTCGATCCCTTCGACATCGATGGCCTGCAAACCCTGGCCGACGCCGGGCTGACGGCCTTTGCACTAGAAGCCGCGCCACGCACCACGCGGGCACAAAGCCTGGACGTGCTGTCTTCGCAGGCAAACCTGGCAGGCTATAAGTCGGTGTTGCTGGCCACCCAATATTATGGGCGTATTTTTCCGATGATGATGACCGCAGCGGGCACGCTCAAGGCCGCCCGCGTGGTGGTGCTGGGCGCGGGCGTGGCGGGGCTTCAGGCCATCGCCACCGCACGCCGCCTGGGTGCGGTGGTCGAGGCCTCGGATGTGCGCCCCGCCGCGCGCGAGCAAGTGGAATCCCTGGGCGGCAAATTTATCGACGTGCCCTACGAAACCGACGAAGAGCGCGAAATCGCGCAAGGCACCGGCGGCTATGCCCGCCCCATGCCGGCCGCCTGGATGGCCCGCCAGGCCGCGCTGGTGGCCGACCGCTGCAAGCAGGCCGACATCGTCATCACCACGGCGCTCATCCCCGGGCGCCCGGCACCGGTGCTGATCCAGCCCGACACCGTCGAGGCCATGAAACCGGGCTCGGTGGTGGTGGATCTGGCCGTCGAGCGCGGGGGCAATTGCCCGCTGTCCGTGGCCGGCGAAGTCATCGACCACAACGGCGTGACATTGGTGGGGCTGACCAACCTGCCCGCCTTGCTGGCCACCGATGCCTCGGCCCTGTATGCCCGCAACTTGCTGGATTTCCTGAAACTCATCATCAACGCCGAAGGCCAGTTTGCCTTGCCGGCCGATGACGACATTATCAAAGCCTGCCTGGTCTGCCAGGATGGCACGCTGCTCCGGAGCGCCTAATGGAAGCCGTCAACCCAACCCTCATGAACATCATCATTTTCGTGCTGGCGGTCTACGTCGGCTTCCACGTGGTCTGGAACGTCACACCGGCGCTGCATACACCGCTGATGGCCGTCACCAACGCCATCTCCGCCATTGTCATCGTGGGCGCCATGCTGGCCGCCGGCCTTACCGATGGCGGCCTGGCGCAAAGCATGGGCGTGCTGGCCGTGGCACTGGCCGCCGTCAACGTCTTTGGCGGCTTCCTGGTTACCCAGCGCATGCTTGAGATGTTCAAGAAAAAAGAGCGCAAAGGAGGCCAGGCATGATTTCGGCCAACCTCGTTACGCTGCTGTATCTCGTTGCCTCGGTGTGCTTCATCCAGGCACTCAAAGGGCTTTCACACCCCACCACCTCGCGTCGCGGCAATCTCTTTGGCATGGTCGGCATGGCCATCGCCATCGTCACCACCGCTGCGCTGATCATCAGCCTGGCCACAGACGGCACCACAGGCCTGGGCCTGGGCCGCATCGTACTGGGCCTGCTGATTGGCGGCAGCGTCGGCACGCTGCTGGCACGCAAGGTCGAGATGACCAAAATGCCCGAGCTCATTGCCTTCATGCACAGCATGATCGGCCTGGCAGCCGTGGCCATTGCCGTGGCCGTGGTGGCCGAGCCCCACGCCTTTGGCATCGCCGCCCCGGGCGCGCCCTTGCCCACCGGCAATCGGCTAGAGCTTTTCATTGGCACCTTTGTGGGTGCCATCACGTTCTCGGGTTCGGTCATCGCCTTTGGCAAGCTGTCGGGCAAATACAAGTTTCGCTTGTTCAAGGGCGCCCCGGTGGTGTTTCCCGGCCAGCATATGCTTAACCTGGTGCTGGCCATCACCATGCTGGCCTGCGGCTTCTGGTTCATGGCCACGCAATCGTGGCTGCCCTTTGTGCTGATGGCGCTCATCGCATTTTTGCTGGGCGTGCTCATCATCATCCCCATTGGCGGCGCCGATATGCCGGTGGTGATTTCCATGCTCAACAGCTACTCGGGGTGGGCGGCCGCCGGCATCGGTTTTTCGCTTAATAATCCGATGCTGATCATCGCCGGCTCATTGGTGGGCTCGTCTGGCGCAATTCTGTCCTACATCATGTGCAGGGCTATGAACCGCTCGTTCTTCAACGTAATTTTGGGTGGTTTTGGTGCCGAGCCCTCGGCCGCGGGCCATGCAAACGCAGGCCAGCGCAGTGTCAAATCAGGCAGCCCCGACGACGCCGCTTTCCTCATGAGCAACGCCGAGTCGGTCACCATCATCCCGGGTTACGGCCTGGCCGTGGCGCGCGCCCAGCATGCGCTTAAAGAGCTTGCCGGCAAACTGGCCAGCCAGGGGGTCACCGTCAAATACGCCATCCACCCAGTGGCCGGACGCATGCCTGGACACATGAACGTCCTGCTGGCCGAGGCCGAGGTGCCCTACGATCAGGTCTTCGAGATGGACGACATCAACGGCGAGTTTGGCCAAACCGACGTCGTGCTGGTGCTGGGCGCCAACGACGTCGTCAACCCCGCCGCCAAAAACGATCCAGGCTCGCCCATTGCCGGCATGCCGATTCTCGAGGCCTACAAGGCGCGCACCGTGATCGTCAACAAGCGCTCGATGGCTGCCGGCTATGCCGGGCTGGACAACGAGCTGTTTTACATGGATAAAACCATGATGGTGTTTGGCGACGCCAAGAAAGTACTGGAGGACATGCTTAAAGCGCTGGAGTAAACCGTCACGGGTATTCCTGTATAAAAGGGGGCTTTTTTACCGGTTTGCCTGCCATTCTTATCGGATAGAATTCAGGCTAATCCACCCTTGCTTTTTTGCGCCCCCAACATGGCTACCCAAGAAGACGATCCGTACCTGGTATCCCAGGCCCTGGACATCCAGAATATTGTCCAAGGCCTGCTTAAGCAGCGCACTCTGGTGCGCATGGATATTCCTGGCCACGCGGTCTCCATCATCACCACCCTGCTCGAAGTCGACAGCAAGGCCAAAACCCTGGTGTGGGATAACGCCTCGGATGACGCCATCAACACGCAACTGCTGCGGGCGCCCGTAGTGCGGCTGCAAGGCATGCTAAAGCGCGTGATGATCGAATTTACCGGCCATCTGCAGCCCACCACCGAAGGCGGGCGGCCGGCATTCCTGATGCCCTGGCCCACACAGTTGCGGCGCATGCAGCGACGCGAATTCTTCCGCATGGATGTGCCTGCCAGCAACCCGGCCACCTGCACGCTTAAAGACCCCGCCTTGCCAGGTGGCCAGGCCACCCTGCCGCTGGCCAACATCAGCGCGGGCGGCCTGCAGTTTATCGACAAGCTCGACCTCCTCGCCCAGTACCCCACCGGCACGTTTTTTGACGACTGCACCCTCAATTTGCCCGGCACCGGCACGCTCACGGTTAATCTGCGGCTGCTGCGCCAAAATCATCTGCTGCAAGAAGGCGGCACCCCCCTGCTGATGGTGGCTTGCCGCTTTTTCAACCTGCCAGCCAACCGCGAGATCACCATCCAGCAGTACGTCAGCGCACTAGAGCGCGCGGTCCTGGCACGCCGCTGGGGCACCGAGTAATCCACCCGCTTGCGTGGCATTCCACGTGTAGCCACCCCGCTTCTACCCAGGCGTTCACACTGAAAACAGTGACGAAATCCCTCTAAATATATTAATTGCATATTTAGATCGGCTGTGCCACTATTTCACGATGGAAACTTCCTCGTGCGATATCGCCATTATTGGCGGCGGCATCATTGGTGCCAGCTGCGCCCTGGCGCTGGCCGATACCGGCCAACAGGTCGTGCTGATCGAGCCCCAGGATCTGGCCAGCGGCGCCAGCAAAGGCAATGCCGGTGCGCTGGCGTTTGCCGACATCCTGCCGCTGGCCTCGCCGCGCATTATCCGCCAGGCATTTCGCTGGCTGGCCGATCCCCTCGGCCCGCTCAGCCTGGCGCCCAGCTATTTGCTGCCCGTTGCCCCCTGGCTGCTGCAGCTGTGGCGC
The DNA here is from genome assembly GCF_040276085.1 of Castellaniella sp. FW104-7C03. Lineage (NCBI taxonomy): Bacteria > Pseudomonadati > Pseudomonadota > Betaproteobacteria > Burkholderiales > Alcaligenaceae > Castellaniella > Castellaniella sp. FW104-7C03. The sequence continues at coordinate 22,732 of NZ_JBELOK010000003.1, forward strand.
GCCAGCCTGCCAGACCGCTACCCTGCCAATATCCGCGCCCAGGTGGCACTGATGCAACTGGCCCAAACCGAGATGGACGCCCTGCTGGAAAACGCGGGGCTGCAATCGCACCTGCACACCCAGGGTGTGCTTGAAGTCTACGAAGGCGCACACCGCATGCAGGCCGCCCAAGGCACCGCGCAATGGCGCGACCGCTACGGCATCGAAGCCCAGGTGCTGCAAGGAGCCGATCTGGCTGCACGTCAGCCGGGGCTGGCGCCGCGCTTCACGCATGGGGTGTACATCCCCGGCTGGCGCAATGTGGGCGATCCCCAGGCGTTGGGCCAGGCCATCGGCCAGTGCGCGCAATCGCGCGGCGTGCAGCATCTGCGGCAATCTGTGCGCTGGCTGCAGCCCAGCGGCCAGGGTGTGCGGCTGATCCTCGAAGACGGCCGCCTGCTGCAGGCCGGGCAAGTGGTGGTGGCCGCCGGCGCGCACTCGCGCCAGCTGGCACAAGGCGTGGGCGACCGCATCCCGCTGGATACCGAACGCGGCTACAACACCACGCTGCCCCCCGATGCGCTGGACCTGCGCCAGCAAATTACCTTTAGCGACCACGGCTTTGTGGTGTCGCCGCTGCGTTGCGGCATCCGCGTGGGCGGCGCGGTAGAGCTTGCAGGCCTGAAGCGCGCCCCCAATTATCAGCGGGCGCAGGCCATGCTAAACAAGGCCAAGGCCTTTTTACCCGATCTGGATACCCGGGACGGCACGCCCTGGATGGGGTTTCGGCCAAGCTTGCCGGATTCCCTGCCCATCATTGCACGCTCGCCGCGTCACCCTGCCGTGGTGTACGCCTTTGGCCACGGCCATCTGGGGCTGACGCAAAGCGCAGCCACCGCCCGCCTGGTGCGCGACATCATCACGCAAAACACACCGGCCATCGATTTGCATCCTTACCGGGTGCAGCGGTTCTCTTTATGGGGCAAACGGACATGACGCAGATGACGCACACAAGGCGCATCAGGATTCTGGATTCCCACACGGGCGGCGAACCCACGCGCCTGGTGCTGGATGGGTTTCCCGACCTGGGCGACGGCGATATGGCCCAGCGCCGCACGCGGCTGGCCACCCAACACGATGCCTGGCGCCAGGCGGTGATCCTGGAGCCACGCGGCCACGAGGTGCTGGTGGGCGCGCTGCTGTGCGCACCGCAAGATCCGGCCAATGCGGCCGGCGTCATCTTCTTCAACAACACCGGCTACTTGGGCATGTGCGGCCACGGCACCATCGGGCTGGTGGTATCGCTGGCCTATCTGGGCCGCCTGCAGCCCGGCGCGCACCAGATCGAAACCCCGGTGGGCACGGTATCGGCCACGCTGCACGACGATTTAAGCGTCAGCGTGCAAAACGTGCCTTCCTATCGCTATCGCAAGGCGGTAACTGTAGACGTACCAGGCCTGGGCCCGATTACCGGCGACATCGCCTGGGGGGGCAACTGGTTCTTTTTGGTAGATGCGCCCGATAAAGTACATGCAGGTGCCGACACCCGGGCACTGACGCAAATCACCGTGGCCATCCAGCAAGCGCTGCAGGCACAAAATATCCGCGGGCGCGATAATGCCCTGATCGACCACATCGAGCTGTTTGGGCCCGACCCCGAGGCCAACAGCCGCAGCTTTGTGCTGTGCCCAGGCCAGGCGTACGACAGATCGCCCTGTGGCACGGGCACCAGCGCCAAACTGGCCTGCCTGGCCGCCGACGGCAAGCTGGCCGAAGGCCAGACCTGGCGGCAGAACAGCATCATCGGCAGCCAGTTTCAGGCCTTTTATCACGCCGGGCCCGACAACACCGTCATCCCCACCCTGCGCGGGCAGGCACACATCAGCGGCGAAACCACGCTTATCCTGCAAGACGACGACCCCTTTGCTTGGGGGATCCCGGCATGAGCCTCACACGCAGCGCCGCCGTGCCCAAGACACGCGCCACCGAAGCCGCCTACGACGCCATCGAGCAGATGATTGCCACACTGCAGCTCGAGCCCAACCAGCCGATTGTGGAAAGCGAGCTGATCCAGCTGACAGGCCTTGGGCGCACGCCCATCCGCGAAGCCCTGATGCGGCTGGTGGCCAGCGGGCTGATCGAGCAGCAGCCCCGGCGCGGCCTGCGCGTCAGCGAAATCCGTATTGCCGAGCACCTGATCCTGATTGACACCCGCCGGGTGCTGGAGCGCCTGATTGCGGTGTCTTCAGCGCGGCGCGCCACGCCCGACCAACGCGCCCGCCTGCTGCAATGCGGGCAGGATATGGTGACGGCGGCGCAGCGTGGTGACCTCGCCGCCTATATGCAGGCCGACCAGGCCCTGGACCGCATCAACCACGAGGCCTGCCGCAACCCCTATGCGGTGCAGGCGATTGTGCCGATGATCATCCAGTGCCGGCGCTTCTGGTATGCCTATCAGCACGAGGGGGATCTGGAACGCGGCGCCCGTTGCCACTTGGTGGAAGTACAAGGCATCCACGCCAACGACGCCGACCAGGCCGTGGCCGGCGCCGATGCGCTGATGGATTACCTGACCGAGTTCACCCGCACGGTGATTGAAGCTTAAGCAAGCGGTTGCAATTCCCTACCCACCCGCTGGCCCGGCGCAGCAACCCGCCAGGCAAGCGGGTCGCAATCAATTCACGTACCAGATCGTCTTGGTTTGCTGATACTGATCCAGCGCTTCCAGGCCGTTGTCGCGGCCGCCAAAGCCGGATTGCTTGTAGCCGCCAAACGGCGTGGTGATATCGCCTTCGGAGAACCCGTTGATGGACACGGTACCCGCCTGGATGGCGCGGGCCACACGCTGGGCACGCGACACATCGCGGGTGTACAGCGACGCCGCCAGCCCATAGGCGCTGTCGTTAGCCAGCTCGATGGCTTCGGCCTCGGTGTCAAACGCGGTAACAGCCAAAATCGGCCCGAATACTTCTTCGCGAAACAGCCGGGATTGCGCCGAGACCTGATCGAAGATGGTGGGCTCTACGTACCAGCCGCTGCCGATATCGTCACGGATCTGCCCGCCATGCACCAGGCGTGCGCCTTCGGCTGCCGCGCCCTGCAAAAAGCCCTTTACCTTCTCGAAGTGCGCTTGTTCTACCATGGGGCCGATGCTTACCGAGGCATCCGTGGGCAAGCCGGTTTTCCAGCCGGACAAGGCCGCTTGCAGGCGCGCCAGCAGCGCATCCTTGATGCCCGATTGCACAATCAGACGCGAGCCGCAGCTGCAGTTTTCGCCCATATTCCAAAACGCGGCGGCCAGCACGTGATCCACCAGGCCGTCCAGATCGGCGTCATCAAAAATCACTTGCGGGCTTTTACCGCCGCACTCCAGCACAATCTCCTTGAGATTGCTTTCGGCTGCGTACTTTAAAAAGTAACGCCCCACCTCGGTGGAACCGGTAAACGACACCATGTCCACATCCATGTGGCGGCCCAGGGCCTCGCCGGCGTCTTCGCCCAGGCCGGTTACCAATAACAGGGCGCCCTCTGGTACGCCAGCCTCGTAGGCCAACTGCGTCATGCGATAGGCGCTTAAAGAGGTCAGCTCGGCCGGTTTCACCACCACCGAATTACCCGCCGCCAATGCCGGAGCCACTTTCCAGGCATACATCTGGGCGGGGAAGTTCCATGGCAGTACGGCGCCCACCACGCCGATGGGCTCTTTGACGATCAGCCCCAGCGCATCCGGCCCCGTGGGGGCAATGCGGCCAAAGCATTTGTCGATGGCCTCGGCGTACCAGCGAAACGTCTCCAGCGTGGCCGGAAGATCGGTATTCAGGCACTCGGTAATGGGCTTGCCGGCATCCATACAATCCAGTGCAGCCAGCTCCTCGGAATGCTGAGTCAGGAGATCAGCCCAGCGCAGCATCACGCGCTTGCGCTCGGCGGGCGCCAACTGCGACCACTCGCCCGATTTGAAACTGGTGCGCGCCACCTGCACGGCATGGTCTACATCCGCTGCCGTGCCCGCTTCGATGGCGCCAATGATGCTGTTATCGATGGGGGTGGTGTTATCCAGCCGGCGGCCCACCTGCGTGTGGCCGGGGATCAAATTGCCCGCCCACAAAGTACCGGCGCGGGCCTGTTCAAAAATCTGGGCTTGGGATTGGGGCATTGAGATCTCCTTAGACGTAAGCATCCAGCATGGTCATAAAGGCCTGGGCATCAGCCTCGGACAGCGGGGCCAGGGGCAGGCGCACGGTACCGGCTTCGATGCCATGGCGGCGGCAGCCCAGCTTGGCTTTCTGGTTGTAGTCACCAGATTCCATCGCCTGGATCACGGGATACATACCGGCCATCAATTGGCGCACATCGTCCCAACGGCCTTGGGCGGCGGCCTTTACCATCCGCACCTGTTCTGCCGGAAACACATTGGCGCCGCCGCTGATCCAGCTGCGCACGCCCCAAAACAGGAAATCCGCTGCCATATCGTCCGAGCCGCTGATAATCTGAAAATCCGGGATGTTGGCCTGGATCAGGGCCAGGGCGCGGTTGAAGTTGCCGCTGCTTTCTTTGATGGCCACGATATTGGGGATCTTGGCCAGGTGCAGCACGGTTTCCACAGCAATCTGCACGCCCACGCGCTGGGGGAAATCGTACAAAATGATGGGCAAAGGCGTGGCGGCAGCCACGGTTTCAAAGTGGCGCACAATGCCGGCTTGCTCGGGCAAGCTGTAAGGGGGCGTGGCCAGCATCACGGCGTCGTAGCCCAGGGCCTGGGCACGCTGCGCGTGCTGGATGGATTGCGGCGTAGACAAGGCATTGATGCCGGCCACCGCCAGCACCCGGCCCTTGGCCTTTTGCGCCACGGTTTGCAGCACGGTGTCGCGCTCGGCGTCTGTCAGGGCGTAGTACTCGCCCGTGGTGCCGCACGCCACAATGCCGGCCACCCCGGCATCAATAAAGTGATCCACCAATTGCCCCAGCGCCTGGACATTGACACTGCCATCCTCGGCAAACGGGGTGATGATGGGAACCAGAATACCTTCGATGTGCATCGCGCTTTCCTTGAAATGGCCTGCGTGATACTGGTGCAGGCCATTGCAGGCGCACCAGGATCACAAAACAGGCTTCAGTCTAATATTCTTTAAATATATTAGCAACATATCAAAGGAAAGAAAGATCCCATCAACTGCAGCCACGGCAGGGGCAGCTGCTGCTCTGGCAAGTGGCTGCGTTGCCGGCTTCCAAGGACGTCCAGCCAGCCAAGCAGCCAAGCGGCCAGCGCTTATCTTCGGCTGACCAGAAGCTCTACCTTCTTGCGTAACTCAGGATCCTTGCGCACGGCTTTGCTGATGCCGTTGTATTCGGCCACGCTCATCCCGCCCGCCTCTACGCGATCCACCATTTTCTGGTCGGCTTCCACACGCACAGCCTGCTTGGCTTCGGCGCTATCGGCGGCCTCAAGGCGCGGTTGATATTCGGCCACCACGTCGCTGACTTCGCGCACAGCGCCAGCGTAACGTTTCAGCTGATCTTCGGTGGGGTTGTCGATGGGCTCGTAGGAGGCCGCACTGGCCGGCCCCGCTGCCCGTACTGCCGTCATCGGCCCGGCCAACCCCAGGGCGACCACAGACGCAGCCATAAACGCTTTCATCAGATGATTCATGTTGATACTCCTGACTTACGTGAACAACGTTTCCATGATGGCGACGCATCGGGCTGGATTCAAGTTTCCCGATGTATAGACCTGTGTCGTCATGACACAGGGATTTCCCGTACATCGTGAGCAAAGACCTGGGCTATGCGGGTTTTATCTGCAAATGCATATCCAAACTATGAAACGAACGCCATTCCGGATGAATTCACTTTTAGTTACGGTACGAATCGCGCCTGCAGGCTGAGTACCACTTCTAACTCTGCTCGCGCGTTATCCAGAACCGCTAAACTGGCCAGGGATGACGCGCGCACGGAGAACACGCATGGATACGAACTTCTGGCTGCAACGCTGGGAACACGGGCAAACAGGCTTTCATCAAAGCCGTGTCATGCCTCTGCTGCAAAAACATTGGCCTTCACTGGATCTGGCCCCGGACAGCCGGGTACTGGTGCCCCTGGCCGGTAAATCGCTGGATGTGGCCTGGCTGGCGGCACAAGGCCATCGTGTGCTGGCAATAGAGCTCTCGCCCGTGGCGGTGACGCAATTTTTTACCGAACACCACCTGACGCCCACCGTGCAAGACACACCGCAAGGCCGCTTGTATCAGGCCGGTGGCATCGATTTTTTATGCGGCGATATTTTTGACCTGGACGCTGCCACCCTGGCCAATTGCCAGGGATGCTACGACCGCGCCGCCCTGATTGCCCTGACACCAGACCTGCGCAAACGCTATGTCACCCATGTGTACGGGCAACTGCCCGCCGCTTGCCGCACTCTGCTGCTGACGCTGGATTACCCGCAGGCCGAGATGGACGGCCCGCCGTTTTCGGTGCCGGATGCCGAAGTGCAGGCCCATTACGGTACCCGCTGGCAGATCGACACGCTGGAAACCCGGGATGTGCTGGCACACGAGCCAAAATTTGCCGCACGCGGTGTAACCCGGATGGCCACCACCGTCTATCGCCTGACGGCGCGATAAGCGGCGGGCCAACTTGCCATGCTGCGCCACCAGGCGAATAATGAAGCTTAAAACATAGATTGGCCCGCGGGGGGTTCCTCAGGAGTCCCCATGAAAACATCTCGTCGCACCTTCTTGATCTCCAGCGCAGGGCTGGTCTCCAGCCTGGCGCTCTCCCGGCAGGCACTGGCCGCCGACCACGTCGACGAAAACAGCGCCCTGGCCAAACAACTGGGCTACAAGCACGACGCCACCCAGGTAGACGCCGCCGCGCAACCCAAATTTAAAGCAGGAGAGCACTGCGCCACCTGCCAGCTATACCAGGGCAAGGCGGGCGACGCCTGGGGGCCCTGTCCGATCTTCAGCGGCAAGGACGTCAACGCCAAGGGCTGGTGCAGCGCCTATACGCCAAAAGCCTGATCCCCAGGCCTTGTTGCTTGGTGCACCCGCCTGCGCCAAGCAAGGGGCACACACCGCTGTCGGGCGCCCGATCCACGGACCCCGGCCGGCGGATTGCTTTGGTGCCGACCCTTTCACATGGCGCACCGACGCACCCTGACAACGCCCTCATCCGCGCCAAACTGCTAGCATTGGATTTTTCTACTGCTTCGGTTTTTCACCATGACGCTTTTGATCACGGGCGGCGCCGGTTATATCGGTTCACACACGGTTCTGGAATTTTTAAGCACCGGGCGCGATGTGCTGGTGCTGGACAATCTATGCAACAGCGCTCAAGAGTCTTTGGCGCGCGTAGCCAGCCTCACCGGTCGCACCCCGGGCTTCATCCAGGGCGATGTGCGCGACCGCGCCACGCTGGATGCGCTGTTTACCCAGCATCAGATCGAAGGCGTGGTGCATTTTGCCGGCCTGAAAGCCGTGGGCGAAAGCGTACGGCAGCCACTAAGCTATTACGACAATAATGTTGCGGGCACGCTGACGCTTTGCCAGGCCATGGCCGATGCGGGCGTGTTCCGGCTGGTATTCAGTTCATCGGCCACCGTGTATGGCACGCCGGCACGCGTGCCCATTGATGAAAACTGCCCACTGGGCCAGCCCACCAATCCCTATGGCCGATCCAAGGCCATGGTCGAGCACATCCTGCAGGATCTGGCTGCATCCGACCCCCGCTGGGCCATCGCGTTGCTGCGCTATTTCAATCCCGTGGGCGCACACGCCAGTGGCCAGATTGGCGAAGACCCCCACGGCATTCCCAACAATCTGCTGCCCTACATCAGCCAGGTGGCAGTGGGCCGCCTGCCGCAGGTGTCGGTGTTTGGCAGCGATTACCCCACGGTTGACGGCACGGGCGTGCGTGACTACATCCACGTGGTCGACCTGGCCCTGGGCCATCTGGCTGCACTGGATTACCTGCAGGCCCACAGCGGCACGCATATCTGGAACCTGGGCACCGGCACCGGGTATTCGGTGCTGCAAATGATCCACGCCTTTGAGGCCGCCTGCGGACGCACAATCCCCTATCAGCTGGCACCACGCCGCCCGGGCGACATCGCCGCCTGCTGGGCGGATGCTCAAAAAGCCGCGCAAGAACTGGGCTGGACAGCCCAACGCGATCTTGCACAGATGATGGCCGATACCTGGCGCTGGCAATCCGGCAATCCTGATGGCTATCAAGCCCACCCGGCCAAGTAGCCCTTGGCGGCAAGGCACGCTGCCAGATAAGCGTCTCCTGGTTCACCACCGGTACGGCGCCCCTGCCATGACGGTGCGGATACGCTGCCAGCCACCGGGCCATTGCGCCGCTGGCACGCCCTGCCACAAAAAATACGCCCAAGCACCCGCCTTTTAGCCAATAAAGGCCCTGTCCGCGGTTCTATTAGGCCGTTTGGATTTGGCCGCCCTTCGTACAATTGAATACTCTTTTTTGCCATTTTTATCGGGCACGGCGTATCTTGCGCCGATGATTTGCCCCGTTCACACTCTCGAGGACTTCATGCGTAACTTGAAAATCGGCACCCGGCTGGCGCTGGGATTCGGTCTGATGATTGTGTTGTTGCTGATTCTATCCAGCATCGGCGCCTGGCGGATGTACCAGACCGAGCAAGACAGCAGCATGCTGATTCAGCGGCAACACAATAACTCCCTCATTTTGCGCTGGGCCCGTCAGGTGGACGTCAATGCCAACCAGGCACTGGCCGCAGCCAATCTCACCAACCCGGACGTACTCAAGGTCTTTAAAGACGGCATGGCCGCCACAGACCAGAAATCCGACGAAATCCGCGATCAGATTCAAAAGGGCCTGAACGACCCGGCTGCCGCTGCCCAGTTCAAAAAGGCACTCGAGTTTCGCGACCAGTACCAAGACGGCCGGGCCAAAGCCTTCAAGAATCTGGATAACGGCGATTACGCCGATGCCGACCGGTTCTTCAACCAAGAGATGCCCAAGATCACGGCGCAGTACATCGCCGAGATCGACAAGCTCGAAGCCTTGCAAAACAGTATCGTCGCTCAAGATGTGGCCAATGGCACCCAGGCCAACCGCCTGGGTCTAACCATCCTGGGCATCGCCACCCTGCTGGCCCTGATCCTGGGGCCGCTGTTTGCCTGGTTTGTGACGCGCTCGGTTACCCATCCGCTGCGCCAAGCCGTCCGGCTGGCCGACGCCGTTTCGCGCCGGGATCTCAGCCTGCACGTGCAGGTAAACAGCAAGGACGAAATCGGCCAGTTGCTGCACACCCTGGATGCCATGGGCGACAACCTGCGCGAAGCTGTGGGCGAAGTGCGCAGCGGCGCCACCTCAATTGCTGCGGCCTCCGGCCAGATCTCCGCCGGTAACCTGGATCTGTCCTCGCGCACCGAGCAGCAGGCCAGCTCCCTGGCTGAAACCGCCGCCACCATGGAAGAAATCACCGCCACCGTGCGCCAAAACGCCGACAGCACCCAGCAAGCCAACACCCTGGCCGCTGCCGCTGCCAAAACCGCCACGCAGGGCGGCTCGCTGGTGTCAGAGCTCGTGGGCACCATGGGCGAAATCAACAGCAAGTCGCAACAGGTGGCCGACATCATCGGCGTCATCGACTCCATCGCCTTCCAGACCAACATCCTGGCGCTTAACGCCGCTGTCGAAGCCGCCCGTGCCGGCGAGCAAGGCCGCGGCTTTGCCGTGGTGGCCGCCGAAGTGCGCGCCCTGGCGCAACGCTCGGCCAGCGCCGCCAAAGAGATCAAGGGCCTGATCGACAGCTCGGTGGAAGCCACCACCAAGGGCAACGATCAAGCTGCCCACGCCGGGGCCACCATGCAGGAGATCGTCGACAGCATCAACCGCGTCACCGACATCATGGGCGAGATCAGCGCGGCCAACCGCGAGCAAACCACCGGCATCGAGGAAATCAACTCGGCCATCACCCAGATGGACGATGTCACGCGGCAAAACGCCAGCCTGGTCGAAGAGTCCGCCGCCGCGGCCACCAGCCTGCAGTCGCAGGCCGACACCCTGGCACAACTGGTGGCCACCTTCAAACTGGGCGACCAGGACACAGGCGCGGGCCAGGCAAGTGCAGGCCAAGCAGGCGCTGCCCGCCCCGCCCCGGTGCTCTCGGCCCCCGAGAAAGTGATCAGCCCCGCCCCTGCTCGGGCCCGGCCCACACCCGCCGCACCCGCCGCACCCGCAGCCTCCGGCAGCCGGCCGGCACTGCGCGCCCCCGGGCGCCCAGCGCCCAGCACCACCGATACGGACGAGTGGACAGAGTTTTAAACTCGCACCCCGATAAATTACCGATCAGTAATATTTGATTGAAACTCAAGCGATTTCATCATAAAATTACTGATCGGTAATACACAGGCCTCTCTATGTCCACGTCACCTGGCCAACCTCCCGACACCCCCGTGCGCACCGCCCAAGATCTTGGCCAGTTGATACGCGTCACCCGCCAGGCACAGGCCTTGAGGCAAAGCGACCTGGCCGGCTTATCCGGCACGGGCAACCGCTTTATTGTCGATCTGGAACACGGCAAACCCACCATGCAATTGCAAAAGGTGCTGGATATGATCGACCTGCTGGGCCTGGAAGTTATCATCCGCTGCAAACGCAGGTGATACCCATGGCACAAACCCTTTACGTTTACCAGGGCCGGCAGCATATTGGCATCTTGCACGACGAACATCCCCTACGGTTCAGTTATCAACCTCAATGGCTACAGACAGGCAACGCACAACCCATTGCCCCAGCGTTTCCGCTACAGGAAGGTGATTTCTCGGGCCCCCCCGTTACCGCTTTTTTTGAGAATCTGCTGCCCGAAGGCCCCGTACGTCGGTTGCTGCAAGCCAGCCGCCATACCAGCACCGTCTTCGGCTTGCTACGAAGCGTGGCTGGTGATACCGCCGGCAGCCTGACCTTACTGCCACCGGGCGAGACCCCTGCCCCACCTGCCTACCAGCGCACCACCTGGCAGCACATCAGCCAACAATTACGCCAAGGGACGGCCCCGGCGCTGGGCGCCCCATCCCAGCCAGACAGGCGCATCTCGTTGGCTGGGGCTCAAACCAAACTGCTACTAATGATTTTTCCAGACGGCCAGCCAGCGTTTCCGTTGGGAGCCGCCCCCTCGTCACACATACTCAAGCCAGACATCCAGGGCTTGCCGGGCGTCTGGGCATCGGCCCTAAACGAAACCCTGGTGATGAACCTGGCAGCCGTCTTGGGGCTAGGCACCGCCCAGGCGCAGTATCAACCAGACACCCAAGCGTGCTTAATCCAACGCTACGACCGCCACGCAGAACCAAACGGCAGCCTCACCCGCCTGCACCAACTAGATCTTTGCCAGTTGGCCGGCATCCCCTCCGGCACAAAATACGAAGCCGATGGCGGGCCGTCGCTAGCGGATTGCCGCCGTCTGTTGCAAGACATTGGCATCCCCGCCAAAGACCTTAAACGCCTGGTGCAGTGGATTATTTTTAATCTGTTTGTGGGCAACCACGACAGCCACGCCAAAAACCTCTCGGTGCTGGCCACACCGCACGGCTGGCAACTGGCCCCTTTTTACGACCTCATGTGCACGACCTTGTACCCTGGCCTGGCCCGGCAATTTGCCTTTAAGATTGGTAATACCAATTTGCCTGGCCAGATTGGTGTGACGCAACTTCGGCAACTCAGCCACGCATTGGGCCTTACCCCCGGCTATGTGCTGCAACTGGCCAAAGAGCTCTATCATGCCCTGCCCTCCGCACTGGATCTGGTTGCACACAAGCTAAGCGACCAAACACCGACTGGCACACCAAACACGCTGATCCAGCGCCTGGATCAAAAAATCCGGCAAGAATCCCGCAAGTATGCGCGGCGCTGGGAAATCGAACACCATTGAGATCTGACACCGGCAAGCTCACGCCACCTGTTGCGCCTGCTGCGCGCGTTGTGCCAGATACGCCAGCGCTTCCTCTACCTGGTCGATCAGGATCAAACACAGATCACCGGCCTGCACACCGGCCAATGCCGCATCAATGGCGAGGAATTCGCCGTGGATTTCCTGCACCCGGCGGGTACGGGTGGCGGCGCCCAGGCCCTGGCGCAGCAGTGCCAGTACTTCGCCATCGGCGCGGCCGCGCTGGCATTGGTCCTGATACAGCACCACCTCATCAAAGGCCTCGCCCAACAATGCCGTCTGGCGGCTGATGTCTTCATCGCGGCGGTCGCCCGCACCGCTGATCACCACCATGCGCCGGCCCGCCGGCAAGGCGTCAACCGCCTGGATCAGCGCCTGGATGGCGTCGGGGTTATGGCCATAATCGGCAATCACCATGGCACCGCGATAATCAAACACATTAAAGCGCCCGGGCACCGTGGCGGCATCGCTGACAAAAGACGCCAACTGGTGCTGGATCTGCACCCAGTCAATACCCAAGGCCCAGGCGGCGGCCACCGCAGCCATGGCGTTTTCTACCTGAAACCCCAGCGTACCGCCTCGCGTCAGTGGCACCGTGCCAAGCTGGATGCGGGTTTCAACCCCACCCTCGGAAAACACCAGATCGCCCTGATCCACAAACGCCACACGTCCGCCCTGGGCGCGGTGGGTTTCAATCAGGGGATGGCGCGCATCCCGCGCAAAATACGTGATACGCCCGGGGCATACCGTGGCCATCGCCGCCACATGCGGGTCTTGGGCATTTAGCACAGCCATGCCATCCGGGGCCACGTTTTCGACAATCACGCGTTTAACGGCGGCCAGCGCTTCAATTGTCTGGATGTAGTTCATCCCCAGGTGGTCGCCCACCCCCAGGTTGGTGACGACTGCCACGTCGCAGCGATCAAAACCCAGGCCCTCACGCAGGATGCCGCCACGCGCTGTTTCAAACACGGCCAGATCGACATCCGGGTGCAGCAGCACATTGCGCGCACTGCGCGGCCCGCTGCAATCCCCGCTATCCACCCGGCGCGCACCCACATACACGCCATCCGAGTTGGTCATCCCCACACACACGCCCGGGCGTGTGCACAGATGTGCCAAAAGGCGCACCGTGGTGGTCTTGCCGTTGGTGCCGGTTACCGCCACCACAGGGATACGGCCGTCTTCGCCAGGGGCGTACAGGGTATCCATCATGGCGCTGCCCACATCGCGCCCCGTGCCGTAAGACGGCGACAAGTGCATGCGCAGACCCGGCGCCGCATTCACCTCGACGATGCAGCCGGTTTCGGAGGTGAGCGGCCCATACACATCGCGCGCTACCACATCAATGCCGCACACATCCAGGCCCACCATACGCGCGGCCATCACCGCGCTGGCCGCCAGATCAGGATGCACAAGATCGGTGACATCCGTGGCTGAACCGCCAGTGCTGAGATTGGCGTTATTGCGCAACGCCACGCACACGCCCGGCGCCGGCACCGAATCCGCCTGATAGCCCTGGCTGGCCAGGGTATTTAGGGCAGTTTCATCCAGCTGGATGCGCGTCAGCGAACTGCCATGCCCCTCGCCGCGCAAAGGATCCAGGTTGATCTGGTCCACCAGCTCGCGGATGCGGTGCGTGCCATCGCCCACCACCTGGGGCGGGTCGCGCCGGGCGGCGGCCACCATGCGATTGCCCACCACCAGCAAACGAAAATCATGGCCAGGAAAATAACGCTCTACCATCACCTGGCTGCCGTGCTCGCGGGCCACCGCATAAGCAGCCAGGATTTGCTCGCGCCCCTGCACATTGCAGGCCACGCCCCTACCCTGGTTGCCGTCTTGCGGCTTTACCACCACTGGCGCACCGATCTCTTGTGCAGCAGCCCAGGCGTCTTCGGCATCCGCCACCACCCGGCCCTGGGGCACGGAGACCCCGGCCCAGGCCAACAGCGATTTGGTGAGTGCCTTATCTTGCGCAATGGCCTCGCCAATGGCGCTGCTGGCATCGGTTTCAGCGGCCTGGATACGCCGCTGGTGGCGCCCCCAGCCAAACTGCACCAGGCTGCCCTGGGTTAGCCGCCGATACGGGATACCCCGGCGCACCGCCGCCTGCACAATCGAGCCGGTGCTGGGGCCCAGGCGCACGTCGTCGTACAAACTGCGCAGCTGCGCCAGCGCGACGGCCAGATCAAAGGGCTGATCTTCCCAGGCCGCCTGGCACAGCGTGCAGGCCAGATCAAAGGCCAGCCGGCCCACGGACTCTTCGGCGTATTCAACCACCACCTGGTACACCCCGGCCTCGGGCGTTGCCGCCGTGCGGCACACCGCCACCGGGCAGCCGGCTTGCGCCTGCAGGCTGAGAGCCGCCGCCGCCAGGGCCTGCGCCAGCGACACACTGGCGGTTTGCCCTGCCGGGCGCTGGATATCAACCTCAGGAAACCGCGCACGCAGCCGGGTTTCAAAGGCATCCAGCCCGGCGCTCAGGGCCTCGGCCGGCGTGCATTGCACCACGGCCTCGATAGCCGTTTGGCGGCACCAGATATTAGGCCCACGCAGGGCCCGCACGCGAGAAACTTCCATTATTGGACTCATCCTGTTAACTGCCCAACCCGCACATTGCCCGGCCCCATGGCCGGGCAAAACACGCCTGCTTCTTATGCTGCCACCGACACGCCGGCACCTTGTCCGGCCACCCACGTGCGCAAACCCACACGGATGGATTCTGTCGGCACACCCAGTGCCCACACGGCACCCACCGCGGCCTGCACGGCAGGCACATCGCTTTGCAGCGCCATCAGAGCGGGGTTAGCCATATCGGCCAGGGGGATTTCCACCCCTTTCTCGGCCAACACCAGCGTCTGGTCGCGCAGCAGCACAGCCCGCCCGCCAGCAGCCAGGTGCGCTTGCAGCGCCGCGCCCTGCGACTGCAAGCCAAACAAAATCACTGCGCCATCGCACAGCGGCGCCAGGCCGGCCACCAGGGGGTCATCGGCATTGAGCACGGCTACGCCCGACGCCAGCACCACATCCACCTGCGTGCGAAAAATCCGCAGCAGGTGCTCGGGTTCGGTCATGTGGAATTCGGGCCAGGTGATATCCGGATTGATACTGGTGACCACCCCCACCTGACAGCGGTCGTAGGCCAGGCCTTCGCCCAAAATGGCGCGGCCGCCGTTCTCCAGCACCGCCACATCCACGGCGCTGTTCATCAGCACGCGCCGTGCGGCTTCCCAGTGCGCGCTGTCTTGCGCCAACACCTGCTGCGCACCCAGCCACAGGCCATCTGCCGAGGCCTGCCCCACCATGCGGCCATCCAGCTGCAGCAGATGCGCCACCAGGCGCACCACCGGTGTCATGCCCTGGCTGCCGCTCACCCCCACCACGGGGATGCGGCCATCCTGGGGCGCAGGAAACAGATCCGCAATAATCGCCTCGCCCACCGGGCGCGGCTGCCCCATGGCTGGTTTGATGTGCATCAGCAGCCCCGGCCCGGCATTGACCTCGACAATCGCACCGCCTTGCGCGGCCAGTGGCTGGCCAATATCACGCACCACCAGATCGATGCCCGCAATATCCAGGCCCACCACCCGGGCGGCCAAAGACACCATCTCGGCCACATCGGCATGCACGTTATCCGTCACATCAATCGACACATTGCCGCTGCGCTGAATCATCACCGCACGGCCGCGATCAGGCACGGCATCACCACTCAGCTCCTGGCGCTCAAGCTCCAGACGGGCTGCCGCATCCAGGCGCACCACATTCAAGGGATGGTCTTCGTCGCGCCCACGGCGAGGGTCTGAGTTTAATTGCGTGTCGATCAGCTGCAGCACCGTGGACACACCATCGCCCACCACCATCGCGGCCTCGCCCCGGGCGGCGGCCACCAGACGCCCGCCCACCACCAGCAGGCGGTGCTCGTCGCCCTCGATAAAGCGCTCTACCATCACGCCGCTGCCTTCATCCACCGCCACTGCGTAGGCGGCCTCTACCTGCGCCTGGGTGTTCAGGCAGGTAAATACGCCACGCCCATGGTTGCCGTCTGATGGCTTGACCACCACTGGCAGGCCCATCTCTTGCGCGGCCTCCCAGGCGTCGGCCACGCTTTCCACCAGGCGCCCCTCTGGCACCGGCACGCCGCACGCCTGCAGCAACTGGCGGGTTAGATCCTTATCGCGCGAGATGCCCTCGGCAATGGCGCTGGTGCGGCTGGTTTCGGCTGTCCAGATGCGGCGCTGGCGCACCCCATAGCCCAGTTGCAGCAAGTTGGCATCGCTCAGGCGGATGGCCGGGATATCGCGGTCGTCGGCCGCATCCACAATGCAGGCGGTGCTGGGCCCCAGGCCCAGGGACTCGGCCAGATCCTTTAATCGCTCGACGGTGCCCGCCACATCAAAGGGCTGGTTTTCAATCGCGGCCATCACAAGGTCTCGTGCGGCGTATAAAGACTCACGGGCCAGGGCCTCGTACCAGGCGCGCACAATCACTTTGTACACACCGCGCAAAGGGGTTTCGCGAGCACGCCCCAAGCCTCCGGGCATCCCTGCCAGGCTTTGCAGCTCCAGCGTGACGTGCTCGAGGATATGCGCCGGCCAGGTGCCCTCGCGTACGCGCTGCATAAAGCCGCCGCGCTCGCCGATGCTGCAGCGGTGCTCGATCAAGCTGGGCATCCAGGCCCCCAGCCGCTCGTAGAAACCGGGGATACGGTTAGAGGGATAGTCTTCGAGGTCGTGAATATCGACCAGCGCCTCGATAACCGGGCGGTACGCCCAGATATTTGGCCCCCGCAAATGCACCATATTGAGAAACTCAATATTTTTATTTTCCATCACCGGACCATTTGCGCAGAGAGAGAGTTGGTAGAGACCAAAAAGCCGCCCAGGCAAGATGCGCAGGCGGCACACAATATTAATCTTCCAGCCGTTGCCAAGCATCAAAAAACAGTTGAAAATTGTGACGCCCGCGCAACAGTGCATTTTTCTGTGGCGTGTTTATCGTCTTTTTGCGGCCCCGGCCGCGGTGCCCTCCACAGCCATCGTCCCTCCATGCCGGGTTTTATGCTTGATTCTGTGGCCAACGCGCGCCCAACTCCTTTGTACCCGCCCGATTTTCCAGCCGCCTGGCAAACCACACTGGCCACCCAACTGGCCAGCGACGAAACCGCACTGGCCTGGCTGGCGCTTAATCTGGACACCCAGTTGCACTACAGCAACAGTTTGCTGGTGCTTACCCCGCGCCGCTGGCTGCTGTGCAGCACAGATGCCCAGCAGTGCAGATCCTGGCCGCTGCGGCCAGATCTAAACCTGGTGCTGCACGATCAGGCCGGCGTGGGCAGCCTGATCCTGCAAGACAGCCATGCCCGCCTGGCGCGCTGGCGCTATACGCTAGACCAGCACCCACAGGCCCTGCAACTGGCCGCACGGTTCGAATCCCTGCGCCAGTCAGCGCAATCGTCCCAAGCAACAGACACCCCCGGCACCCCTGCCCCGGCAGCCGCCCCACAACACCCATCTGCCAGCGCCTTGCTGCGCCTGTGGCGCTTTGCGCGCCCCTACCGGCGCCAGCTGTCCATCGGCCTGATACTGACGCTGGTGTCCACCGCAGCATCCCTGGTGCCGCCGTACCTGACCATGCCCCTGATGGATGATGTGCTGATCCCGTTTCAAAACGGCCAGCCCATCGAGTGGCCGCTGGTAAGCCTGTACCTGGGCGGGTTGCTGGCCTCGTCCCTGCTGGCCTGGGCCCTGGGCTGGGGGCGCAGCGCCATTTTGGCGTGGGTCAGCGAGCGCATCGGGGCAGACCTGCGCACCACCACCTACCAGCACCTGCAGCAGTTATCGCTGCAATACTTTGGCGGCAAACGCACGGGCGATCTCATGGCCCGGATTGGTTCGGAATCCGACCGCATCTGCCTGTTTTTATCCCTGCACCTGCTGGACTTTGCCACCGATGTGCTGATGATCGTGATGACATCGGTGATCCTGTTGTCCATCAACCCCTGGCTGGCCCTGGCCACGCTGGCGCCGCTGCCGCTGATTTTATGGATGATCCACTGGGTGCGCGACCGCCTGCGCCACGGCTTCGAGAAAGCCGACCGCGTGTGGTCTGAAATCACCAACGTACTGGCCGACACCATCCCCGGCATCCGCGTGGTAAAGGCCTTTGCGCAAGAACAGCGCGAAGTGGCGCGTTTCAGGGAAGCCAACAACCGCAACCTGGCAATCAACGATCGGGTCAACGCACTGTGGTCGCTGTTTACCCCCACGGTTACCCTGCTAACCGAGCTTGGCCTGCTGGTGGTGTGGGTGTCGGGCATCTGGCTGGTGTCGCACCAGGCCATCACCGTGGGCGTGCTGACGGCGTTTCTGGCGTACATCAGCCGCTTTTATGTGCGGCTGGATTCCATGAGCCGGATTGTGTCGGTTACCCAGCGGGCAGCGGCCAGCAGCAAGCGCATCTTTGACATCCTGGACCATGTCTCCAACGTGCCAGAGCCCGCGCAGCCACGCCCCATGTCGGCCATCCACGGCCGCATAGAGCTTAGCCACATCGGGTTTCGCTACGGCAACCGCAGCGTGATCCAGGACCTCAGCCTGGACATTGCGCCAGGCGAAATGGTAGGCCTGGTGGGGCAAAGCGGATCAGGCAAAAGCACACTGGTGAACCTGATTTGCCGTTTTTACGATGTCTCGCAAGGCGCCATCCGGCTGGATGGCACCGACATCCGCCAGTTTGCGGTCAGCGACTACCGGCGCCACATCGGCCTGGTGCTGCAAGAGCCCTTTCTGTTTTACGGCAGCGTGGCCGAGAACATCGCCTACGGCCGCCCCGATGCCAGCCGGGCCGACATCATTGCCGCTGCCCGCGCCGCCCACGCGCACGAGTTCATCCTGCGCCTGCCCCATGGGTACGATTCTCTGGTGGGCGAGCGCGGCCAGGCCTTATCGGGCGGCGAGCGCCAACGCATCTCGATTGCGCGCGCCATCCTGATCGACCCGCCCATCCTGATTCTGGACGAAGCCACGTCATCCGTAGACACCGCCACCGAAAACGAAATCCAGAAAGCCCTGGATAACCTGGTGAAAGGCCGCACCACGATCTCCATCGCCCACCGCCTCAGCACCCTGCGCGAGGCCGACCGCCTGGTGGTGATGGACAGCGGCAACATCGTGGAGATTGGCCGCCACGATGAACTGCTGGCCCGCCAGGGGGCATATGCCAGGCTGTACCAGGCACAACTGCAAAGCGTGCAGGCGGGGGGGTCGCAGCCCTTGCACTCGGAAGACGAGCACAATGCCTAAACAACAAATACCGCCCCCCCTGGCCGAGCCGCAGACAGACAAGCACGCTGGACTCCGCCTGGGCTCGCCACGGACAATGCCGTTTACCTTGTCCCGGGACACCTTTGGCCGCCTGCTGCTGCAGCGCCCCGGCCGGCCCGACGTGCTGGTAACCCCCGTGCGCAGTTTTCCCATCAGCGCGCCAAACGAGGGGATCTCGCTGGTGGACGCCCAGACGCAAGAACACGCCTGGATCCCGGATCTGACGCAGCTGCCCGAGGCTGAAAAGCGATTGATCGGCGAAGACCTGGCGCAACGCGATTTCAGGCCCGAGATCCTGCGCATCCACCACGCATCAGGCTGGGCCACCCCCAGCCGCTGGGATATCGACACCGACCGCGGCGCCACCGTGCTGACACTGAAAAGCGAAGACGACATCCGCCGCCTGCCCGCCAACAGCCTGCTGATTGCCGACGCCTGCGGCGTCAATTTCTGGGTACGGGACATCCAGGCGCTGGATCGCACCAGCCGGCGGATACTAGACCGGTTTTTGTAGTGTCAAGCCGCAATCCGCAAACCAAAGGTTTGCGGATGCACGCAGCGCACAGCCTCGCGCGAGGCGTCGATGCAGCCACCCTCGGCGTATACCCCGGCGGGGTCTCGCAAGCGCATCATGCGTTGCAACACCGCCTGGGTGGCCTGGGCATCGGCCAGGGTTTCGGCCACCCGGGCCTCGATGATGGACTCGTCCATCCAGGGCTGGCCGCTGGGGCCATCCGTGCGCACCCCATGGCGCCAGTGGTAAAGCTCTACACACTTGGACACCAGCGTGTATGCCTGGCCCGGCTTCCAGAAATTGGTAAAGCGCCCCTGCCCCAGATAAAACACCCAAGAGCCCTCGTAGCCCTCGATACCAGCCGACACCGCATCCGGGTTGCGAAACCACAGGCGGTCTCCCGGCACATAATAGTGAGACGGCAGCGGTGTTTGCAGCGAGCCGTACTCGTACAAAAATGCATTCTGAAACGTCTCTGACTGAATCGCCTTGCGCTGCCACTGCGCCTGCAACACCGCCAGGGCCGCAGGGTTGCTGATCTGCAGCTCTTGCGCCAGCCCCAGCAACACCACGTGCTCTGTGGCTCGATAGCACGAGAACGAATACAAACGCCCCGAGACATCCGGCCACAGCGCCTCTTGCAGCGCCGGGATCAGTTCATGCCCGGGCAGCAACACAAAGCCTGTGGCCTCGGTCCAGCGCCAGCAATCGGGGCGCTCGGCTTCCTCGGTATCAAACGCCAGTACCGTGCGCCGGCCCGCCTGCACGATAAAGCGCCGCAGCCGCACCGCAGACTGCCACTCGGCGAGGCTGGGAAACTCGAACCCCAGCGGAGACAGCAGCATCGCGGCCAGGATCTCGGTGTCCAGGTCGGCGTCGCTGGTGTCGGGAGACAGGCCCAGGGTGTGGGCCAGAGCGGTGGTGTCCAGGTTTTGCGCGCCAGTATCCGACGTGAGCGGCGCAACAGCGTTGGCCTGCTGCCATGCGCCGGCCACTGCTTGCGGTTGGGTGCGAGTGCCTGCCCCAGGCAGGCCTGGCAGCCAGAACTGCTGCCAGGGGCCTTGCGCATCGGTGCCGGTTTGGTGCTGGATCAGGTAACCCAGCTGATGAGTGGCCAACCACTGCAGGGCGTGCGAAGCCGGCAAGGTTGTGCGCAGCCGGATGCCGATGGGAGCGTCTGCGTGAACCGCAGATTGAGGGGTAAGGATGCTTGGCTCGGCCGAGGCAGCCGGGATGGACATCGGCATGGTTTCACCTGACAGGAAAATCCAGTGGAGGATTCTACTGCCTTTGATGCGGTTGAAGCGCGACTAATGTTATATAAACCATCATCCAACCAGGATACACAGAACAATCAAAAGGGGCTTCAAAATGAAGGCAAAAACTGCAACACCCCCCGAAACCAAGCAAAAGACAACCTACTATGCCGCAGCTTCAGCACAAGGCGACCAACGCAGAATGGCAGCGCTGAAGCGTGCCCGCCGCCAGGTAGCAGCGGCGCTGCCCAAAGACACAAAATTTCCACTTACCAGGCTCCGCTTACAGGCTGGCTTATCCCAGGCAGACTTGGCCAAGCTGCTTGATACACACCAACCAGCCATTGCTCGTCTCGAAAACGGAGCATCCGACCCCCGTTTCACCACCATCAAAAAACTGGCTACTGCTTTAGGGGTCTCCGAGGCAGAAGTCCTGGAAGCAATAGACGCAGGCCGGGTCGCAAGCCAGATATCACGAAAACCATAGAGGCTGTTTCTTTACGAGTGACTTCAAACACCTGACACCTCATCCCTAACCGTCAGATCGATCAACACCACTCTGATCCCGGAAACGCCGGGGAACTGATCGGAGACGGACTCCCAGTACTGGTGCAGCGCATCCGGCAAATCTTCCCGGCCTACCCGTTGGGTGCCGATTTGCCATCGCTTTGACGTGGTGCGGCCCTGCCACACCAAAAGCAGGATGCCGTGGCCGGCGGTGTGCTCTCGCAGGTAATCGCCGGCAAGCTGGTTACGCAAGCGTTCGCACAGTGCCGGCCCTGTCCAACCCTTATCCAGCAATTTAAGCTCGATCGGAACCGGCGAGGACACGGCAGGGCTTTGAAGCAGAATATCTGTTCTTTGCTGGTTTGCGAGTTCGTTTTCCTGGGCACACGGCCCAGCGCCTGCAAGTGCTGCGCGCGCCGTGATCTCAAAGGTTTTGCCTGCGCCCGCCTCGGCCAGGATCACGCAGCGAAATTCTTTTTCCAGCTCTTCCCAGCCGGTCTGTTTCTGATGGCCCCAGAGTGACCGAAGCGCTTCTTTATCGGCACCAGCCTCCGACTTGGGTACGGGTGAAAAGGATCGTGTCAGCGGGACGGCGTCTGTCGCCATGGAGATTTGGGACTGGTAGATTTGAGCAAATCCGCCTATAAGAGGGCTCAAGCTCCCTCCTTTGGCTTAAGTCGGCCACCACTGCCTACTGTCCGGGACGAAACACATCATCCAAAACCGCGGCATCCAAGAGGTTCAGCGACCAGGTTTCTAATTGAGAGGCCTGGGCCGCGCGGATGCGTTGGGTGACGTCGTCGGGCACCGGGCCAAAACGACGCTGAATCATGTTTAGCAGCAGGTCTGCCAGACCCTCAGCGCGGCCTTCCCTGCGGCCTTCTCGCAACCATTGACGTGCCCAGAGGCCGGGCTTTTCGGCAGTCATCATATCCAGCTCCTGTAAAGTATTCACCGGCGGTAGCGCTTCTTCTGGTGGAGCGCTGCGCTGCGCCATGTGCAGCAGCCATATCGTCAGACTGCGGTTTAGCTCCTCGTGCTCGGGCTGTTCTCGCACCACTTGAATCAGAGTGTGCAACAAACCGCGCCAACACTCAATATCCTGGCTACTACCCATACGAAACAACAGCACAGCCAGATTTCGATCTGGCAAGCCCGCAGCCTTCAATAATTCTCGCTCATGCACCAGAAGATAACGCATTCGTGGCTGATAATGCCGCAAATCTTCTGGCACATCACCCAGCAGGCCGCTGATATCCAAGGGTGCCCGCCAACGGCGTCGGCCGCTGTAGAGCACCACCGGCAGCACGGGTGGCAGTGGCAGGCCAATCAGCTTGCTATTCAGCAGGGTCTGATAGCTTAGCCCGGCATAGCTGATCAAGCGCAGAGCCATCGTGGTATCAGACTGGCTCTGCGGCTCGAGCAGCAGCAAAATACATAGCCCTTGAGGCGGCACCTGTTCTGGCGAACATACTTTCTCGCCACCTGCTGTGTACTGACCCACTAAAAACCTGCTCAGGTGATAATTCAGGAAATCACTATGAGCACAAAGATGGAAGACGAAATCAAACGCTGGACGGCCAAGCGCAAAAGTGCGCTGGTGCTGGACATCATCCAGGGCAAGACCACAGTCGCTGAAGCCAGCCGCGCCTACGATCAGCCCCCCTCAGAGATTGAGAACTGGATGGATGATGCCAAGCGGGGCATGGAAAACGCATTACGCGCCAAACCCGAAGACATCCGAGAGCAATATGAACGCCAGCTCAAGGACCTTCAAGAGGCCTACGGCGAAGCGATGTTGGAGCTACGTGCCAGAAAAAAATTGCAGTCCCTGTTGGGCGAGGACGAGAAATGATCGAGACGATCCGCCAGGGACTAAAAGCCGACGGGTATACCGTCTCGATCTCCAAGCTGTGCCAATGGTTCAATATCCCCCGACGCACGGTGTACTACAAACAGGTGAAGGCCGCGCCCAAGATGGACCCGAAGTTCGTCGAGCCGATCAAGGCCATGATTGAGGAATCGCCTTCTTTTGGGTATCGTACTGTGGCGCATTTGCTGGGTTTTAACAAGAATACCGTGCAGCGTATCTTCCAGCTCAAGGGCTGGCAGGTGAAGAAGCGGGCCATCGGTTTTAGGCCTCGCATCCAGGCCTTGCCATCGGTGGCCACAGCACCCAACGAGCGTTGGTCGACAGACCTGTGTCGGATCTGGGCGGGCCGTGATAGCTGGGCGACGTTGGCCCTGGTGATCGACTGCCATACGCGGGAACTGCTGGGCTGGCATCTGTCTCGTAGCGGCAAGGCAACAACCGCTAGCAGCGCGCTGGAGCATGCCCTGATTGCCCGGTTCGGGACGCTAGGTCGCGTCCCCGAGCCGTTCCTTCTACGGTCAGACAACGGGTTGGTTTTTACTTCTCGTAGCTACACCGCGTTGGTGCGCAGCTATGGCCTTCGCCAGGAGTTCATTACGCCACATTGCCCGCAGCAAAATGGCATGGTCGAGCGGGTGATCAGGACGCTTAAAGAGCAATGTACCCATCGGCACCGCTTCGAGACCCTGCAGCATGCCAGCCGTGTGATTGGCGACTGGATACGTTTTTACAACCACCGACGCCCACACCAGGCGTTGAATATGAAAACCCCGGCTGAAGCCTTTGCATTAGCCGCTTGAGCTGAGCAGGAAATGCTGGGTCATTACAGCTGTGCTGAAGGAAGGCCGTTTTTTCTGGGGAATCAGCCAAGCGCAATCACCTGTGCGCTGGTGAAGTCGGTCGCTGACGTGATTGGTAGGCACCGGAAACATGTGATCCCAATCGAGTACGACAAACAGGCGTGGACTTAGCACACAGGCCAGCAAATCGCGCAGTAACTCTTTGTGTTGAAACAAGCGGCGGTAGGCCGCGTCCATCTCGCCCATGATGACTCCACCCCGATTGGGATGTCACCATGATGGTGGACACAAAGCGGGATCACCAGGCCAGTTCGAGGATTTTGATCCGTTTTGCCACTGCGGAAAAATCCGTCAGGCGCCCGCCTCGACCAAGCGCGATAGGGTGCTGTGATCAATGGTATCGGTCGTCATTATGGATTAATGCCGCATAGATAACCGCGTTAACAACCACCTGCCCAAAAGGAGAATAATCCAGTTTGGTACCATCAAAAACCTGCCAGCGTGAACGAAAAGCGAACCCTGGCAAGATAATTAAAAAGGCAATGATTGCCGGCAATGCTATATTCATTATTGTCTCCGGCCACCCATTGCCTAACAGCCGAAATCTATATTACAGAAACGACCTCTACGCGGACATGCCGTAGTTCACCATTATTATCTTTGTACGTAATGATAGGCGCTTGCTTATTTGCACCTTTGGGCTTTGAATCTTCCAGGCACGGGCGCCCGGTACTCCACCTCGCAAAAGTGCTGAAGTCACCCTCCTGGACCTCTTCCAGCTTAGGCGTGTTCAAGAGAAGGCGCCGCACGCTGCGCATCTTGGATATCGGGAAGGATGGCGTCGATGCAATCGGCCAGGGCGGCAACCTTCTCGGCCACTGTTGTTCCCAGTGGGGTTAAGGAGTATTCCACGCGGGGCGGTACCGTCTCGTAAGACTTGCGATGAACCAGGCCGTGTGATTCCAGGCGCTTGAGGGTTTGCGACAGCATTTTTTCGCTGACACCGCCCACCATCCTGCGCAGATCGCTGAAGCGCCGCACGCCGCCCATCAGCACGATCAGCAGCAACACACCCCAAGGGCTGGTGACGTCTTTAAGTACCTCACGACATGGACACTCTCCCAGCACAAGGTCTCCGCGCCGAAGCTGCGCAGAGAACGTATCGGATTCGGCCAGGACTGTTGGGATTGTCATCTTTAAACTAACCTTTTGGTGCGTACTTGTTAAAAATAAAGCAAGAAAATATCATGAATACCGAATCCAACCAAACCAAGGAATTGGCTATGATCGTTGTTACAGGGGCCACAGGGCAGCTTGGCCGTCTGGTTATCAAAAACCTTTTGCACACAGAACCCGCCTCCAGCATCGTCGCCTTGGCACGCGATCCCGCAAAAGCGGCCGATCTATCGCAGCTTGGCGTTCAAGTGCATCAGGCTGATTACACGCAGCCAGAATCGCTTAAAACTGCACTTGCCGGTGCAGACAAGCTGCTGCTGATCTCTTCAAGCGAGGTCGGCCAAAGGGTTGCCCACCATCAGGCCGTGATTAACGCGGCGATCCACTGCGGCATCAAGCTGATCGGCTACACAAGCATTCTTCACGCGAATACCTCCCCGCTAGGATTGGTGGACGAACACCAGAAAACCGAGGCCATGCTTAAAGCATCAGGCATCCCGTTTGTGGTTCTGCGCAATGGCTGGTACACCGAAAACTACGCAATGGCGATCCCCACCGCGCTGGCCCATGGTGCGCTGATGGGCAGCGCCGGCGACGGGAAAATCTCGTCGGCATCGCGGGCCGACTACGCCGCCGCGGCCGCCAAGATAATGACGCTACCTGATCAAGCCGGGCGGGTTTATGAACTGGCGGGGGACGCCGCCTATACCTTGACGGAGTTTGCGGCCGAAATCTCGCGCCGATCCGGCAAGCCTGTCCGCTATGTGAACCTGCCACAAGAGGAATACAAATCGGCGCTGATGGGCTTTGGCCTACCTGAACCAGTTGCGGAGCTGATCTCAGATTCTGACAACGGCGCGGCGCAAGGCGGCCTTTTTGATGATCAGCATCAGCTGAGTACGCTGATTGGCAGGCCGACGACGCCGATGGCTGAAACGGTTGCTGAGCAGCTTAAGGGGTAGGTTGTAGGGGGCGCACCGCTGCAACTGACACCCTACGACTGCTTCCTGACCACAACTTTCTTCAATGCCTCATTCATCCGGGTCTGCCAGCCCGGGCCGCTGGCCTTGAGCCCCCGTCCCCGCCAGATACGCTAGTACCGTTGCCAGCTTTGTCTGCTCCGAATATCTGTGACACATTCATATCTCCCAAAGCTGACCTAGCTGTCCAACTTTTGGGGCGCAGTTCAGCCCACCGATGTTGCGTAATTACGACCAACCACATGCAAGGTCACCATATCACGTACGCAAAATTACCGCATAACCCTTTACACAAAGTGTCAAAACGTTAACTTAACAACGTTTTGTGTTACGTTCGCCCCATCATTTTGCTTTTGAACCTCACGCACACATGCCTTTCACTACACAACAAATTCAGGGCCATTACTTGGGCAGGGGCGCTGATCAGTCTACAGTACTTAAATTTAAACAGTATATAGGCGACTTCAATCTCATCGCCAATATCGCGTATATTTCGGTAGCTACAGCGGGCATTCTAGGTATTACGAGTTTAGCGCTTACCTACGGGCAAAGTGAGCTGGGCGCGGTTCTTGCGGCTACCGTATTAGGCATAGGCATAATTGCGCTTCGTATCAAGATTTTCAATCACTATGCGTTCTCTATCGGATGCATTAGGGTATCCTCGCAGGGTGACCTAGAGTGGCCAGGTGGCTGGTTGGAGCATACTGCTGTTGGGCAGATTATGGTTCAGCGTTCCGGTGGGTCTAGAAGCGGCTTCAGCGTAGTATGCATTAGCCCAATAGATGAGGTTCATGTTCTCGGGACGGGGCTGTCTCAGGCACGGGCTGAAGCGATCCGCCGGGATATAGTGTGTGCTCTTCGTCATGCAACGTCAGGCATTGCTCCGCAGTTGGAGGGTAGCCTGTAATGCCAACACATAATATCGATCACAACAACGAAATAGACTTAGCCCAGCTTCTTCAAAATCTGTGGAAAGGGCGCGTCGCTTTGTTGGTTTTTTTCCTTGTTGGCGTAGTGCTCTCGGCTATTTATGTGCTCACTACAAAAGAGCAATGGACATCGGTCGCATACCTTAGCCCACCTCGACTAGAGCAAATTAACGCTTATCTTGATCAACGTCGAGCAATGGCACGAGTAACCGGAAATGAGCCGATTGCCTCTAATGCACTAAGTTCTTCTCTGTTCAGCACGTTTATTAAAGAAGTCGCCATTTCCAAGAATCAGTTGGCATACTTAAGCAAAACTGAATACTACAAACAGCAAAAAACGGACGATCCCGTGGCCAACCATCGTCTGCTGCTTGATTTAGCCCGACAGTTACATATAGAGGCTCCCGGCAAAGATGAGATAGCCCCGCACTACAAACTTACATTTAGCGCCGATACGACAGAGCAAGCACAGCATGTCTTGACTGGCTATCTGAACTGGGCCAATGACATTTCATTCTATCTGGTTGATGAGGGGTTCAATGATCTACTAAATGCACAGATCCTGTCCCACCAAACTGAACTGGAAAATATTGATTTCAAGTTAACGACGGATCGACAATACAATATCGAGAGTCTTGAAAATGCGCTGCACACAGCCAGACTTGCAGGCATCAAGGATTATGTTGTAGCCCGTCAAACAGAAGGCGCCACCGTCATCGAGCTGAGTGACAGCAAGCGCCTGTTCATGCTGGGCGAAAAATATCTAAATGCCGAGCTTGAAACACGACAGAACACGCCTGTCATTTATCCACCCAATTACTACAAAATAAAGCGCGAACTGGTACAGCTTAAACCACTTCGAGACTACAAAGTCGAGGCGACGTCCTATTTCCTGCAGCAAGCACCTACATTGCCGTTAAGTCGTGATGGGTTCGGGCCCACACTTATCGTTATTTTGGGCGGAACATTGGGAGGTATGTTGGGCGTTTTTTGGCTGTTGGCGTCTGAGGCTTTCCGACGCGAGGACTCCGCCACAGCACCATGGAGGCCCCTCCCACCCTCTGACGAATCTGCCCGGGAAACCTCCCCTAGAGCCTCTCACAGAACCGTGGGTGTCGCTTCCGCATCATACAGTAATCCCTCCGCATAACCGAACGGTGGCCGCATGGCCACTGTAAAATGCGTCGTTACGCCCTTTCACTCCCTTGTGTGCGCAACCTATTACTGCTTAGTATCCGTCCGATAAATCCATATTGAAAGCTGCACACATCCTGTAGCACAAAGATCGGGGCAAATCCATATAATCTCCAACGGCAGTGGAAGCGGCCCGCCGGTTGCATCTACGGCACTATGGAGCCTAATATGACCCCCCAGAATACTGTCAACGACCGCCCTGCTGTTGCTGACGAAATCGACCTGATCGAGCTGTTTCGCGCACTATGGGCCTCAAAGGCGCTGATCGTAATGAGCGCAGTGATTGTTACCGCAGTCGCAGCCGCCTATGCCTTCCTCAGCCCCCCCGTCTATCAGACAACGGCACAGATCCTGCCACCTACAGCCAGCGACCTGGCCAACTACAATATCGCCAGCCAACTGACGGGCCATGCAATCGGCGGTACGGTCACGAACACCGCGATAGGCATTTCAGCGCTGACACCAGAAGACGCCTACGCAGTTTTCCTGCGCTATCTGGGATCCAGCGCCGTCAGGCAACGCTTTTTCGACGAGTATTACCTGCCCGCACAAGAAAACAAGGCAACAAAAGATAACCCACAACGTGCATGGATGCGGCTGGATAAAGAACTCACCATCAAACTGCCAAGCAGCCAAAACGAGGTTCAGTCTAGCATCATCCTGGAAGGTAAAGACCCGCAAACCATTGCAAAATGGGCAAACGCCTACGCCGATCTGGCCTCACAGGCAGCCAGCAAAAATCTGAAAAGCAAACTGCAGGCTGAGTTAGAGATCCGCAGGCGCAGCCTAAATGACCAGATCGCTACCGCCCGACAGATTGCCCAGAAAGTACGTCAGAACCAGATCACTCGGCTGAAAGCTGCCCTTGCCATCGCCGAGAGTATCGGCCTGGAAACAATAGCCGATAGTGCCCCACTGATTGCCATCAACACCCAGGATCCAAGCGCTGACAGTATCAATAGCGGCAGTGTTTTGTACCTGCGTGGCGCCCGCGCGCTGAGATCGGAATTGCAGCAACTAGAGCAACGCCAAAACGAAGACGCCTACATTTCCGAGTTGCCCGACTTACTAAAAAAGCAGGCTCTAATCGGAGAAATTACCCTCGACTCAGCCTTATTGAACACAGCAACGATAGATCATGCGGCGATTGTCCCAGTAGATCCCATCAAGCCCAGGAAGGCCCTGATCCTGCTGCTCGGGCTGGTACTGGGTGGCATGCTAGGGGTGTTCATTGCCTTGGTGCGTAGACAGTTTATAGCTGCTCCCTGACCACAGCCATCGTATCGCTGACTGGGTCTGCAGATGAAGTATTCACCGACTGACTGCTTCCTGCTCAGCCTGCCGCATTAGAGCCCACAACACCGCCAGCGATATGGCAAAGAACATCACACCATTGTTCCGCCCCAGAATATAGTGTGTAAGCCCGTAACAAGCGAATGCCGCCGGCAGGCCGGCACCGCAGCAGGCTAAGACACGCACTGTTAGGTCAGTAGAGCGCAAGCGCTGGCAGAAAAACCAGAAGCTGGAAATCAACATAGCCAATAACGCCAGTAAACCCAGGGATCCCTGGTGCAGCCAGACTTCGATGAAATTATTGTGGGTATTCGCCAAAACCAGTATGGCTGGATCCACGCGGCCACTTTGAATCAAATGATCCAGTTGCGTAGAATATTCCTGCTGGCCCCAGCCAAGCAAAGGCCGTTCGGCAATGCTAAGCAGGGCAGCCTTCCAGGCTTCTATCCGCAAGCCCACGTTGTTCGTGGCATCATCTCGTATCACATACGCGTCCCACTCCTCAACAGCACCGGCATACCTAGCCGCGGCCATTTCGCCAACAGGCACGGTCGCAAAAACCACCATCGCAGCAACAATAATTACAATACTGGCTGCAAAAACGCGGCGCAGATGGCGTCGGCGCAATACCGCGATCGCCGGCAGCACCAACATAATAGGCAACGCAATCCAACTGCCTCGGGTTGCTGAGGCCAGCACCGCGTACAAGCCACACAACGCCGCTACCGCCATCAAGCCCATCCAGGCAAAACGGCCACGTGAGCCGGCCCAATACGCCCCCAACGCAGCCCAAAAGGTCATGGTCAGCGACAAATTGGAAAAAGGTATCGCGCTGGTCACAAAACCCGTGGCGCGGGGAAGCTTCAGATCATGCACCTGCCACCAAGCGACTCCCGCTGTAGTCACCAAGCCTATAGCAATTCCTGCCCACACCCAATGCAAACGGATTGATATGCGGCGTAGCCCGATCAGAATAGGAATCACCAGTACATAGCGCAAAGGCTGATCCAGGAATGCCATTGAATCACCGTGCCACAGCACGGCGACTAATGGAACTAGAAAGCAACTCAGCAACACCAGGCACAGGATGCGATCCTGACGATCATACGGCAGGGTGACATCGCACCTGCCACGAACCAAGCTATATAGCACCCCTAGGAATAACAGGGCCGCACCATACGAATACCCCGAAGGCAGCGAGAGCGCCAGAGCATAGAACATCGCGATGGACGTAGACATCCATACTGAAATCCAGCCCCTGTCAACGGGCCATAGGGGGCTGCTTAAAGGCATAACGATCCTGAAAAGAGACTTCAACAACTGTCCAACCATCCCAAGTTAAAGCGCATGCTTGACGGGACGCTACTGCTTCATTGGTGTGTATTCGGGTATCCAGCGCTTTAGTTGGGCACGCACCTGCGCATCGCCCACAACTTGCTTGTTGGCCTGCCAGGCCTGCACATAAGCGAGGAAGTCGTCGGGCACAAGTCGCGAACGAGCGATTCTTAACTTTTCGTGTAGCGTTTTCACGGTTTCCTCGGTGTCCGCCAACAACTCTTCATAAAGCTTCTCACCAGGGCGCAGCCCAGTAAACCTGATTTGAATTTCATCTTCGGAATAGCCTGAGAGACGAATCATATTGCGGGCCAAATCCACAATCTTTACCGGCTCGCCCATATCCAGCACAAAAATCTCTCCGCCCATACCCATAGCTGCCGCCTGCAATACCAATTGAGCCGCTTCGGGTATGGACATAAAGTAGCGGTTGATCTCAGGATGGGTCACCGTCACCGGGCCACCCCGGGCAATCTGCGCCTGGAACTTAGGCACAACACTACCGGTGCTGCCCAACACATTGCCAAAACGTACTACGTGGAACAACGTACCCTGACCTTGGCAATGCAAGGCTTCGCACACCATTTCGGCCATGCGCTTGGTGGCCCCCATTACGTTGGTGGGGTTCACCGCCTTGTCGGTGGAAATCATCACAAAGCGCTTTACCCCATGGCGCCGGGCACTGTCAGCGACCACCAAGGTACCAAATACATTGTTGCGCACAGCCTGCCAAGCATTGCCGACCTCCATCAACGGCACATGCTTGTACGCTGCCGCATGAAACACCACCTGCGGCCGCCACACTGCAAAGATCTCTTCCATACGCTCTGCATCGCGTACATCCCCCGCCAAGGGAATAATGGTAACGTCGGCCGCTTCGTCGCGAAACCATTGTTCAATCATGTACAGCGCAAACTCATTGGCCTCAAGCAGTACCACCTTGTCAGGATCAAAACGCACAAGCTGACGACACAACTCGCTGCCTATCGAGCCACCGGCCCCCGTTACCAGCACGGTTTTGCCCTCCAGCATCGCCATAACGTTGTCCGTATCGATGCGCACCGGCTGACGGCCCAATAAATCCTCAATTTTTACCGGCCGCATCACGTTAATCGCCACACGGCCAGCCATCAATTCATCCAGTGCGGGAATGGTAAACAGCAAAGCCCCTGCCTTAGTCGCCTCCTCACTAATGCGGCGCAACACTGGCGCACGTGCCGACGGCATCGCCAAAATTATATGCTTGGCCTCGTACAGCTTTAAGACCTTAGAAATATCTCGGGTGCTGCCCTCAACACGGCAACCTGATAACTCCAGCCCCTGTTTGGCAGGGTCGTCATCCACTAGGGCGACTACATTCCACTCTGAAGTGCGCTGCAGTTCACGCAACAGCATTGCGCCTGCCGTGCCTGCCCCTGCAATCACCACCGGCTTCCCTTGGCCACCCACCTTGTCGTACAGGCAATATTCCTTCCACATACGCCACGCCACACGTCCACCGCTCATTATCAGGAACAGGAGTATGGGATAGAGCACGACCAATGAGCGTGGAATATGCAGATAGGGCTGAGAAAACAGCGCCATCAGCAGCAACACAAACGTGGAAACCAAAACCGCCTTTAGAACCCGCTGCAAATCCAACAAACTAGCAAAACGCCACATGCCGCGGTACAAGCCCGCCCACTGACATGCAAATAATTGAGCAACTAACAAAGGAATCAGTCCGAGCCAGATTGTCTGCTCAAAGCCCGGTAGCCAATCAAAATTAAAACGAATCAGGAATGCACCTGTCCACGCAAGAAGGACAGCTGCTAGATCAAACAGAAATACTAATGAAGATCGGAACCGAGTGTTAATTATCATACTGAAATTAGCCTTTAATCAGCAATACATCCAATACTACTGCTATCACAGATGCCCATTAAGAATCACCTTGCAAGACACCATACCCTTTCGACTAACCTCATTTATTTTCTTACGTTCCATGGCTCAACGATTGTCACGTTTAAGTTGTGCCTATCAAAATTACCGATATAAAATCAATGATGAATTATCTTGAAAATCGTCGCAAATATAATTTTTATATCTATTAGCATGCTCCTTTCATCAACATATCTTAAATAAAGATTCTGCTTAATTGGCATAACTATATCAATATATGCTTGTTCTGGATTCTCGTATGCAGATAATAACCGATTCTCATCAACCATTTCAATTGACGCCCAGTCAGTAATTCCAGGGCGCACGGATAAAATTCTTTCTCTTATTTCTGGCGCATAACACGCCATAAACTCGGGAACCTCAGGTCGTGGGCCTACCAGGCTCATATCCCCTAAAACCACATTCACCAATTGAGGAAGTTCATCAATCTTATACTTTCTAAGAATAAGTCCAGGCCGGCTTATACGCCTATCCCTACCAACAGTTAAGCGACCTTGTCTTTCGGCATCATTCTGCATCGTGCGAAATTTATAAATTTTAAATTCGCGCCCATATCGACCTACTCTAGTCTGCTTAAAAAAAACTGATCCCGTAGAACTTAGCTTTATCCAAATGGCGGAAATTAGCAATAATGGCGCAAATACAACAAGCCCAAAGACAGAAAAAAAAATATCAAATAATCTCTTTAACATCATCGAGAGAGAATTTGTTTGATGGTTTTAATAACACGAAATTGATCTTCATCAGTCATTCTTGTGTATAATGGAATTGAAACCTCTTGCTCAAAAAGGTTCTGTGAAACTGGAAAATCATTTTTCTCTAAGCTACAGCTTTTTCGCCAGTATGGCTGCAAATGCAAAGGAATAAAATGCACTGAGCACCCAATGCCTAGATCTGACATTTTTTGAATGAATTGATCACGCCGAATTGGCGAATCATCTGACAAACGCAAAGGATAAATATGCCTTGCATGGATATCTCCTT
Source organism: Castellaniella sp. FW104-7C03 (assembly GCF_040276085.1). Taxonomy (NCBI): domain Bacteria; kingdom Pseudomonadati; phylum Pseudomonadota; class Betaproteobacteria; order Burkholderiales; family Alcaligenaceae; genus Castellaniella; species Castellaniella sp. FW104-7C03. Next base: position 56,753 of record NZ_JBELOK010000003.1, read on the forward strand.
TGGGGGCAGAAGCAGGCAAAACAACAGGCAATTCGCGTAGCGCCTCATTATATATTTCAGCCATATGCTCGCGCCTTTTCTGAAATCCGGACAGGCGGCGCAATTGGTGAATCCCAATCGCAGCTGCAGGATCTGGCATATTATATTTAAATCCCGGAGCAACTATCTCATAGAACCACGAAGGACTCGTTGATGTGTAACGGTCGAACGCATCACGACTAATACCGTGCAAGCGCATGATACGCGCACGCTTTGCCAGTTCCGAATCTCTTGTAATCAACATACCACCTTCGCCAGTAGTCATGGTTTTATTCGCATAAAAGCTGAATACTGTTGCATCTGATTCCAAAGACCCTATTTTCCTTCCCTTCCATGTTGCCGGAAGCGCATGCGCAGCATCCTCGACTACTTTCAATTTATGTTTTCTAGCTATGCGAAATAGCGCATCCATATCACAACTTAGACCAGCAAAATGAACTGGTAATAACACTCTGGTCCGTGGCGTAATTGCAGCTTCGACAGCAATGGGGTCTATATTGAACGTTTCCTCTAACACGTCCACGATGACTGGTATAGCTCCTAGATATCTAACAACCTCTGCAGTGGCAGTAAAAGTATAGCTCGGCAAAATTACCTCATCGCCAGGCTGTACGCCCACAGCTTCCAACGCCAAATGCAATCCTGCCGTCGCTGAGTTAACTGCAATAGCTTCAACGGAGTCATCATCCATGAACCGGGCGAAGTCCTGTTCAAACTGTCGAGCCTTGGGCCCGGTAGTCACCCATCCGGATCGCAAAGCATCAACAACCTCTGAAATTTCCTCCTCACCGATCTCGGGCAATGCAAATGGAAGAAATGGGAGCGACGTCATGGTCTACCTCGTGTTATGTTCGCTAGACAAAGAATTGTATTTTATATATCGGTACATTCTACGACCCCCAGACTGCAGAAATGTCGATTCTATTGAATATTGATATTTTTTGTAGAAGTTATTAACTGTGTCATTATCCGTAGCGTCAGTAATCAAGTATATGTACGAACTACCCTTTGAGAATGCTTCGACCTCAAAAGCCTCAAGTAAAGCTCTTCCTACCGACTTACCTTGCGCTTCGGGTAACACTCCGATACTACTCAATAACGTTCCACCTTCTAAGCTCACAATCTTATCTCCCCTATAATTGAGTGCCGAGAAAAGTTTCTTAAAAACCACTTTGGGACTCTTTACCAGGGAAGGCACTGCATAGATCATAAAACGTAGTCCACGATTTTGACGTAATCGCGGGAAAAAACTCTCTGGAGAGCAGGTACCTGCTACAAAACCCAATTTGTGCTGGTCCTCCGCCACTAGCAAGATAGCATGTGCCAGGAAACCCGAGTATAGTTCTTTTAAGAATTTACGGCCCATATTAGTCAGAAAGAAACTCGGAAATGCTTTTATATGAATGTCAATTATTGAATCAATATCCGAACTCCGGGCTGGTCTGATTATCATGATCGATCTTTAAATATTTCTCAAAATTTTTAAAATTTTATTAAGGGCAAAAGATCGTGACATACTAGTGTAATAGAACGAGTATCCATTCTTGCTCATAATAGGCCACTCATCATGTAGCCGAATCAGATCCTTTATCCCGCGTGTGATACTTTCAACATCGTCCGGTTCTGCACATATTCCGGCATGCGCATCCTCGATGATCTGGTTCGCCTCGCCACCAACTGCCATTAGAATTGGCTTACTTAAGCTAAGGTATGCTTGTACCTTCGATGGAATCGTAATTTTGAACAATGGATCATCTTTTAAATGAGCCACAAGGACGTCAGCTTGCATTAAGTACGGACCTATTTCCTTGGATGGTATATATCCTAGAAAATATATATTTTCAGCGCCGATATTTTTTGTATATTCCGCGAGCAAGGTTGCCTCGACACCAGAGCCGATAATATTTAGATCGATAGAATACTCTTTACACTTATCAAATGCATGAATTATCGTTTTTAGCGATTGTGCCGCACCTAAATTCCCTGCGTATACAAATTTATATTTTGATTGACCTTTGAGCAGAGAGCTGCCTTCAACTTGTGTAATCGGAATATGGGTAGTTTCCTGCTCTTCAGCATGCCAATTGTAAACAATGCTAATTTTCTGCTCATCAACTCCACGTTTCACGAGCTCTCTCTTATATCCCTTAGACAGAACTATTATTGCATCAGCTTGTTTATAAATGTAGCTGCAAATCCGGTATATAAGCCTATACAAGATCGAATCTTTCCGGTTGCCGGTTGCCGCTAACGCGTCAGGCCATAGATCTTGAACATCAGTAATAAATTTTACTGATTTAGTTTTTTTCAGAATAATCCCGATAATGCCCGTAGTTATCTGGGGATGATAGGCGTACACGACATCTGGTTTTCTGATGAATAGGGAAACCCCGAGTGCACTCAGCATGAACGTAACATATGCCAGGCCTCTCGCAAATCTAGATCTTGAATGGGAGATATATGACCAAACCCTAAATATCCGCATCTCATCTTTTTCTTCGATCTGGCAGGCCCGTAACTTATATCCAGGAAATATCTTCCCTGTTGGGTAATTCGGAAATGTAGTAATAACATCAACCTCTATCCCGCTAGCTTTAACATCCCGCAGAAATTCCAATCCTTTTATTGAATATTCTGGATCAAAAAGCTGACTAATAAATAGCATCCTCATTTAATATGCTTTCCAAACGACCCTATTTACGTAATCTGTATAGCTATGGATAATCCTAACCACTTTTTCTGCCACATTAGGCATACTATAGTCAGCCACCAAACGTAATAACCGCTCTTCACCGTCCTGTTCATCTTCCAGTATGCTCAATCCCTGCATAATCCTGTTCGTGTCCAGCCCAACCATCATTACTGCAGCTTCTTCCATACCCTCTGGTCGCTCATGGGCCTCACGAATATTTAACGCGCGGAAACTCATGATTGAAGACTCCTCGGAAATCGTGCCACTATCAGATAAAACAACCTTAGCATTTAGCTGCAGCTTATTGTAATCCTTGAAACCCAGGGGCTTCAGCAAACGCACTTGCTCATGAAATGTCACACCCAAGGCATCCACCCGCTTCTGTGTACGAGGATGTGTAGAAACGATCACCGGGTAGCCGTACTGACTGGCAACAGCATTCAATACATCGACCAACCGACGAAAGTTCTTGTCTGATTCGATATTTTCTTCACGATGCGCACTAACTACAAAGAACTTGGCCGGTTCCAGCTCCAGGCGGTGGAGTATATTTGACTCCTCAATGCCTTGGCGATAGTAGCTTAGCACTTCAAACATGGGGCTACCGGTCTTAATGACCATGTCGGGCGGCAAGCCTTCTCGTAACAGATAGTCCCGTGCGATCGTGCTGTAAGTCAGGTTGATGTCGGCTGTATGATCAACGATGCGACGATTGATTTCCTCTGGCACCCGCATATCGAAGCAGCGGTTGCCGGCTTCCATATGGAACGTAGGTATTTTGCGACGTTTGGCTGGAATGACAGCCATGCAACTATTGGTGTCACCCAAGATCAACAGGGCCTCGGGCTGTACTTGGCTCAACACTTGATCCACTGCAATGATCACCTTTCCTATTGTTTCGGCACCATTGACACCAGCTGCGTTCAAAAAATGATCGGGCTTGCGAATCCCCAGATCTTGGAAGAATATCTCATTAAGCTCGTAGTCATAGTTCTGGCCAGTATGAACCAGCACATGATCGCAATACTCATCCAGCTTGGCGATCACGCGGGACAGGCGAATGATCTCTGGCCGTGTGCCCACCACCGTTACGACTTTCATTTTCTTCATGGCGATTAATCCTGCAGTTGCGGGTCAGTCTGCCGTGCCGACCTGGCGAGTATAGGTATCTGGGTGCTCACGATCAAAGATCTCGTTAGCCCAGAGCATCACAATCATTTCGTCCTGACCAACATTGGTAATATCGTGCGTCCAGCCGGGCACGGTTTCAACAATCTCAGGTTGATCCCCCGTAGTGAACAGCTGATGGAATTCACCCGAGACGATATGTCGAAAACGAAAACAGGCCTTGCCCTTGATGACCAGGAACTTCTCCGTTTTAGAATGATGATAATGCCCTCCCCGCGTAATGCCAGGATGAGCAGTGAAAAATGAGAACTGCCCGGAATCCCGGGTTTTCAGCATCTCCACGAACATACCGCGCGGATCACTATGCTTAGGAACCTCGTAAGCAAACTGTTCAGGCGGCAAATAGCTAAGATAGGTTGAGTGCAACGCCCGTACTAGACCTGTTCCCACAGGTTCCGTGATCAATGTCTGACGACTTTCGCGGAACATATATAGCTGTGCTGCCAGTTCGCCAACGGAAAGGCTATACTGTGGGTGAACAGATACATATGGTCCTGCGTTAAGCTTGCCATCCATTGCCGCAATGAAATGCTGGATCACATCATCGATATATACAAGAGTGATGTGGGCATCAGGGTCATTGATCTGGATGGGTAAATCGCGAGTGATGTTATGACAGAAGGTCGCAACCGCTGAGTTATAGTTCGGGCGAGCCCACTTCCCAAAAACATTGGGCAGACGAAATATATGAACCGGTACGCCATGTTGGCGCCCCAAGGCAAACAGTGCCTCTTCGGCGGCCAACTTACTTTGCCCATAAGGGTTCTCCCGCTCCGCTTGGATAGAAGATGCAAATAATACAGGCACCCGTCTTCCTGTGCGAATAGCCACTTGCGCCACAGCATCACACAAGGATTGAGTCAGCCCTGCATTACCCGATGCGAACTCAGCCGTGTCTTGCGGGCGGTTTACTCCCGCCGTGTGAAAAACAAAGTCGATATTCTGAAGCAAACTTAACAGCTCGTTAGGAGCGTTATGGCGAGTGAATTTCGTCAGATGTATGTCCTCACGCGCAGATAAGTGCAACTGTAGGTTCTGCCCAATGAAACCATTAGCCCCTGTGATCAACACGTTAATCATTATTCAGTGCTCCTCAACATCCACAATCTCCCCTCGTGCAATCCGCCGCATACCGTCCAACTTGAGGAGCAGCTGTTGCATACCGACAATATCCAACCGTTGCGTGTTATGGCTGTTGTAGTCCTCTCCGTGCGCGGTTTGCGTCAACCGAGGCTCTCCTTGCTCAACGTATTTACCGTAGTTTAGATCACGATTATCTGCTGGGACTCGAAAATATTCACCCATATCTTCAGCACACGCCATCTCTTCGCGGCTTAGCAGCGCCTCGTATAGTTTCTCGCCGTGCCGAGTACCAATAATCTGGATCGGGTGCTCTGGCTTACCCATCAGCTTGGTGATAGCGCGCGCCAAGGTTTCGATTGTTGCTGCAGGAGCCTTCTGCACGAAGATATCACCATTATTGCCGTGTTCAAAAGCAAATAGCACCAGATCCACAGCGTCAGCCAATGTCATCATGAAACGCGTCATGGCCGGGTCCGTAATTGTAATGGGTTCCCCCGCCAATACCTGCTGGACAAACAGCGGAATAACCGAGCCGCGTGACGCCATGACATTTCCGTAGCGCGTGCCGCAGATGACAGTACTCGTAGCCCGCAAATTGCGGCTTGCGGCCACCATCACCTTTTCCATCATTGCCTTGCTAATACCCATGGCATTGATGGGATAGACTGCTTTATCCGTGCTAAGACACACCACCCGACTAACGCCAGCGGCAATTGCTGCCTCTAAGACGTTTTCTGTACCCAGCACGTTGGTATACACAGCCTGCATTGGATAGAACTCGCAAGAGGGAACTTGCTTAAGGGCCGCCGAATGAAAAATGTAATCAACACCACGCATCGCTTGTTGGACACTACGAAGGTCCCGAACATCACCAATATAGAATTTCAACTTGGAGCTGCTATAGCGTTTGCGCATGTCATCTTGCTTCTTCTCATCTCTACTAAAAATTCGGATTTCAGAAATATCAGTCCCAATGAATCGATTCAATACCGCATTTCCAAACGAACCCGTTCCACCCGTAATAAGGAGACTCTTATCTTTAAACATCATCGCACCCAATAATAGAATTCAACAATTTTTCAATCTGCCTTTCTGAAGTCTTGAATCGAAGAATAAAATCCCTGGCCTCACTACCCTTCGCACGCAGGCTAGTCCACGAGAGCCGCGACACCTCCGCCATTGCTCTTGCCATGCCATCAGCGTCAGGCTCTATGGAGAAGCAATACTTATAGTATTCGTCAGGAATCCCATCCAATCGATACATCAAGACAGGCACACCAGATGTCATATATTCGATCACCTTAGACGGAAATGAATATTTAGTGTATTCAGAGTCATTATCCCGAGGATTTATTAACACCAAAGCGTCTCGCTGCAGATCCAAAACCCTTTCCCTGTCAATTTGACCTAGATAGTGTATTCGACAATTTAGACGTGATGCCTTAATCACATATTCTCGATCATCGCCATCACCACAAATTATTAAATCACAATCGATCACGCCTGATTTGATGTAGGAATCAACAAGATTTCTTATCCCATATCGACGATCCAAAGTCCCGGTGTACAGGAAATACCGCTTACTACCAGCCAATCCTTCAGAATACGGCTCTCGATTACTGTTGTCTGACATGCCCTCTATGACGATTTTATTTGCCACCATAGGAAATTTGCTAGCCATCTGTTCTGTAATTACAACAACAGAATCCATTTGATTAACAATGTAGTAGGAGAGTTTAGACACAATTCGCGAAATTCTTTCGCCTATCCCACGGCGGGCCGCCATATATTCTGGCAGATCGGGAACAATGACACAAAACTTCCCTCGTTTATTAAGGATCTTAGAAAGATAACATGCAATTAAAAATGGTAAGTGCATCGAATAACAAAATACATAATAATCTTCAGCTGCCCTCGCTGAGGACAATAGCCTAAACAACATCTTGGACGAAAGATACGTTCTGTGGAACAACTTTACAGCAGATAAATTAAAAAAAGGTACGTTAATGTATCGGATATTCCCTTCTAAACAACAGGCACTCAACGGCCGATAAAACAAATCCCTATATCGTCTTGGATAAGAACCAATGAAAGGCAAATTAATTACGATAACCTCGCCGATCAAGCCATTACGCGAGAGGCCATTAATATACCCCATTTGCAAAACGTTGGCGGCGGCTTGAAAACAGCCTATAGACTTCAATAGTACCGCCTCTCGCTCTGTTTGAGGGAGCACCCCTCCCAAAAAAATAATATCCATCAAAAATAACCAATAAGTGAATTATATTTAAACAGAGGAATTACTGTAAACTCCAAAACCGGGATTAGAAAATAATAAAGGATATAAAAAGAGAACGCTAGTATATAAAAAGCGCACACTAACTTCTTATAATTTCCGCCCACACAGAAGACATTTATACAATAGGCTATATTTATAAATAATAAAACCCTAAATAATCGTACAAAGACATCCGATTCAAAATATAATACCACTAGAGATAATGAAATGACGTTTAAATTCATAATAAAGATACTATCCCGGTCACGCGGAATGCTGAGGACTAAACGCCCTCGGCAAATCGCCAAGTGCATTAAGAAAACACCCACGACAGAGAAAAAATTTAAAACCGTCAGAATTACTGCATTTTTTAAGGATTGACTATAAAACCGTAGATGCTCTGCCAGAGACTCCGGAAGCACATAACCCTTTCTTAAGATAATATACAAAGAATAAAACAGCACTAGGTAAGAAATTGCCACGCGCAATGGAATAACCCTCTCCCTAGGAATAATGAGAAGGATTAGGAAAAACATAAAAGATTGATGAACACTCGTGGCTAGTACTATAGACAATAGGAATTTCAATCTACCATGGCTACTTATGTTTATGAAGGAAATAATCCCTTGCAGGAATATAGCAAATGCGAGCCCATTTCTTAATAATACATAGTCCAGAGGAAAAAGAAGCAAGGCGTATGCAAGCGTAGCCAAATATGGGCTAATAGAAAAAAAGACCAGAAACCTGAAGACCAACGCTAAAGTTATTGCAGACAACGTAATCTGGAAGTCCCGAAAGGAAAGCCCCAACTCGTTCGCAAGTATGTTAAGTCCACCATATCCAACCTCTAGGCCCCAGTCACTTAGTGTATCTCGAACGACATAATAATCATGATATGCGTTATAATCCCCGTTCCAATAATTCCAACCAGATAATATCCACATCATCAAAAACAATAAGATTGCCAAAAGTATGGAATTTATCCAACTATATGTAATCGTCCGCTTGATATTGCGTCTAATCATATTAGATTATGTTTTAAATGAGCATGCATTACAGGCTTGAATCCCTCTTTTTAGCGAGTTTGTCGCTCCCCTCGCATCGTTACCTTAAGTAATCGGATGACAATATGTACTGTTAAGTATCACCGTAATAGCCTTAACTTGATGAGAACAACTCGTGTCAGGAGCATTGTTGAGATATGATAAATCATTTTTTCTTGAGGAAGAAATTGAGTATGGTCACTCCAAATGGCACCCCAAGAACCTTCCTTACAAATCTCGAAACTATTGATCGGACCGAAAAAAACCGGGGGTTCAATATTATCTTAGCGACCTTCAGTTCAAAATTTCGATCTATAAGGAGTGTTGCAGGATGTTTAAGGGGAAATTCTAATGATTTAGTTTTTAGCCCGCAGAGCCGATCAACCATCACGTCACCGAGATCGTTCCCGCCGTGAGTCGCATTTAAATCAGCGCCTATGTTGCATATCTGGTTGTACTTCGGTGCAATGGCATACACATTATGAGCTCTCATACTGAAGGCCATTTGGTAGTCCCACGAATAGAACATACCATTTTCTTCTTTAAAGCTAATCTCATAGTCGAGATTGTACTTATCTTGATAGTACAAGCGACCGTATAGATACTCAAACTTCAGCCGCCTGCGAATATAAGGGTTCTGCCAAAGCTTCAATTCGCCATCGTAAAATTTATTGAATTTTTCAGCCCATGACGCCCATCCACATGGCATCATATTCTTAGTGAAAACATAACTAGAATCGTCTTCAGGAGAATAGTTCTCTAAATAATTAGTTCCGCAAACCCATAAGACACGCGCATCATCGGAGTATCTAAGCAACATTTCTTCACAAAATTTGAAGAATGTTATTTCTGGTAGATTATCATCTTCAAGGAATATGGCCACCTTTTCTCTTTTAAAAACCCATTTTGCACCGCCTGCTATATTTCTATATACCCCAATATTTTGTTCTTGATATCTGCGTATAACTTCACAGTCCCATGTAATTTCGCGTTCTATCAGAGCCCGACACTGGAGAACCATGTCATGTTCTTTTGCATCTCGCCCACCATCTGAAAGCAAGTAAAGACGGGGAGGCTGTACCTCTGCGATCCGCCTTATTACTTGAAGTGGCTTATCTGCCCGTTTAAATAGAAACAAAACTACCGGTGTTGCGATCTGTTTGTCACTCGCCATTTCCCGACCTAGTATCCCTGAGTTATTTATCTACAGTGACCACGCAACGCGTTGCCAACCTAAACGCAGAAAGGTATAACCATCTACTCCTACAAGATTGAAAGTCACGATGTCACGGAGCACAAATACGTCGATAAAATTAACAAACGATATTTGAATTTTGGCTAGATATAGCACACCTTGATCCAAATCATATTTTTGTTGATATCGACGGTATTTGATTAGATTTTTTCAAGTTTCGAATCTGCATTGAGCTATAAACTATTTCCGCAACTGCGGATACGACCAATGCTAAAATGATCGAATACATGTTAAATCTGATTAATAAGAATAGAGCGCATGCGAGAGAAAATGAAAATATTGAAACTAACTGGTTCTTCAAAATTAGATCATACCTGTGTTGCGGAACAAACACAAAATATATAAATCCACCGACGACCAAAATAGTCATTATGTTTATGCTTAATATTATAGATATGGGATAGGCATCGTATAATTCTGAAGCAAATTTCAGCCCCACCACCCACGCTCCAAAAAAAAGAACGAAGAGGATGCATGCCACCCCCAAGTAGATCTCATATCTTATAATTTTTCGTACCTGCTCCACCTGTATTCGGCCAACAAGAGCAGGAAAGAGGGCGACATTTATATTTGAAACTAAGATGCTGGGTATAGAAAATATCTTATTTGCCAGATCATAAATAGCAACCTCCTTCATCCCAAATAATACTCCGATTAGGGTTTCCACACTTCTTTGCTTTATTGAAGTAATTGCTGTAGACCAGAAAAATGGCTGAACATCCAAAATGATCTTCTTTATATCTGCAACCGATGGAGCCGGCAATCTACAGACTATAACTGACATCGCTATCAGGAACAACACAACGCCAGAAATGATATTTGTAGATACGATTATTTGCGCGTAAATATATATATCACTACCTGTTTTGACGAACAAAAATATTAATGGGAGGCCAATAATTTTAGCGGACAGTTGCACTGCTGTAACAATCCACATTTTTTGAGAACCATGAAAATACCACACGGGGAGAAAGACGGCGGAAAATGTATTGCAGAAACATATTAGAAGAATATATATATTATCCCTCATTATGGGAAATATGATTATTAGTAATAGGAATACGCCCGCCGCAGCGATCTGTAGTAATAATTTAGCTATCGTAACGCAAGATAACAGATGCGCATGGACGGCACGATTGTTTGCGTCGAGAGAAACCAATTTGGCAGCATGGATATCGAATCCAAAACTTACAAACATGATGAAATATGACGCAACACTGGTACCAAAAACGAAACTGCCATATTGCTCTACCCCAACCGCACTAATTACATACGGATAGATCAATAGATAAAAAAAGGAATTCAGCACGTGAAGCGCCGTCATGTGCGAGTAATTCGCTATAACCTTTTTATTTTTATGAAGAATAGATCGAATGATAGTTAGTTATCCATGAGAAATTTATCTCATTAATTTCAAGCCAAATTTCTGGCGATACGATGCCACGAATTTGGCTAAGGTAGTTCGCCCGGCGGGCCAGCTGTAATGATCCAGCACTTCCTGCCCCCCCCCCTTTTCACTGGGTCATTACACAGCAGCCAGACCCTGGCGCCGAATCCGGGCAATAATTCAAGATAATAATAATTAAGGACTAACCCTGTTGCGAAAGATCATGCGCGGCAATCAGTTCACATTGCAGCCTGCTGCGCACAGCACCGCGCGGATGGCGTCAACCATATGGTCTTTCAAATGACAGCGATTCATTCTATCAACGCATTTCAGATGACTATTCGTCGGCTTCACCGCCTACCACTGTTTAAGAATTTGGTACTCTTGGTTAGTGAGGCGTTTGAATTTACTCCGGTACAGGAGATTGCATTTCAAGACCTCCGCCTCCACACCCGGATAACCCAGATCTGCGTAGACGATCCGCGGCGGCACACCAGTCGCCTCAATCAGAGTGCTGGACTACTCCAACTGCTCAGCCAGCGTGTGGCCGTCATACGGATTACCCGGGAAGCTGCGAACACCTACGATGAGGTTGCCATTCAGAGGTGTGGCGCTGCCGGCCTTTATCCTAAACTCATTAGGCGTCCGGGCTTTGCTATTCGAATTGCACTTCACTTCCTGATCGCGCCAGGCATTGATCTTGTGTCGCTCCTTGCACATGGGGCCCCAACGGCTTCGCGCTTCAACCTCTGCACGCGTATCAGTAACATACCCAGGGCTTCCTGGCTGCTCTGCGGTAAGCACTGTCTTGCTACGCTCGATCCCGCGTGCCTGGTGCCCGGAAATCGTGTGCTGACGTTTGATCCCCTCGTACATGCGTCGGTGCTTTTTGGCATGCGGTTAGCGGGTCCTTTCTTGGACTGCTTCCGGCCTTCCTTGGCGTAGCTTTGCTTCAAGGTCATGCTGTAGGCCTTGGCCGCATCGTCGATCTTGGCGAATGCCACTTCCAGCAAGCGGCTGTCGGTGGGATGCGCCGCCGCCTCGGTATGCGCGGCGACACCCACAATGACTGTCTGTGTGGCCCGTTCAACCAAGCGCAGATTGACGGTCACCACCAGTGTCTGCACTAATAATTCCTCGACGCCTTCTCCCACCAACAGCCCTCGGAATCCACCAATGGTACCGGGGTCTCAAGGCAAGCGATCCTCGAAATATTCCGAACCAAAAAGCACTGCCAGTTGAGGGAATCGCTCCAGAGGTCGCACACGCAATCATCACTTTCGTTAAAGATGTGTTGAGACACAAGAACGAAACCATCAGCCGCATCGACAGCCGCCTCCAATTCCCGCCAGAGAATATGCGCGGCGAACACAGCCAAGGGTTGTTGACCGCCAGCGTCGCGGGGTGCAGGCACGAGCGCTGGACAGGTTATCCAAATTGCCCGCGTGGGTAAGCTTGTCCAGATTAACGATTGGTTCATTGCTTTGAACCACCCAATTAAGAGCAAAATTTGAACTGATAAATCCGGCCCCTCCAGTGATCAAAATAGTCATGCTATTTGCTTAGATTTCTGTCGTTCACAGCCACATTTAATTTTACAAATTACACTGAGCGCTAAGAGTCTTTGCCCGTCTCATGCTGCAGTTGTTTGATTTCCTGCTCCAGGGCTTCGTATTCCTGGCGCTTGATCTTTAAGAAATTGCGGGTCAGCTCCGCCTTGGCGGCAATCCCCGCGGGCGTCAGCAAATAGGCATAGGCCAGCTTGTTGTCGCTGTTTCTAAAGTTTTGTACCTTGATCAGGCCCTTATCCAGCAGTGCACGCATGCAATAGTTGGTTTTACCCAGGCTGATGCCCAGCGCACTGGCCAGCTCGCGCTGGTTCAGGCCGGGGTCGGCCTCCAGCAGGCGCAATACCTTTAGGTGGCTTTCTTGGTACAGGGGGGTCTGTCGCATGGGGGTGATGTGGGGCTTTTTGGGCTTTTGGCACGCTACCGCCGTGCTGTGACACGGTCAGCAAGCGCAGGTGATGTTCATCAAATGAACGTGATAATACATCACCCGGCTGCTGTGTTACATGTTTAAAACGTCAAGATTAGTATCAAAAGGTGGCCCTTACCCCCAACCAAACCCCATGCTGCCACATCCCCGCCCCACTTTGCCCGGTATACGCCAAATTAACCGTGGCTCTTTGGGAGATCGGCGCTTGCACACCCAGATCCAGTTGCCAGGCATGGCGGGCAAGTGGCAGGCCGCTGGCTTGGCGCAGCACATCGGGCTCGGCCCGATAGGCCTGGGGGCTGCTTACGGTGGTGTCACCCCACAGGGTACGCAGGCTTGCTTGCGCAAACATCTGTGCATCGCCATAAGGCCCCGGCCACAGGCGCTGGGCGCGCAGGCCCAGTTGGCCAAGGGTGCGCGATACGGTGGTGGCGGGCAGCTGCGTGGCAGCCAGGCCGCCGGTCTCGGTGTAGGCATCCCGGTTTAGGTGCAGCCACACCAGGCGCCCCCAGGGGGCTATTTCCCAATCGCCCAGCGCCCAGCCTTGGCTGGGGCGCAGTTGCAGCCAAAGCTGGCTTAGGCGGGCACGGGCGCGGCTGTGCAAAGCAGCCTCGCCCCAGGGCAGCGGGCGCGTCAGTTGTGCCCGATGGGCAGACTGCGCTGCACCGGCACTTAGCACGATATCCCGCAGATGGGCTTCGGCCGCCAAACCAAAATGGGCCGACTCATCATGCACATCGTATTGTTGTGCAGATGGGGATAGTGGCATGGCGCCGTTTAGGGTGTGCCGGCGGGTGCTTTGGATACCGGCAAAAGCGGCCAGATAGAGGCGGGGCACTGCGCGCTTGGCCGCAAGGCCAGTGGCACCCGGCGCATCGGCCCCTGCCCCCAGCGCCCGGCTGATGCCAAGCTGCAGGCCCTGGGTGTCGCGGTCATCCCCTGGCAGGCCGTGCTGGCTGTGGCGCTGGGTATTGGCGGCCCAGGTTTGCACCCAGCCCTGGCCGCTGCCGGTGTGCTGCAGGGCGGATTCTCGCGCAAAGCGGCTGTCTTCCAGCAAGGCGCTGCGCCAGCTGGCGTCGGCCGTGTTCAGGCCACGGTCGTTGTATCTCAGGCCCAGGGTAACGGTGGTGGCGCTGTATGCCAGGACAGGATCCAGATAGGGCAAGGTGCTGGCCACATGGCTAAAGCGCCCAAGGCCGGTGCTTAGGCCCACGGGGGTGGTGGCGGATGGGTCTCCTAGCTTGAGCAAGGTGGTGTCCAGGCCGCCATCGGCCTGCACGATTGTCCAGCGCTGGCTGGGGGCCCATTGCCCAGGCGTGGGGCTTACCTGCAGGCTGCCGGCCAGGCGCGCGGTGCCAAAAGACCACAGCTTATCGGCCTGGCCCTGGGCATCGATGCGGATGCGGGTTTGGGCGCTATCGGCCAGCAGCAGCTGGCTGTTAAACAGCAGGGTGCCGGTTTGCGTGGCGGTGCCGGGCTGCAACTGGCCTGCCACCCGGGCCACATCCATCAGGCCAATGCCCGAGAGCACGGTGCCTGGCAATACGTTGATATCGCCAAACCAGAACTGGCCCAGAGGGGCGGTGCCATCCCCCACCTGCAGGCCGCCTTCTTGCAGGGTAAAGGTTTGGCCAAAGGCATAGCTGGTGCTCAGCAAACGCAAGGTACCGGCACCGGTTTTGCGCAGGGGGGCCATGGCGGTGATCAGCCCACGCCAGCTGGCCACGCCGCCGGGTACATCAAAGATGGCCTCGGGGCCGCTGGGGGCCAGAGGCGGCACGCCCCAGGCGGCAGGCACGGTTGCCACCGCGGCGGCCACGGCGGCAAAGGGCTGCACCTGCAGGCTTTGGTCGGCCAATAGGCCATCGCCCAGTTGCAGGCGTGTGCCGGGGGCCATGTTCAGGGTGTTTTGGGCATACCCCAGCGATTGCCCATCGGCCAGGCCCAGGCTGCCTTCGGCCAGCAAGAGGCTGCCTTGCCAGGCATTGGCCCCGGATAGCTGCAAGTGGCCTTGCCCCAGTTTGATCAAGGCGGTGGGTGCGTAAGGCGGCGACGGGCTGGTGGGGTCCAGGCACTGCCCGGCCTGGCTGCTGGTACTGCCAGCGGGGCAGATAGGGCCTTGCAGCTGCAGGGTAAGGCCCGGCGCTACGCTAAAGCCGCTGGTGGCCTGCAGGATTTGTTTGCGGGCGGTGGCCAGGCTTGTGCCGGGCGTGTAGAGATCACCAGACAAAATAAAAGGCACCGGGGACGAATCCCACGGTGCCTCGGGTGGCGCCGCCAGCGCGGCGGGGGGCGGTAAACCTAAACAAGCACACAACACAGCAGTTTGTCGGATGGACATCGACATGTTCTGTCTCCTGTAGTTTTATCTGGTCACATTTGACCTATGTGCTTTTTACAGGAGCTGCGCTTAATTTGTAACTGTCAGGAATGGCAGATTTGGGGGATTTTTTTGCCTGGCAATTAGTTGATTTTTAAAGCAATTTATTGAAAATTTGATTTTTGTTTGATTGACGTTCGCCTGGGTGATACGTGATGACGCATGCTCAAACCGGCAAAGGACAGCAGCCTGTGACGGTAACGCCTGATGAGTTTTAATCGTTAACCGCTGGCGCGCATTTCGTTTTTTAGTGCCTGGATGATCAGTTCGTTCAGGGCAACGCCTCGGCGGCGGGCTTCGTAGGCGGCTTTTTGATGCAGATCGCGGCCCACCCGCACATTGAAACTGCCCTTGAAAGGATGCTCTGGCGGCACTTGGCGTGCTGCACAAGATTGCAAATAATGATCTATGGCGTCCCGAAACGCCTGCTGGATTTCTTTGATAGAGGTGCCTTCAAACAGAATCAGGTCGTTGATGAACTCGACCTTGCCGCACAGGCAGTTGTCCTCAACACTGAACTCGACAGTGCCCAGGTATCCTTTGTATTCCAGGACATTACTCATAGAAACCCCCATTCTTTCAGCCTATGAATCTTGCCTCAGTTTTTTAGTATTAGCAACTAATGTTTAGTTGCTAATGCCATGCACTCGAATATGAGCTCGAGAATGAGGCACTACTTTGGAGGCAGCGTCCAAACCGGTACAGACGATGTTCTACGGATAGGCGGTTTTATCACAGGGGCATAATCTGCCCCAGCCCGACTTGCACGGTTTGGGGCCGGCCCAGGATGGTAAGCAGCAAGGTGACACGGTCTTTGGATACCGCCTGCACCAGGGCCTGCAGGCCCGCCAGGGGAGAATCCTGGATCTGCACAGGCATGCCGGGTTTAAAGGGGCTTACCTGGCCATCGTTGGCTGTTTCGCGCAGGGCCTCGGCCTGGCGGATGGCCTGCACGGCGGTATCGGCCAGGGTGGCGGGCTGGGTGCCAAACATCACCAGGCGGCTGATGCCCACGGTAGAGCGCACCACGGATAAGGATTGCGTGGCGCGCGTGGGGCGCAAAAACAGATAGCGGGGAAACATGGGCTCGTGGGTGGTCAGCGCATCACCCCGCCGCTTTTTAAACACTTTGAACAGCGGCAGGTACACCTCGAAATCCTGGCGCAGCAGTTGCTGGCAGGCGGTGGATTCTTGACGCGGTTTAGTGTGGGCCACGTACCAGGGGCCGGATTGCGCCATATCTCAGGCTTCCCCAAGCTGACAAGGTGGGCTTTCGCGCAAGCCATTTGGCTTTGATGTCAGCACTGCCGTTACAGCATCCTCAGCATCAAGGCTGGCCGCCAGGATCAACACATATTTTGGCATGAATGCACCCGTTTCAGGATGCCGATAGTAGTGAGCATCCCGCCATAGGGTGTTGGCCTGAAAACGCGGCACGGATCAGCCGACTTGGAGATCGGGATGACGAGCTGCCTGGAACATGGCTTGCTCTCGTGCAATGTCCAAAATGGCCGGCTTATTGGGATCATCATCCGGGATCCCTAATTCGTAGGGGATGAGATCACGATCGCCCGCGCCACCACGCCACACCCGATCCCACGCGCCATTTTGAGTATGCGTAACATCGATCATGGGAGGAGACTGCGTATCGTGGTATTGGTCGACAAGGCGCTGCATGATGCGCAACTGACGTGGGGAAAAATCCTGATCATCAAACGCGACACCATTGCGCGGTTTTACGGTTTGGCGCACATAATCAATGACGATTTCTGGAACAATCTCGATCACAGCGCTTAAATCGGCTTCCAGTTGCTCCCATTCTTCCATGAGATCGACAGGAACTGGGCCGAATTTCCAGGCTTGATAGGCATAGCCGGTTACGCTCTTGCCTGTTTGCCGGAAATGCTCGAAATCGAGCAGATACAGCAGTTTGAAGAGTTTGATTTTTCCGCAATACTGAGTGTTCTGAGCAAAGAACACGATTGCGTTGAGTAGGCGTCGTCTGTGGATCATCTAAAGGGCCTCTCTGTGCAGAAACCAGAGATACACATTATCGCATCTGCTCTCGAAAGGCACCACCCTGAGCACGACATTACGTGGGCAATTTAATCACATCCAAAAAACCACCGCCGATGCTTCAGGCGATGGTTTCCAATAAACGATTAGCCGGAACTCGTCTCTTTTTTAGAGAGGCAGAGCCCGGCTGCCAGATCACGCTTCGGCGTGCTTGGCGGCTTCTACCGCGCCTTGGGTGTCGTGCGGGGCGCCGTTAAAGAACAGGTTAAGCAGCACGGCCGACAAAGAGGTAAGCAAGATGCCGGATTCGATCAGCGGGTGGATGGCCTTGGGCATCCATTGCATGAAGTGCGGGGCCACCATGGGGATCATGCCCATGCCGATGGCAATGGCGACGATGATGGCGTTGTGGCGGTTGTCTTTGAAATCCACGCCGCTAAGGATGCGGATGCCGGTGGCGGTAACCATGCCAAACATCACGATGCCGGCGCCGCCCAGCACCACGGTGGGCAAGGATTCTACCAAGGCGGCCAGCTTGGGCAGCAGGCCCAGAATCAGCAGGATGACCCCGCTGGCCACGCACACAAAGCGGCTGCGCACGCCGGTTACGGCCACCAGGCCTACGTTTTGCGAGAAGCTGGAATACGGAAACGTATTGAAGATGCCGCCAATCAGGGTGCCCAGGCCATCGGTGCGCAGACCACGGGCCAGGTCTTTTTGGCTGATCTTCTTGCCGGTCATGTCCGACAAGGCCAAAAACATCCCCGTGGATTCGATCAGGATGACGATCATCACGAGAGTCATGGTGAGGATCATCCAGAAATCAAACTTGGGCATGCCAAAATGAAACGGCAGCACCACATCCACCCAGGCGGCCTTGGCCACTTTGTCGAAGTTCATGATGCCCATGCTGGTGGCCACGATGGCGCCCACCACAATGCCCAGCAACACGGCGATATTGCCTAAAAAGCCCTTGCTGAACTTGGCAATCAGCAGGATGGACACCAGCACGATGGCGGCGATGCCCACACCGGTAAGGTTGGCATACCGGGGGTTGGGCACGGTGGGCATAATCGATAAGCCCTGGGGCACGGCCGCCAGGGGTGAACCCGGCGCCGAGGCCGCTACCTGTGCGCTTTTAAGCCACTCGACATAGCTGGGGTCTACCGTTGACGGCGCGGTGGGGCCAAAGGGGTTGCCAAAGATCCAGTTGATGCCCACGCGCATCAGGGTGATACCGATGATGGCAATGATGGTGCCGGTAACCACGGGCGGGAAAAACCTTAGCAGCCGGCTGATCCACGGGGCGATGATGATGGTGATGATCCCCGCCGCGATGATGGTGCCAAATAATAGCTGGGCGCCTTCGTGCCCGGGGTTGGTGGTGGCGATGTGGATCATCGGGCCCACGGGTGCAAAGCTGACGCCCATGATCACGGGCAGCTTGATGCCAAACCACTGCGTGACCCCCAGCGATTGGATGATCGTGGCCAGGCCGCAGGCAAAGAGGTCGGCGGCAATCAGCAGCGAGACCTCGTGGGCATCCAGGTTAAGCGCGCGGCCGATGATCAGTGGCACGGCCACGGCGCCCGCATACATCACCAGCACGTGTTGCAAACCCAGCGCAGTGAGTTTGCCCATGGGCAACATCTCATCTACTGGGGCGACGGCATTGTTCATGGTTGTCTCCAGAATAGTTCTGTGTGGCAATGTACAGAAGCATGCAGGCCAGGGCTATAGGAAATCTCCCATAAGGGTTTTGTTGCTTCACGCATAATTCCGGGATAACCCTTGAAGGAGAGGGGTGCCGGGGCGGCTGATCAGGGTAAACACGGGGCTGCCGACGCCAAGGAACACCGAAGTAAATGGCGGTTCCCGGTAGGTCAATTGCATCCCGTTTGGGGATCGCTAATTGCACCGCTGAGTGTTAAGGTACTCGTAGTTTTTTATTGTCCTGATGACATCAACGAACCAACGCTTTGGATATCCATGAAGCAGATACGGCTCGGCGTTACGATGTATTTTAAAAAACTTTATATAAATATATGGATATCATCGACCCAAGGCTATGAAGACGCGAAGTGCCCAAAAATTCATGGTTGAGGTGAGGGAATGAAGACTCACAGCTCAGCACAGCTTTCTGCTTTGACTCAACTATTCTCCGCCGCCGTTTTTCGTGAAATGGCAAAGAAAGGCCAATCTGGCTTGTTTCGTCGGCTGCTAGGACAGACTGATTTGATCAAGCACGCCGACCAATGTATGACCGTTGGTGATACTTTCGACTCTGCGTTCGATATTTTGAAAATTGCTGGGCACCGCGATGAATACGTCTACCGAACAGCAATTACCCATAAAATTTTGATGGGAACACACTCGCTTCGCACTGCCTCGATGCTCAACGAGTTTCGCGTTGGCAGATGCAAAGCTGATCTTGTCATCTTGAATGGTACTGCGACCGTCTACGAGATTAAATCGGAGCGAGATTCACTTGCACGGCTCTTTAACCAAATCGAAAACTACAAACGAGTTTTCGCCACGGTGAATGTGGTCGCGAGTGAAGGCCACATTGAAGGCATACTGGGGGCAATCCCGGATGACGTGGGAGTGATGTACCTCTCCAAGCGCTACAGAATTACATCAGTACGCCAAGCAGTCGATTGTCCGGCACGGATTTGTCCGGTGACTGTATTCGAGTCGCTGCGAATGGATGAGGGCATCAGAATCTTGCAAGCAATGGGAGTAGCAGTACCGGAGGTTCCAAATACACAGAAGCACACCGTGATGCGTGACCTCTTCGCCAATCTAGACCCAACTATTCTGCATGCGGAGATGGTTCGGACACTCAAGCGGACACGCAACCTTGCACCGCTCCGCGGATTTCTTGATTGTCTGCCTAGATCCTTGCAGGCTGCGGCATTGTCAATATCAGTGCATCGTTCTGAACGATCTAGACTAATTGACGCCATATCTACTCCGTTGCATGTGGCCATAACTTGGGGCTAACCGACGTATGTACTATCCTTATTTCCGAGGAAAACAGTTCGAGCTCATCACGATCCGTGAGATGGCGGAGTTGCTCGCCAAAAATAATTTTGTACCTGTGATTGAGCCAGTACGCGAGTCGCTTGGCGGGCTTAAAAAAGCATTGAAGACAGTATGCGATGCTGGTGGAAGCGCAATTGTTATCGTGAACCCTTATCACGGTGATCATCAGGAAAACGGAGCAAGTATTACAGGCCTCCTGCAGGAAAATTTTAAGGGCGATGACAATATTTCTGCCGGCATCCTGCTACGTAGTGATATGACAGCCGATGAAGTCGTGACATGCTATCACCAGCATGTGGATCATCACGCTGTTCTAATCCACTCAGGCTTCACTGATCAGAAGGCATTGGCGGCAAAGTTGAAAGACGGCATGTCCGGCCTCACCAACATTTTCATCGAAGATCATGCCAAGCTGCTTTATCGGAAGCACTTTGATCAAAGCACGCGCATCCTCGTACGCGACGGATTCAAGCGGCTGCGTAATGCCGACTATCCTCCGATGGAGGAATTTTCCGATCTCCACGTTACCTATGGCGACCTCGGCATGGCTGGTTTCGGGGATTTCCTGATTGTTGGCGATGCCTACAGCGAGAGCGGTGGCCCTGCCTATGCTGTCGCAATCCACCTAACCTTCATTGATCCTGACAAAGATGATGTCATGTACATCTATCACTTTGTCTCAGACACGAGGGATACGCCAACTGACCCTGCCGGCAAGTTCGCACAGGCATTGGCGAAGTTGATAGCTAAGCTGGATAGTGGAACCTCTCACATTCTTGAGACCGAAGCAATCAATGAGTTCCGGGGATTGCACGCTAAGGGCCATTTTCCTGGTCTTGGCTACATCAAAAAGCTCTCGATGAAACATCACATCGAGACGCTTGCTGCTTATCTCAACTGAGATAGTCGCATGGCAAAGCGTTTTTGCTGCCCGGAATGTTTCGACGATCACGCCTTACGTGATCAACTTTTTCCTTCACTTGATCCTGTCCATGGAACATGCGATTTCTGCGGGACCACTAATACTCAGCTCGTTGAACCAAGCAGGCTTTCGAATTATTTCGAGCTATTAGTAAATGTCTACGAACCAAGTGCAGAAGGGAAGTCGTTGGTCGAATGGATGAAGGACGACTGGCAGCTCTTTAGCCATCAGCGCATGGATGTTGCCCACGCTAAAGAGCTTCTCGGCGAGATCCTTGATGACGGTGAGATTATCCGGCGCAGTTTTACTCCGTCGGCCAGTTATATCAGCGAAGGCCTTGCTCAGTGGGACAAGCTGCGCGACGAGATGATGTATGGTAATCGCTGGTTTCTCGACGTCGCCATTGACCTAGACCGCCTCCGCCAACTTCTCGATATGCTGCTAGCCCCGGAATTACCCCAAAAATGGTATCGCGCACGGATCCGCATTGAGGATGATGTATTCCAAATCGAGCAAATGGGTGCACCGCCAAGACGGCGTTCATTACATGGCAGAGCCAATCCGGCAGGCATTCCCTACCTTTATCTGGGGTCACTTCCTGATACAGCAGTTGCTGAGATTCGACCCCATACCGGTGAGTTTGCTTGCGTTGCTGACTTCACGATCCCCGAGATCAAGGCTGTGGATTTACGTAATCCACGCAAATTGGTGTCGCCATTCATCCTGACTGATGCGAGCGAAATCGGCCAGTTGCGTGCTGATCTACCTTTTTTGGAACGCCTAGGCCAAGAGTTGACGAGACCAGTTCAGCCGGCCGGAGCAGCAATCGACTATATTCCAAGCCAGTACCTTTGTGAATTCATCAAGAAGAGCGGCTTCGACGGAGTTGTCTACCGTAGCTCCGTTAGTGACGGCATCAACCTAGCGCTATTCAATCCCGAGCGGGCGGTTGGAGGGATCGTGTTGCTTTACAGCGTGACTAAGGTATCCGTTCAAGTAAGCACGGCGTAAGACATTTTTGAGCACAGGAACCTGATCATAGAGATAAATCAGCATCTCATATGGCTTCCACCCATCAGACTGTTTTCACTAGACGACTGACACTAGATTTTTTCCAGTTCAGCAGAAATCCCGGGATGCCACGGTGAGACCATCCAGCGCCTGGGCCAGCCAATCGCTGCGATCCACCAGGCGGCGGGCAATCAGGTGATGCACCCGGCCATCAGTTTGCCAGATGCCATATACCGCCAGCAAGGTGGCTTGCAGCGCGGGCTGGCGCTGGCGCGCAACAACATCCGGCCAAATCACCACGTTTACCGGGCCGGTTTCATCTTCCAGCGTGATAAACACCACGCCCTTGGCGGTTTGCGGACGTTGGCGCACAGTGACCAAACCACAGGCGCGCGCCAGCTGGCGGTTGCGCAGGCCCGCCAATTGCGCGGCGCTTAGCAGTTGGCCGGCCTGCAGGCGGGCACGCAACAAGGCCACCGGGTGGCGGCCCAGGCTTAGGCCCAGGACGCGGTAATCGCTGGCAATGCCCTGCCCTTCGGTGGCCTCGGGCAGCGCGGGGATGGGGTCGTCTTGCAGGGCATCGCGCAGCAAGCCCTGCGGGGGCACGGCTGCCGCGCTTTGCCACAGGGCGGCCCGCCGATGGCTGCCGGCCCAGTGCTGCAGGGCGCCGGCACGCGCCAGGGCCTGCAGGTCGTGGCGATCCAGCCCGGCGTGGCGCGCCAGGCTGGCCACATCAGGCAAGGAGTGGGCCTGGCGGGCCTGCACGATGCGTGTGGCAGCAGATTGGCGCATGCCGTGGATGCGGGACATGCCCAGGCGCACGGCGGGCTGGCTGCCGGCAGTTGCCGACGGCTGCGTGGGCGATGCCACAGCTTGCGCATC
This sequence comes from Castellaniella sp. FW104-7C03, assembly GCF_040276085.1. NCBI lineage: Bacteria > Pseudomonadati > Pseudomonadota > Betaproteobacteria > Burkholderiales > Alcaligenaceae > Castellaniella > Castellaniella sp. FW104-7C03. Next base: position 79,972 of record NZ_JBELOK010000003.1, read on the forward strand.
CGCAACGCCGGACGCAGCATCTCCGGGCATCGCTTCCAGCGTGCACTCCCACTGGCTGATGCGGGCATCCACAGGCAACACGCGCACACCCCGGCGCCGGGCATCCTGCACCAGCTGGGCGGGGGTGTAAAACCCCATGGGCTGGCTGTTTAGCAGCGCGGCCAGAAACACGGCAGGCTGATGGCGGCGCAGCCAGGCGCTGGCGTAGGCCAGCAGGGCAAAGCTGGCGGCGTGGCTTTCGGGAAACCCGTATTCACCAAAGCCCTGGATCTGGGCAAAGATGTCCTCGGCAAAGGCGCGGTCGTAGCCATGCGCCAGCATGCCGCCCACCAATCTGTCGTGATGAACCTCCATGTGGCCATGGCGCTTCCAGGCAGCCATGGCGCGGCGCAGTTCGTCGGCCTCGCCGGCAGAGTAGCCCGCCGCCAGCATGGCCACCTGCATCACTTGCTCCTGAAAAATCGGCACGCCCAGGGTGCGCTTCAAGGCACGCTCGAGCGCCACCGAGGGATACGACACGGCCTCCAGGCTCTGGCGCCGACGCAAGTACGGATGCACCATGCCGCCTTGCATGGGGCCCGGGCGCACGATGGCCACTTCAACCACCAGATCGTAAAAGCAACGCGGCTGCAGGCGCGGCAGCATGCTCATCTGGGCGCGCGACTCTACCTGAAACACGCCCACGGTATCCCCGCGCGAGAGCATCTCGTACGTGGCCGGGTCTTCGGCCGGGATATCCTGCAGGGTAAAGGGGCGGCCCTGCCGCTGCGCCATCAAGTCCAGCGCCCGGTGCAGCATCGACAACATGCCCAGGGCCAGTACATCGATCTTGAGAATGCCCAGGGCATCGATATCGTCTTTATCCCACTGGATGATGGTGCGCCCGTCCATGGCGGCGTTTTCGATGGGCACCAGGCGCGTCAGCGGCCCACGGCTGATCACAAACCCGCCGGTGTGCTGCGACAAATGGCGCGGATGGCCGCGCAGCACCGTGGCGATCTGCGCCCATTGCTGATGCAGGGGAAGCGCCGCATCCAGCCCGGCATCGGCAAAGCGCTGCAGCAGATGGTCGGGCTGATCAACGCGCCGATGCTGGCGCGCCAGCTGCCCGATGGCATCGGCCGATACGCCCAGCGCCCGGCCGGTGTCGCGCAAGGCGCCGCGACTGTGCCAGGTAACCACTGCGGCGGTCAAGGCCGCACGCTGGCGGCCATACTTTTGGTACAGGTACTGGATGACTTCTTCGCGGCGCTGGTGCTCGAAATCCACATCGATGTCGGGGGGCTCGTTGCGCTCCTGGCTGATAAAGCGCTCGAAGAGCAGATTGGTGCGCGCGGGGTCTACCTCGGTGATGCCCAGGCAATAGCACACAGCCGAGTTGGCGGCCGAGCCACGCCCCTGGCACAGGATATTGCGCGAGCGGGCAAACTGCACAATGTCGTAGACGGTTAAAAAATAAGCCTCGTAGCGCAGTTGGGCAATCAGCTGCAGCTCGTGCCCGATTTGCTGGCGCACGGCCTCGGGCACACCTTGCGGAAACCGCCGCTGCGCACCGGCCAGGGTTTCGTTGCGCAAATGGGTGGCGGGGCTGACACCCGCAGGCACCAGCTCGTCGGGGTATTCGTAGCGCAACTGATCCAGCGAAAACCGGCAGCTGCGCGCCACCCGTACGGTTTCGGCCAGGGCTTGCGGCGGATAACGGCGCGCCAGATCCAGGCGGCTGTGCAGATGGCGCTCTCCATTGGGCTGCAGGGCATAGCCGCACTGCCCCACCGGCTTGCCCAGGCGGATGGCTGTGAGGACATCTTGCAAAGGCTTGCGGGCGCGCACATGCATCAGGGGCCAGCTGCTGGCCAGCACCGGCACCTGCTGCGCGGCGGCACTGCGCAACACCTGCCCGCGATGCAGGTCGTCCAGCGCCTGGGCGTGCAGGCTAAGCACTACCCGCAGACGCGCATCAAAACGGGCCTTGGCCCAGGCCAGTTGCGCATCCAGCACCGCCGCATCCGCCGGATAAGGTGGCGACAACAAGGCCCAGCAGCCCGGCAAACCACGCAGATGGGCGGGCAAGGTGTCCATGTCGTGTGGGCTTAGCCGGTATTGGCCCTTGGGGGCCTTCTGGCGGGCAAGGGAAATCAGCTCGCAGAGGTTGCCATAGCCGTCGCGGTGCTGGGCCAGGAAAGTAAGGGTTGGCGGGGGGATGGGATCGGCGGAAGGCGTCATTGCGAAGGTGGCGCCAATGATCAGTGGCAGCCCTGCCTGCTTGGCGGCCACGTGCGCGCGCACCACGCCGGCCAGCGTGCCGTCATCGGTGATGGCCAGGGCGGCATAACCCAGCTTGGCAGCGCGCTGCACCAGCTCTTCGGCGCTGGATGCCCCGGTTAGAAACGAGAAATCGCTGACGCAAAGCAGCTCTGCGTATTCCGGCAGGCCCTGGTTGGGGTCTGGATGGCCTGGTTCGACAGGCCCGGGATCCGGGTGGCCGGATGCTGCACGCGCAGGCTTGATGTGTGGTGGCTTAGCGCGCCCGGATTTGGTGCGATCTGATCCTGTGTGCTCGGGATCCGGAGGTTGGGAGTCGTTATTCATGCGTGTGGATCAAGGGCTCGGAAATTGCATTGGTACCTGTCGGATCAGGCAAAAAGCCCGTGCAAAAACCACTGCGGCTGTGCCCCGCCCTGCCGGAAAATCCAATAGCAGATGCCGGCGTCGTCCTCGGCCACAAAGTAGTCGCGCGCCACGGGGTGGCCGTCTTGCCAGCCGCACGCCAGGCGCTCGGGTGCGGACACCAGCTGCAAAGGCGTGCCATAAAACGGCCGATGCTGGTGCACCCTGAGCCCCAGCGGCTGCGCCAGCAGCCAGGCTGGGCGCGGCAAGGGCGGCGGGGTAAGCGCTGTGTCGCTGGACGCAGCCCCAACAGGTATCCAGCGGGCCGCGACCTCGGGCCGGTGGTCGGCCACCAGCACGGGCCGCTGGATGTTGTCGGCGCCCAGCCGGGCGGCCAGAAGCGCCAGCAGGCGGGCGTGATCTTGCGGAGACCCGCCGGGCTCTGGAAACAGCTGCAAACTGGGGGTTTGCGCCGCCTGCCATTGCGAGACGCGCAAGGAAACGGCAATCACCGAGGCCCGCAGCACCAGCCGGTTAAGGTGCTCTTGCGCCAGGCGGATCAGGGTGTCGGCCTGGTGCGTGGGCACACCCAGAACGATATCCAGGCGGGTGTTTTTTGCATCGTCGACACGGCCATACATGTCACTGCCTGCACCAGCAGCAGCCGACGCACCCACCACGCCTTGAGGCCCTTGCCCGGTGGCTTCTGCCAAAAGGGCAGCATGCCGATCATGCGCCAGCAGCAGCGTCAGTGTGGTGGCGTCCAGTTGGTGCGCCACCAGCCATTGGCACAACTGCTGGATCAGGTGCCGTACGGCCCACTGCAAGGCGGGCGTGTGCTCGGTGTGATCGGGCAGCTCGATCCCTGCCTGAAACACCAGGGGTGGCGCGCTAAAGGCATAGTGGCGGCCCTGCTGCAGTTGATCGAGCCAATCCAGCAGGGCCGGCCCGCAGCGTTTTTTAAGCCCCACACGCGGCAGGCGTTGAAGATCGGCCAGGGTGGTGCAACCAAGTTCTTGAAACCAATCCAGAAACGGCCGGGCGGGCGGCGCCACCCACAACGGCATATGCTGCAGCACCCGCTGCAAGGCCCGGGCACTTAAGGCGCTGCCCCCCTGCCCGCTGCGCGCCAGCATCCAGGCCGCCGGGCCACTGGCCGCCACGGATACGATTGGGCCTGAGGGCCGGCCACCCACCGCCTGCCGCACCTGTGCCCGCAGGGCCCGGATGCCGCCAAACAGCCGCAGGCTGGCGCTGACATCCAGCAAGATGACAGACTCTGGCGCCAAGGCCAAATCAGGGGTAAAACGCCGCAGGGCGCTGGCCAGGCCCTGGGCGCCCGCAGGCGCGTACACGCCTATCCACACAGACATAAACAAAGCCAAATAAACATCATGCCGCCTGGCCAGGCAAGGCCGGCCAGAAGGGCAGGATATTTAATTATACTGTTTAAACATACAGTCTTTTCATAAGCCTCTCACTCTGATCTAAAAATAGGCGTGTAATCTCCCGGAAGTGATCCACGGCACACATACTCAACCCGGAAACCTTTCATGCTTAAACCAAGCCCCGCGCAATCCAGCGACACCCTTCCGCGAGGGGTCTGGGTTTTAGGTTTCGTCAGCCTGCTGATGGACACCTCCTCAGAGCTCATCCACAGCCTGCTGCCCATGTTTATGGTTACCGTGCTGGGGGCCAGCGCGCTGCAAGTGGGATGGATCGAGGGCCTGGCAGAGGCCACGGCACTGATCGTCAAAGTGTTTTCCGGCGTGCTCAGCGACTTTCTAGGCAAGCGCAAAGGCCTGGCTATTTTTGGTTATGGCCTGGCTGCCCTTACCAAACCTTTGTTTGCGCTGGCACCGACACTGGGCGTGGTGTTTGCCGCCCGCATGCTGGATCGCGTGGGCAAAGGGGTACGGGGCGCACCGCGCGATGCGCTGGTGGCCGATTTAACCCCACCCGAGTATCGCGGCGCCGCGTTTGGGTTGCGTCAGGCACTGGATGCCGTGGGCGCCACGCTGGGGCCGCTGCTGGCCGTGGGGCTGATGCTGCTGTGGGCCGACCAGTTTCAGGCTGCGTTTTGGGTGGCTGTGATCCCGGCTGCCGCCAGTATTGCATTGTTGGCCTTTGGGCTAAAAGAGCCCCCCCAGGCCAAAACGGGCGTCAAGCCACGCACCAACCCCATCCGCCGCGAAAACCTGCGCCGGCTAAACCGCGCCTACTGGTGGGTGGCGGGCATTGGGGCCTTGATTACCCTGGCGCGTTTCAGCGAAGCCTTTTTGGTTTTGCAGGCACAACATGTGGGCGTTGTGATTGCACTGGTGCCTTTGACACTGGTGGTGATGAACCTGACGTTTTCGCTGTCGGCGTATCCGTGCGGCCGGCTTGCCGACCACGTCAGCCGCCGCGCACTGTTGATCATTGGGCTGGCCGTGCTGGCCGCCGCAGACCTTTTACTGGCCACCGTATCCACCTGGTGGGCCGTCTTTTTAGGCATGGCGCTGTGGGGCCTGCATCTGGGGCTTACCCAGGGGCTTTTGGCCGCGATGGTGGCCGATGCCGCGCCGGGTGATTTGCGCGGTACCGCCTTTGGTTTTTTTAACCTGGTGTGCGGCGTGGCCACTCTTTTTGCCAGCGTGATTGCAGGCCTGCTGTGGGATCGCATCGGGCCCGCTGCCACGTTTGGCGCAGCAGCGGGGTTTTGTGCCCTGGCGATTATCGCCCTGATGATCCGGCGTAAGCCAAAGCTTAACGCTGCCCAGGGTTGAAGTACTTTTTCAGGCCTTTCCAGACATCCGGGTAATCCATCTGCCGGTGCGGCGACTGCAAGGCTTGCTCGGTGGCATGGATGATTACCGGGGTTTCAAACATGATGGCCATGGTGTCTTCGATGTAATCAGGCTTGCGGGTGTCGGCCGCGCTGGCTTTCTCGAAGGTTGCGGCATCAGGCCCGTGGGCCGTCATCGTGTTGTGGATGGACATGCTGCCCGGCCCAAATCCGCCTGCCTTGGCGTCGTACTGCCCGTGCAGATTGCCCATGAACTCGCCCGCTATATTGCGGTGGAACCAGGGCGGACGAAACGTGTCTTGCATCGCCAGCACGCGCGGGGCAAAGGCAATGAAATCCAGGGTATCCACACCCGGCGCGGCACTGGGAGAATGCAGCACTAGGTTCATGCAGGGATCGGGGTGGTCGTAGCTGATAAAGCCGGTGACATTGAACTTGCGCAGATCATACTTGTAGGGCGCATGCGTGCCGTGCCAGGCCACCACATCGCAAGGCGAGTGATCCGACTTTGCCGTCCAGAAGTGCCCATCAAACTTGGTGAGAATCTCGTAATCGCCCTCGGTGTCTTCCCAGGCGGCCACGGGGGTTAAAAAGTCTCGCGGGTGCGCCAGGCCGTTAGAGCCAATAACCCCCAGCGTGGGCAACTGCAGCGGGGCACCGGGGTTTTCGCACACAAAGCCGCGCGCCACGCCATCGGGCAGCTGCACCTGGAACCGGATCCCACGGGGGATGACGACGATTTCCTGGGGCTCAACCTCGATGATGCCCATCTCGGTCACCACGGTAAGCCGCCCCTGTTGCGGCACAATCAGCAGCTCGCCATCCGAGTTGTAGAAATACCGTTTGCCCATCGAGCGGTTGGCCGTGTACACATGGATGCCGCAGCCTGCATTGCCGGCCACTGTCATCATGCCATCGATAAAATCCACGGCGGCGTCTGTGCCGGGCAAGGCGATGGGATCCCAGCGCATGCGGTTGGGCGGCATGGGCGTTTGCGTAAAGTTGGACAGCCAGCGCGGGGCGGCCTGAGAGGGCGCAAATGCACCATGCGTGGCCCCCGGGCGAATCCGGTACAACCAGGATCGCCGGTTGGCCGATCGAGACACCGTAAACGCGGTGCCGTTGATTTGTTCGGCATACAGGCCATACGGTGCCCGTTGCGGCGAATTGCCGCGATCCGGCAGTGCGCCGGGAAGCGATTCGCTTGAGAACTCGTTACCAAAGCCGCTCATGTATGCCAGGGGTGTACTGGTGCTCATGTCTCTCTCCACTGATGGAAAATCTTATCGCCGGTAAATGCAGACCCGTGGATGCATTCTAGGGGTGGCTTATCTCATGAGGGAAATCGTATTTTCTGCTTTATTTATCAGTTATTTTGATAGACATAAGAAGAAGCCCGCCGATGCTGTTTTCCGTATAAGGCGTGTGGTTTTATGCGGGGCTGCGAGGGGCTGGAAAATATGCCAGCTAGAAGATCCGAAGCAAATCTGCCAGCATATTTGTCTGGCGACAAACCAACGAAGATTGACTTGAATTCAATATTTTTGTAGCTACAATAATGCTGATCGACTTTGATCCAAAAAAAGACCGTATTAACCAGGAAAAACACGGCGTCACACTTTCTCTGGCGCGGTATTTTGAATGGGACACTGCATTAACCAGCGCAGACACACGCCGAGATTACGGTGAATCGCGCATGATAGCCATTGGCTACATCAGTTTACGTTTGTACGTTGTTGTTTACGTTAATCGCGATGATTGCCGCAGAATCATCAGCTTGCGTAAAGCCAACCTTAGAGAGGTTCGTCATTATGCCGAAACTTAAGCCAGGGCATATTTCGCCCACCGCATCAGAGGATGCCCAAATCACGGCCGGCATCCAGGCAGATCCAGACACCCACGAGCTATCCGCTGCCGACTTCAGGCAATTGAAACCTGTGGGCCGGCCACGCAGCTCCTTGCCCAAAATGCAAATAACCGTACGCTACGATGCCGACATTATCCGGGCTTTCAAGGCTGGAGGCCCAGGCTGGCAAACCCGCATGAACCAGGCATTGCGCGACTGGCTTTCACGCCACTGAGACGCAACGGCCGGCAAAACCGGGTTTGACACGCCGGGCACCGGGCAGGCGTCCAGCAAGGCTGGCGACGGCCACAGCGGCACAAATAGCGGGGCGGCAGCCACCGGCCCCCGGCGCTTGATAAAGCGGATTTGCACGCCATCGCGGGCAGGCGCCAGCCCCAGACGCAGCGGAGCAGGCGATGGCTGCACTGCATCGCGCAGCGGCCGAAACAGGAAAAACAAGGTGGATCCGGCTTGCGCAGCCAGATGCAGGCGCCGCAGGGCATCGGGCCGCAGTTGCCTGTGCTGCCCGGCATCAGACACACCTTTTGCCCGCCCGGTTGACCTGGCGCCGGCCGTTGGCGGCCACAGCAGCACCAACTGACACGTGCCCGCCAGCAAGGCTTGCTCGGCGGCCCATAGGGCATCGGCCTGACGGGTGGCCCGCACACAGATCACGCAGGCGGGATCCACCCCCCACCAGGACAGCGCCAAAGGCTGCAACATATGCGGCGGCTGCACCAGCACCACCGTGCCGCGCGCCATCGGGCGCCGCAGCACCGGCTGCAACAAACGAAGCTCGCCAATACCGGGCTGCGGCAGCAGGATCTCGGTGAGGCTGCCAGGCGGCCAGCCGCCCCCAGGCAACTGGGCCGACAAATCCGGATGGCCGGTCTCCACCCCCGGCACCTGGCCACGCGCCAACTGCGACGCCCGCCACAAGGATGGATGGATGGTTTCTGGGCGCAAGCCAGCACGGGCCATGGGCATCCCCTATCAAGATTGATGCGGGCCCTGCAGACATAAAACAGGGCGCCATGTACTGTATTTAAACACAGTATATAGCGCCCTGTTGGCATCTATGCGGCGCGCATGTCATCTATTTCCTGATGTACGCCGATCGCTTGGATGTGATCCGCATCTTGCATCAACGCCAAGATGTGGAGCGGCATTTATAGCCGGTATATCCTAGAACGGAATACCGTTATCTCTATCGGCTAGGTTGACGCCCGGCATAACAGAGTCTCTAGGCTTCTGTTCGGCTTCTTTCAAGTACACCGCGAATCGTGCTCACCAAAACCGGTGCAGAAAACTTGGCAACGAAACCATCGGCCCCCAGATCATGGGCATGATCCGCGCTTGCAGATCCAGACAATGATGAATGAACGACAACCGGTACGGCAGAAAAGCGCGCGTCCTGCTTGATGTTCCGCGTAAGGGTAAAGCCATCCATCTCCGGCATCTCAAGATCGGTAAGAACCAAAGCCACCTTTTCCTGGATAGACTGGCCCTTACTCTTGGCTTCGGTGGCCAGTGCATTCAGCGTGTTCCATGCCTCCTGCCCTGTCTTGGCAAGGACGAAGCGAACCTTCAAGGTTTTTAGCGTTTACTCCAGAAATACCCGGGCCACATATGAATCATCGGCTGCAAGAATCAGGCTGTCGGGCGCCAGATCCAGGCTGCCGCCCAACTCGTCGAGACTGATCTCCTGATCATTTCTTTGAGGCCTGACCTTGTCCAGTACCACCTCTAGATCCAGCACCTGTATCAGACGCGATTCTTTGTCATCTTCCTCCAAGGCCGCAATACCGGATATCAGGCTCTGCCCGGTACCGGATCCATCATCCTGCGCTATCTGGTGCCAGTTGAGATGGACAATATTCGCCTCGCTGCTCTTGCACCATCCGTACGGCACGCGCACGTACCTCGGGGGAAAATCTGGCGACCCGCAAGCGCTCGATAGTGAAGCGCTTTTGAGTCGGATGCACGCGAAGCATGGCTAAAGAGGCCTGTCTAAACCCCATCGGCTATCTCCATTAGCCGAAATGTGCCCCTTTCCTAACTTCAGCGCCCTGTTGGTAGCTGCTCAAGCAGTTCTGGAAGAGCTGTCTGGACTGTTTCCCATACGATATCAAGACTGATATCAAAGTACCCATGAGCAATCCGATTACGCATCCCTCGGATATTGCGCCACGGCACATTCTCATGCATCTGGACAAACTCTGGGTATCCGTCCATCACTTTCGTAACGGCCTCACCAATAATGACCAGACTCATGATGACAGCCTGCTGAGTCCGTTTGTCTCTTAAGAATTCTTCTTTGGACGAGCCCTGCACAAACCCACAGGCATCAGTCGCCGCCTGCCTTATGTGATCAAGGTAATCAGGAAGACGGTACTGGTTCATACCGGCTGCGCCTCTGCCAATATCTTTGCCCGAAACTTTTGCGGCAGATCGCCTGGCGTCAGCAAATCGACGGGGTGGCCCAGAAGGGATTCCAGCTCAAATTGAAGGCCGCCAAGATCGAACAACGTTGCCCCTGGCAGCGCGTCAACCAGCAAATCAATGTCGCTGCCATCTTGATCGGTGCCGTGCAGGACTGAGCCAAAGACACGTGGGTTTGCAGTACGGAAGCGGCCAACTGCTTCACGCACTGCGTCTCGCTTCATGTTGAGCACAAGAGATGGTCGCATGGGCATACTCCCATATAAAGCATGTGCCTCTCACCTGGAGCGAGAGGTCACGATGCCGCTTTACGTCTGACCATCAAGTGTATCCAAGGAGGCGCTAAAAAGGAATATCGTCATCCATATCGGCCAGGTTGCTGGCCGGGTTGGCCGCCGGGGCGGCAGGACGCTGTTGTTGCGGCGCGCGGCGGGCCGGGGCTTGCGAGAGGCCGGCGTTGTCAGGGCCAGCGCCAGGGCCGGCATCGCCGCCGTCGCGCCCACCCAGCATCTGCATTTGGTCGGCCACGATGTCGGTGCTGTAGCGATCGGCGCCGGTTTCTTTGTCTTGCCACTTGCGGGTCTTGAGGCGGCCTTCGACGTACACCGAACGCCCCTTGCGCAGGTACTCGCCGGCGATCTCGGCCAGGCGGTTGTAAAACACCACGCGGTGCCACTCGGTTTCTTCGCGGCGTTCGCCGGAGGCTTTGTCTTTCCATTGGCTGGTGGTGGCAATGGACACGTTACAGATGGCGGCACCATCAGGGCTATAGCGAACTTCGGGGTCGCGCCCCAGGTTGCCGACGAGAATGACTTTATTGACGGAGGCCATGGTGGAAATCCTGTGTGGACGATGTGGCTGCCATTATCGAAGAAATCGGCCAAGGGCAGGCCATCGGATCTTGTAAAACAGACATTATCGCCCAGTCGGGAATATACCGACAAGACGTTGCCCCCAGGCCGCTGCAATATAAAAGGGGCCGTACCCCGCAGCCTCACCCCGGATCTTTGCAACAACACCCACAGAGGCTCCATCGCTGCACAGGCCCGCCACATACCGTTTTTAAGGAAATTGCGCAATTTTTCATTGGGGTAATCCTTAGTGCCCCAAGACTACGGTTGAAACAGTGTTCTGTGCTATGTTCTCGAAAATTCACGCATTTCCACGAGGATAATCGAGGATCAGATGAAGCTCACCAAACATACATTAGCCCTGTCACTTGTGTCGCTGGCCATGGCCGTGGGGTCTGCCCACGCCGCCACCACTTACGTGTACTGCTCAGAAGGCTCTCCCGAGGGCTTCAACGCCGCCTTCTTTACATCCGGCACCACCAACGACGCCACCCACCCGATCTTCGACCGCCTGGTTGAGTTCAAGGCCGGCACCACCGAGGTCATCCCCGGCCTGGCGAAATCGTGGGATATCAGCGAAGACGGCAAAACCTATACTTTCCATCTGCGCACGGGCGTCAAATTTCATAGCAGCAAGTTGTTCAAGCCCAGCCGCGAATTCAACGCCGACGACGTGCTGTTCTCGTTTTTGCGGCAAAAAAATGCCGACCACCCCTTTCATAAGGTGTCCAACGGCTCGTACCAGTATTTTTCCGGCATGGGCATGGACAAGCTGATCGACAAGGTCGAGAAAGTAGACGACCACACCGTGCGCTTTGTGCTTACCCGCCCCGAAGCCCCCTTCCTGGCCAATCTGGGCATGGACTTTGCCTCGATCCAGTCGGCCGAGTACGCCGACGCCATGATGAAAGCGGGCACCCCCAGCCAGGTGGATACCACCCCCATCGGCACAGGCCCTTTCCAGTTTGTTACCTATCAAAAAGACGCCCGCATCCTGTACAAGGCCTTTGACGCCTACTGGGGCGACAAGGCCAAGGTTGATCGCCTGGTGTTTGCCATCACTCCCGACGCCTCAGTGCGCTATGCCAAGCTGCAAAAAAATGAGTGCCAGTCGATGCCTTACCCCAATCCGGCCGATCTGGATGCCATCCGTAAAAACAAGGATGTCCAGCTGCTGGAGCAAGCCGGGCTGAACGTGGGTTATCTGTCTTTCAATACCCAGAAAAAACCGTTTACCGATGTCAAAGTGCGTCAGGCCCTGTCGATGGCCATCGACAAGCCTGCCATCATCGAAGCGGTCTTCCAGGGTGCTGGCCAACCCGCCAAGAACCTGCTGCCGCCCACGATGTGGAGCTATAACGATGCAGTAAAAGACTGGCCCTACGACATCAAAAAAGCCAAGGCATTGCTGGCCGAGGCCGGCTACCCCGACGGTTTTGAAACCGACCTCTGGGCCATGCCGGTGCAGCGCCCCTACAATCCCAACGCCCGGCGCATGGCCGAGATGATCCAGTCCGATTGGGCCAAGATCGGCGTGAAGGCCAAGATTGTTACCTACGAGTGGGGCGAGTACCTGAAACGCACCAAGAGCGGCGAGCACCAAACCATGCTGATTGGCTGGACGGGCGACAACGGAGACCCGGACAACTTCCTGGCCACGCTGTTCAGCTGCGCAGCGGCCAATAATGGCTCCAACTACTCGCGCTGGTGCTACAAGCCCTTCGAAGACCTCATCCAGCCGGCCCGCACCACGTCCGATCACGCCAAGCGTGTCGAACTCTACAAGCAGGCCCAGGTGGTGATGCACGAGCAAGCCCCTGCGGTGATGATCGCGCACTCCACAGTGTTTGAACCCCTGCGTAAAAACGTCAAGGGCTATACGGTGTCGCCGGTTGGGCGCCACATCTTCGACCAAGTCAGTCTGGATAAGTAAACCCCGCTGTGCCCCGGCAACCTTGCCGGGGCACTGTCACATCATCCGGCGCCTGGCGCCATTGCGGGGCTTTTCTGCACCATGTTTTCTTTTATTCTCAAGCGCGTCGGCCTGGCCATCCCGACGTTTATCGGCATTACCTTGCTTACCTTTGCGTTCATCCACATGATCCCCGGCGACCCGGTGATGATCATGGCGGGCGAGCGCGGCCTGTCTCCCGAGCAGCATGCGGCCATGATGGCGCAGCTGGGGCTGGATCAACCCATGTGGACGCAATACTGGCACTACATCGCCAATGTGTTGCAGGGTGATCTGGGCACATCATTAACCACGCGCCAGCCGATCTGGTCGGAATTTGTGCCGCGGTTTCAGGCAACCCTCGAACTGAGCATCATCGCCATGGCGATTGCGCTGGCCATCGGCATCCCTGTGGGCGTGCTGGCAGCCGTCAAGCGGGGCTCCTGGTTTGATCATGTCTCCATCACGGCGGCCCTCACGGGCTACTCGATGCCGGTGTTCTGGTGGGGGCTGATGCTGATCATGCTGGTGTCGGTGCAGTGGGATCTGATGCCAGTGTCCGGACGCGTCAGTGCGGCCCTGTTTCTAGACCCCAGCCAGCCACTCACGGGCTTCATGCTGATTGACACCCTGCTGTTTGGCGAGCCCGGCGATTTTTGGGATGCGCTGCACCACATCATGTTGCCGGCCTTCGTGCTGGGCACCATCCCGCTGGCAGTGATTGTGCGCATGACGCGCTCGTCGATGCTGGAAGTGCTCAACGAAGACTACATCCGCACGGCGCGCGCCAAAGGGTTGTCGCGCCTGCGGGTGGTGATTGTGCACGCCTTGCGCAATGCACTGCTGCCGGTGATTACCGTGATTGGCCTGCAGGTGGGCGTGCTGATGGTGGGGGCCATCCTGACCGAAACCATTTTCTCGTGGCCGGGCGTGGGCCGCTGGCTGATCAATGGCTTGCAGCAACGCGACTATCCGGTGGTGCAAGGGGGCGTGCTGATCGTGGCCACCCTGATCATCCTGGTGAACATGTGCGTGGATATCCTGTACGGCCTGGCCGACCCCCGTATCCGCCAGCAACAGGGGCGCAAATGACCGAACTCACTCAAACCATGCCGGCGCCCCCGGGCCCGCTTAAATCGTTCTGGCAGGACTTCTCGCGCAATCGCGGGGCGCTGATCGGGCTATGCTACATCGTGCTGATGCTGGTGGTGGCCATTGCCGCCCCGCTGATTGCGCCGCACGACCCCGCCATGCAGTATCGCGAGCACCTGCTGCAACCCCCGGTGTGGCACGCCCAGGGCAGCTGGCAGTTTATTTTTGGCACCGATGACGTCGGCCGCGATATTTTGTCGCGCCTGATACACGGCGCGCGGCTGTCGCTGCTGGTGGGCTTTCTGGTGGTCAGCATCTCGCTGGTGCTGGGCATCTTTTTGGGCGTGCTGGCCGGCTACACGGGCGGGGTGGTGGACATCACCATCATGCGTCTGGTGGACATCATGCTGGCCTTGCCCAGCCTGCTGCTGGCGCTGGTGCTGGTGGCTATCTTTGGGCCGTCCATCGTCAATGCTTCGCTGGCGCTCAGCTTTGTGGCCCTACCGCACTATGTGCGCTTAAGCCGGGCGGCGGTGCTGCGCGAAATGACGCGCGACTACGTGGTGGCGTCACGTGTGGTGGGCGCGGGGGCCTGGCGGCAGATGTTCATCAACATCCTGCCCAATTGTGTGGCACCGCTGATTGTGCAGGCCTCACTGGGCTTCTCCAATGCCATCCTGGATATGGCGGCCCTGGGGTTTTTGGGCATGGGTGCGCAACCCCCCACCCCCGAATGGGGCACGATGCTGGCCAATGTGCTGCAGTTTGCACAAAGCGCCTGGTGGGTGGTTACTTTTCCGGGCCTGGCTATTTTGCTGGCCGTACTGGCCTTTAATCTGATGGGTGACGGCCTGCGCGATGCGCTGGATCCGCGCCTGAAGGTTTGATCATGCTGGAAGTTCGCAATCTCTCGGTGCATTTTGGCGATGCCGCCGCCCCCTTCAAGGCGGTGGACCGCATCAGCTATCACGTCAATGCCGGCGAAGTCGTCGGCCTGGTGGGCGAATCCGGCTCAGGCAAGTCTGTCAGCTCTTTGGCGCTGATGGGCCTGATTGATTTTCCGGGCCGCGTGCAGGCCGATGCCCTGCGCTTCGAGGGGCAGGATCTGCTGACATTGCCCGAGCGCAAGCGCCGCGCCATTGTGGGTTCTCAGGTGTCGATGATCTTTCAGGATCCGATGACCAGCCTGAATCCCTGTTATACGGTGGAATACCAAATCACCGAGGCCCTGAAAGTGCACCAGGGCGGCAGCCGCAAGGTGCTGCGGGCCCGGGTGCTCGAGCTCCTGGAGCAGGTGGGCATCCCCGACCCCACCTCGCGCCTGAAAGCTTACCCGCACCAGTTGTCGGGCGGCATGAGCCAGCGGGTGATGATTGCCATGGCCATTGCCTGCAAGCCCCGCCTGCTGATTGCCGACGAGCCCACCACGGCGCTGGATGTGACCATCCAGGCGCAGATCATGGATCTGTTGCTGGATCTGCAACGCCGGCAGGGCCTGGGCCTGGTGCTGATCACCCACGATCTGGCACTGGTGGCGCAAGCCGCCCACCGCATCTTGGTGATGTATGCCGGGCAGATTGTCGAATCCGGCCCGGCCAGCGAGATTTTCAAGCGGCCGCGCCATCCCTACACGCAGGCACTGCTGCGCGCCCTGCCCGAGTTCTCCCACGACAGCGACCGCCTGGTGTCGCTGCCCGGCGTGGTGCCGGGGCGCTACGACCGCCCGCAAGGGTGCCTGCTCAGCCCGCGCTGCCCCTATGCCACCGAGCACTGTCGCCAGGCCGAACCACCGCTGGCCGGCCCCGAAGACCGCCAGGTGAAATGCCATTACCCGCTGGACGCTGAAGGCCGGCCCACCGGCCAGCCTGCCGGCCAGTCGCAAGAGATTTCCGCATGACCCCAGATTCCACACTTGCTGCCGGCACGGCAGACACCTCCCCGCTGGCTGACACCGCAGACACCGCAGCGGGCACTGCTTCGGTCGCGGCCGCCACCGACGTCGTCTTGCAGGCCGTCGATTTAAAGCGCCATTACGCGGTAGAGAGCGGTTTTCTCAAGCCCAAGCGCTCGGTAAAAGCGCTGGATGGGGTTTCTTTTTCGCTGCATGCCGGCAAAACGCTGGCCGTGGTGGGCGAATCGGGCTGTGGCAAATCCACGCTGGCGCGTGTGCTCACCATGATCGAGCCGCCCACGGCGGGACAGCTGCTGTATCGCGGCCAGGATGTATCGCAAACCACCCCAGAGCTCACCCGCCTGCGGCGCCAGAAAATCCAGATTATTTTCCAGAACCCCTACGCCTCGCTGAACCCGCGCAAGCGCATCAGCGCCATCCTTGAAGAACCCCTGCTGATCAACACCACGCTGGATGCGGCCCAGCGCCGTGCCCGCGGCCAGGCCATGATGGCACGCGTGGGCCTGCGCCCCGAGCACTACGGCCGCTATCCGCACATGTTTTCCGGCGGCCAGCGCCAGCGCATCGCGATTGCACGCGGCCTGATGCTGGATCCGGAAATCCTGGTGGCCGACGAAGCGGTATCCGCCCTGGATGTGTCAGTGCGCGCACAGGTGCTGAACCTGATGAAAGACCTGCAGGCCGAGCTGGGCCTGTCGTACGTGTTCATCTCGCACGATTTGTCGGTGGTGGAACACCTGGCCGATGAAGTGATGGTGATGTACCTGGGCAAGGTGGTGGAACAAGGCAGCAAAGCCGCTATCTTTGGCAATGCCCGCCACCCTTACACGCAGGCATTGCTGTCGGCCACACCACGCCTGAACCCCGAGGGCCATGCACAGCGCATCCGCATCACAGGCGAGCTGCCCAGCCCGCTGAACCCGCCGCCGGGCTGCCCGTTTAGCAGCCGCTGCCCGCGCGTGATGCCGATGTGCCACGAGAAACCGCCCGCGCTGAAAATGCAGGACGGCCGTCTGGTGGCCTGCTACGCGGTTGAACAGGATTTGGCGACACCGTAAGCCAACACCTGCCGCCTCAGGGTGCCAGGCGAAAGCCGGCTTCGACGTACTGGATCATGCGGTCCAGGGTTTCCTCGAAGCTCTCGGTGTGGCAGATGCCTTCGGACAGAGAATTCAGCCGGCTCAGGCTGGTGATGGTGTAATGCAGCGCACCCAACGAGAAATGCAGCCGCCAGTAGATTTCCTCGAGGGTGAGCTCGGGCAAGACGGCCTGCAGATAAGGGATGAAGCGCTTCAGGTGCGAGGTGTCATGGTGCAGCACATCGTAGATCGGTGAATCCCGGTCCAGGTGTCCGCGCTCTAGAAACTGCACAAACAGGCCACGCCCACCCGCATCGAAAGACCAGCGCACACCCGGACGCAGCAGGGCATCGAGCACCGCCCGCAAGGGCACTACCCGGCCCTGTGCCGCCAAGGTGGCCTGGTTCAGCAACTCGAAGCGCTCTTTGTTGAGTTCGCGCGCACGCTGCAGGAAAACCGCCTTGAAGAGGTCTTCCTTGTTGCCAAAATGGTAGTGGGCCGCCGCAAGGGCGACATTGGCCTCGCTGGTGATCTCGCGCATCGACACCGAGGTGAACGAGCGGTGGGCAAACAGGCGCTCGGCCGCCTCGATGATCTTTGCACGCGTCACCAGACTGCGCCGCTGACGCGGCTCGTCTGGGCTGGTATGGGTCTGGATGTTTGCAGAAGCGTCTTTAGGGGTCACTGCCGCTGTCCTACGAATTGTCGTGCCGCCTCAACCAGCGGCGCCTTCGTGATTTTTCCATTGGCGTTGCGCGGCAGCGGTTCAGTGCCAATGATATAGAACTCCGGCTGTTTGTAATCCGCAAGCAGGCGGGCAAGTTCACCCCTGATGTGCTGCTCGTTGTCCTCTCCGGGCTCGGTGCGCAGGCAAAGACAAACGCGTTCGCCCATGACATCATCAGGCACGGCCACCGCCGCCGCTTCCATGACGCCCTTGATCGACAAGGCGGCGTTCTCGACCTCGGCGCTGAAAATCTTGTAGCCGCCGCGGTTGATCATGTCTTTTTTTCGGTCGTGAATATACAGGTAGCCTTCTGCATCCATGCTGACAACATCCCCGGTTTTCCAGTAGCCACTTTTGAAATTGGCCTCGGTCTGAGCGGGGTCGTTCCAGTAGCGGGGCACCACCATGGGGCCCCGGATCCAGAGCTCGCCAATTTCTCCGGTGGGCAATTCCACGCCCGCCTCATCCATGATCAGGGCTTCACCACACTGGACAAGCAAACCGATTGACGCAGGCCGCTCGCGGCTGGCCCAGGCCGGCATGATCGAGACCGGCGACGAGGTTTCCGTGGCGCCATAGGCGTTGATCAACTGCAACTGCGGCAGAAGGTCGCTCATGCGCGAGACAGTGGCCGGTGCCATGATGCCGCCACCGTAAATGCCGGTACGCCACTCGCCCATCTGATCTGGGCGGAAGTCGGGATGCATCAGGATCAGGTGGTAGATGGCCGGGACAAAAACCGTAAAGGTAATGTGTTCCTCAAGCAAGGTACGCAGCACGGTGGTGGTGTCGTACCGGCGCAAAATCACCGTACACCCGCAAGAACTCAGGACATTGATGAACAGCGCCATGAAGCCCGAAATATGGGATCCGGGGATGGCCAGCAAACCCCTTTGCTTGGTTTGCAAGTCGATACCGTAGGCATACTGCAAGGCCGAATGCACGATGTTCAGGTTGGTGATGCACGCCCCCTTGGGGCGCCCGGTTGTTCCCGAGGTATAAAACAGCAGGATGGTGTCGTCTTCCTCGCCGGTTTCCGGAAACGGCTGCGTAACCTCAGGGAAATGCGCTCCCAGATCACCCAGCCGGCCTTCCGGGCTGTTGACGCACCAATGCTTGCGCACTGATGGAATCTTGTCGGCAGACGGCATGCGGCTTTGCAGGTCTGTCTCCGAGATCAGCGCCGCCGCCTCGCAGTGGTTCAGCACGTAGGCCAGCTCAGCCGCACTCATCTTTGCGCTCAGTGGCACCGCGATGGCGCCTCGGCGCACCACGCCCATCATGGCGATGAGAAACGGCAGCCCGTTACCCAGAAACACGCCCACACGGTCGCCGACGCCGATCCCCGCGTTTTCCAGGCCATGCGCAATGCGGTCGGCCCAGTCGCCGAAGGCTCGGTAATCGAGGCTTTCATCCTGGCATTTCAGGGCCTCGCGATCCGGCGTCTCGCGCGAGGCGACGCGCAGCAGCTCGTCGAAGCGCTGCGGGCGGCGAGCCAGGCAGCGAACCACCTGGTTGCCAAAGTGCAGCTCGGATCGCACGGTGTTGATGGCAGGGTCCACCACGAAGCGCCCACCTTCGATCCGGGGCGCGTAAGACTCGCGGGATTCAATCATCATGGTTTCCTTAGCGTGGGGGGAGGCGAATACCGCCATCCAGGCGGATCACCACACCATTGAGCAGATGTTGGTCGACGATGGAAAGAACCATGGCGGCGAACTCGTCCGGATGCCCGAGGCGATCTGGAAAGGGTGGCCGCAAGGCGCTGACGATGTCGCGTGCCTTTTCCTTCATTCCGTGCACCATGGGCGTCGAGAACACCCCGGGCGCAATCGCAACCACCCGGATTCCGTATTTTCCCAGTTCCCGGGCAAGTGGCAAGGTCATCGCAGCCACCGCGCCCTTTGAAGCCGAATAGGCAGCCTGGCCCACCATGCCATCAAAGGCAGCCACCGAGCTGGTGTTGACGATCACGCCACGCTGTCCGTCTGCGTCGGCGGGCCCGCCCTGCATGTGCCGCGCCGCTACCCGCAGATAATTGAAGGTGCCCACCGTATTGATTTCGAGGACGCGCCGAAACTCATCCAATGCCATGGGGCCATCCGGGCGAAGCGTTGCGCCGGGTGCCGCGACACCCGCGCAATTGACCAGCACACCCGGCGCACCCCAGCGCTCGGCATGTTCTTGCAAGATGCGCTCGGCATCGGCAGCCGATGCCACATCGGCTGCTTCGCACACCAGGTTTTCTGCGCCATCGCCCCAGGCATCCAGGTTCAAATCCACTGCAGTAACCCGGTAGCCGCGCGCCAGCAGCGCCTGGCAGCAGGCATATCCCAGGCCCGAACCTGCCCCCGTGACCACCGCGCTGACAGACGACTGCTGGGCCTTCTCATCCGAAATATTGGACGACTGTCTCATAAATGCTCCTCGTTTTATGGCATATTTTTACCGTATCAGCACTATTATGCCAAAAAATCGGTAATTTCCCTATGACTAACACATTTACACAGGAATATATGGCCTAATAGCCTTTCTGTTTTTGAACGCTCGTACAAATTTTGATAGAATTCAGACAAGACCACGAGCGAAGGTCGGATCCTGCAGCACAGTCCCTGGCCACACACCGTGCGCCAGACACCCGGAGGAGCATCATGAAAAAACACGTATTTTTTAGTCTCGCGCTGGTCGCCAGCCTCTTGCCGTGGTCGGCATCCCAGGCTGACAACATCCGGATCGCCCACATCGATCCTTTTTCTGGCGCATTTGCCAACGTGGGTGCCGTCAATGGCAAACACGTCCAGTTTGGGGCTGATCTTGTCAACGCAGACGGCGGTGTGCTCAAGGGCACACAGCTGGAAGTCATCCGCTTTGATAACAAAGCCAACGCCAAAGACGCCGTAACCGCCTTGCAGGACGCCATCGACCAAGGCATCCGCATCGTTACGCAGGCAACCAACTCGGGCATTGCCCTGGCCGTTGAAGACGCCGTGATGAAATACAACCGGCGCAATCCCGATGATCCGGTGCTGTATCTCAATTACGGTTCTGCAGACCCATCCATCACACGCGACCACTGCAACTTCTACACGTTTCGCTTCGAAGCGCACTCGGGGATGAAGCAAGACGCGCTCACCGACCGCATCGCATCAGACAAAGACATCCACAAGGTCTACATCATCGGGCAAGACTACGGCCACGGGCACGAAGTCAGCAAGTACACCAAGCAGATGCTGGCGGCCAAACGCCCGGATATCGAAGTCGTGGGCGATGAATTCCACCCGGTGGGCAAGGTCAAGGATTTCACCCCCTACATCGCCAAGATCCAGGCCTCCGGAGCCGATGCCGTGATCACGGGCAACTTTGGCTCCGACCTGACACTATTGGTCAAAGCGGCCAACGACGCCGGCCTGAAGGCCAAGCTCTTTACACAGTACGCAGGCACCTTCGGTACGCCCACGGCCATCGGCAAGGGTGGTATCGGGCGCATCTATGATGCAGCGCCCTGGCACCCGGAAATTGCCGTCGAGAAGCATTCGAAAAAGGCCGAGGAACTGATTGCCACATTCAAGCAAAAGTACGACGATGATCTCTACTACTACCAGATCGTGGTGCAGATGCAGATGCTTGGCGCGGCCATCAATCAGGCCGGGTCGGCAAAGCCCGCCGACATCGCGCAGGCGCTGGCCAATGCCCGCTTCACGGGCGTCACCGGCGACATGTTCATGCGCTCCACCGATCACCAGCTGATGCATCCGCTGTTTGTCTCGGTATTCACCGACAAGGACATCCGCTACGACTCCGAAAACACCGGAATCGGCTGGAAAACCGTATCCGAGACACTCGCTAAAGACCTGAAGGACGACTCCACCTGCAAGGTGGAACAACCGGCCTGAATCGGGCTGCGCCCGGATATCGTCTCAAGGAGCCAAGGTGGACACTCTCGCGTTCTCCATCATCAACGGACTGCTGTACGGCATGCTGCTGTTCATGCTGGCCAGCGGGCTGACGCTGATTTTCAGCCTCATGGGCGTGCTTAACTTCGCCCATGGCAGCTTCTACATGCTGGGCGCCTACTTTGCATTCCAGATCGGGCTGCACAGCTCGTTCTGGGTGGCGCTTTTCGTGGCGCCGCTACTCACGGCGGTGCTGGGCGGGCTGGTAGAACGCTATGGCCTGCGCGTGGTGCATAAACATGGCCACGTCGCAGAGCTGCTGTTTACGTTTGGGCTTGCCTACCTCCTTGAGGAAATCGTGCGCATGGTGTGGGGGCGCCAGCCGGTGCCCTACACCATCCCTGCTTCGCTGGATTTCCCGCTTTTTGTGATCGGCAATACCGCATTCTCGGCCTATCGCGGCTTCATGTTCATGGTTGCCGTGGTGGTTTTCCTGGCGCTGTACTACGTCCTGCGCCGCACCCGGATCGGCCTTCTGATCCAGGCTGCACTCAACCAGCCTGATGTCTTGTGGGCGCTGGGCCACAACGTGCCTCGCCTGTTCATGTTCTTCTTTGGCGGCGGGGTTGCCCTGGCGGGCCTGGCCGGCGTGGTGGGTGGCAACTACCTTGTCACAGAACCCGGCATGGCGCACCAGATGGTTGTGATCCTGTTTGTCATCGTGGTGGTGGGCGGCCTGGGTTCCATGGTGGGGGCGCTGCTGGCCTCTTTGCTGATAGGTGTGCTGCAAACCCTGATGGTGTCGTTCGACTTTACGCTGGCCGATGTGCTGCTCAGCAGCGGCATCCCCGCCTACGACGGGCCCTTTCATGAGATCTGGACACTCTCCCCGGCACGCCTGGCGCCGGTCATGCCCTATCTTCTGATGGTCGTGCTGATGACGATCCGGCCACGCGGCCTGCTGGGTAAACGGAGCGGATGACATGAAACGGACTCTTCCTCTCATCGGGCTGGCAATCGTCTTGCTGCTGCTGATTTTGCCGCCCATCTTCGGCTCCCGATACACCGTGTTGATGGTTGCGCAAGTGCTGGTGGCCGCCAGCTTTGCCATGTCCTACAACATGCTGCTTGGGCACACGGGCCTCCTGTCCTTTGGCCATGCCGTCTACTTTGGCGCCGGTGTCTTCACCGCGCTTTACATGACCAATGGAATCGGATCTGGGGGCCTGCCCCTGCCCCTGGAGCTTGTGCCGCTGGGCGCGGGGCTGGGCGGCCTGATTGCCGCACTGGTGCTGGGCCCGGTCTCGGTCAAGAGCGGCCAGATCGCTTTTGCCATGATTACGCTGGGCATTGCAGAACTGGTCGCCGTGGCCGCCATGGTGTTTCCCTCCGCCTTCGGTGGCGAACAAGGCATCTCAACCGACCGTGTGGTCGACCTGACCCTCACGGGCCTGAACTATGGCCGCGCAGAGAACCTGTACTGGCTGATTCTTGTCTGGGCCTGCCTGGCGATTGCCGCCATGGCCTACCTGACCCGCACACCGCTGGGGCGGCTGGCCAATGCCGTGCGCGACAACCAGGAGCGCGTGGTGTTCCTGGGCTACAGCCCGTTTCGCATCCGCTACATGCAGTTCTGCCTTTCCGGCGCATTCGCCGGGGTGGCCGGCGGCCTGTTTGCCCTGCTATTCGAAATTTCAAACTCGGACATCTTTGGCCTGCGGACCTCGGCCGACGTGCTGATCGCCACCTACCTGGGCGGCACTTCATTTGTCTTTGGCCCCGTTCTGGGTGCCGCGCTGGTGACGCTGCTCGAATCCAACCTGTCGCGCTACACCGAAGCCTGGCTGTCGTACTACGGGCTGCTATTTGTGGTGATCGTCCTGTTTGCACCCAAGGGCATCTGGAGCCTTTTCGCAGCCATCCCGGCAACCATCCGGCGCAACGGCCTGGGCCCCACGCTGCTGCGCGGCGCATACTGGTTCCTGATGTTGCTGCCAGGATGTCTGGGCGGGATCCTGGTCATCGAGATGAGCAATCATCACGCCAACGCCTTTGACCCCACCGAGCCGCTGATGCTTGCCGGCCTGCCCTTCGACATCTTTTCTGCCGCCAACTGGCTGCTGGCACTGGCGCTGTTGGCTCTCAGCGCGGGGATGCTCTGGCAAACCAAGCGCCGCCAGGCCGCCCGGCAGATCCAGGCCATGACCCAGGAGGCGCACTCGTGAAACCTGATTCCGTGACGTCCGTACCCCCCAGCCTGACCCTGCGGCAGGTGCGGAAATCCTTTGGCAACGTCGAAATCATCAAGGGCGTGGATCTATCCGTACCATCTGGCGAGTTCCACGTCATCATCGGGCCCAACGGCGCAGGCAAATCTACCCTGTTCAATCTGATTTCCGGGCGCGTGGCCCCCACCTCGGGCAGCATTTTGCTGGATGAGCGTGATATCTCAGGCCTGTCGCCGCGGATCATCAACGGCCTTGGGCTGTCCCGATCGTTTCAGATCACCAACATTTTCCCCAGCATGAGCGTGTTCGAGAATTTCCGCTGTGCCGTGCTGGGCAAGATGGGCGCGGGCTATCGCTTCTTGCGGCCCGCCGATCACTATCAGGCCATTACCGAGAAGGTCGACGGCCTGTTGCACGACATCGGGCTGAAACACCGGCGCGACGAGATCGCCGGCAATCTGTCCTATGCCGAGCAGCGCGCCCTGGAAGTCGGGATGACCATTGCCGGCGACGCCAAGGTGCTGTTGCTCGACGAGCCCATGGCGGGCATGAACCACAACGAGATTGGACAGTTTTCAGACTTCCTGCAAACAATCGCCCAGGGCCGGACGGTTGTCATGGTAGAGCACGACATGGGTGTCGTCTTCAGCCTGGCTGATCGCATCTCCGTCCTGGTCTACGGAGAACTCCTGGCCTCGGGCACTCCCGAGGCCGTCAGAAACGACGTCCGGGTGCAGGAAGCTTACTTGGGGACAGAAGCATGCAGCTAGCCACCGCCCAGGCAACCGAGGCCCCGGTACCCGGCCCGGCCCTGCTCGAACTGAAAGGCGTACACGCCTGGTACGGACTGAGCCACATCCTGGACGGCGTGGACATGACGGTTCGCCGCGGCGAGATCGTCGCCATGCTGGGCCGCAACGGCGTGGGTCGATCCACCCTTTGCAAGGCCATCATGGGGATTGCCACCCGCTCCGGCTCCATCCGGATCAACGGCCATGAATCCGTGGCCGACAAGCCCCATCAGATCGCCCATGCCGGGATCGGCTATGTCCCCGAAGAACGCGCAGTGTTTCCCGGCCTGACGGTTGAACAGAACCTGCTGCTTGGCGTCCACAGCGCGGCACAACACCCCTGGACTTTACAAGGCGCCTACGAGCTCTTTCCCTCCCTGCAGCGCAGGGCGGATACGTCGGCAGAGCTTCTGTCGGGCGGCGAACAGCAGATGCTGTCGATCTGCCGCGCGCTGATGAGCGGGCCGGATCTGCTGATCGTGGACGAGCCCACGGAGGGCCTCGCTCCTCTGATCGTCCAGCAAGTGGGTGACTTGCTGCAATCCATCGCACATCGCGGCGTTGCCGTGCTGCTGGTTGAACAAAAACTCACCATTGCCATGCGCATTGCGCACCGCGTGTACGTCATGGGCCATGGCCGCGTGATGTTCGAAGGCACACCAGAGGCATTGCGCAACGCCCCTGATATCCGGAAATCCTGGTTGGAGGTTTGATATGTCTACACAGACTCAAGAGAAACGCAACATCTATGTCCTGGGAGGCGCCCAGACGGACTTCGCCCGCAACTGGCATCGCGAGGGGCTCGGCATCGAAGACATGATGAAGGAGGCCCTCTTCAGCGGTCTGGACGCCACTGGGCTCGAGTGTCGCGACATCGAATCCGTGCACGTGGGCAATTTTGTGGCCGAACTCTTTTGCGGGCAAGGCCAGTTGGGCGGCATGGTGGCAGAAATGGATCCCGCGCTCTCGGGCATACCCACCATGCGCCACGAAGCTGCCTGCGCCTCCGGATCCATGGCAATGCTGGCGGCCATGGCCGAAATCGAAGCGGGGCGCTACGACCTCATCTGCGTGCTGGGCGTGGAGATGATGCGCAATGTGTCGGGCGAAGACGCTGCCCGACACCTGGGTGCAGCCGCCGTGGCGGGTGTTGAGTGGACGGACGCAAAATATCTGTGGCCACGCGCATTCTCGGATCTTTACCAGACGTACTCCCAGCGCTATGGCGAGCTTGATTACCGCCATCTGGGCGAAATCGCCCGCATCAACTACGCCAATGCCAAACGCAATCCCAACGCGCAAACGCGCAAGTGGACGTTCGAGCCAGGCGCCTTTACCACCGACGATACGCTGAACCCGGTGATCGAAGGCCATGTACGCCGCAACGATTGTGGCCAGGTAACCGACGGCGCCGCAGTTGTTTTTCTTGCCTCGGAAGCACGTGCACGCGAATACGCACAACGCCACGGCAAGTCGCTCAGCGATCTTGCACGCATCGACGGTTGGGGCCACCGGACGGCACCCATGAGATTTTCGGCCAAGATCGCAGAAGGCGCAGACAGCCCCTTTGTCCTGCCCCACGTGCATCAATGTATCCAGGACAGCTTCGGGCGTGCCGGTATTCACTCGCCCTTTGACCTCGATCTCATCGAAACCCACGACTGCTTTGCCATGACCGAGTACGCCGCCATCGACAGCTTCGGCATCACCGCCCCAGGAGAAAGCTGGAAGGCAATCGAGGACGGCACCATCGCGGCCGATGGCCGCCTGCCCATCAATCCCTCGGGTGGCCTGATCGGGCTGGGCCATCCGGTTGGCGCCACTGGCGTGCGCATGATGCTTGACGCGCAGGCCCAGGTAACCGGCCGCGCCGGCGATTGCCAGGTACCCGGTGCCAAACGCGCAGGTATCCTGAACATCGGCGGCTCGGCAACCACCATTGCCTCGTTTGTCGTGTCCCAAGGCAGCTAAGCCGAAGAAGGAAACCGATCATGTTCACACCCTATCCGAGCAAGCGCAGCCAGCAGATCGGCGAGCGCGTCGAGGCGTTTGTCCGCGAGATCGTCATCCCCCGCGAGAAAGAATTGCGCAACACCTCGCACGGGCCCGCGGAGGCCCTGGTTTCGCAGCTTCGCGAGCAGGCCCGGGCGGCTGGCGTCATGACGCCGCATATTCTGGCCAATGGACAACACCTGACACAGCTGGAGACAGCGGCCATCCTGAAGCGCTCGGGGCTCTCGCCCCTGGGGCCGGTTGCCCTGAACACCATGGCGCCCGACGAAGGCAATATGTTCCTGCTGGGCAAGGTCGCCAATCCCGAGCAAAAGAAGCATTTCCTGGATCGCATCGTTTCCGGACATGCGCGC
This sequence comes from Castellaniella sp. FW104-7C03, assembly GCF_040276085.1. NCBI lineage: Bacteria > Pseudomonadati > Pseudomonadota > Betaproteobacteria > Burkholderiales > Alcaligenaceae > Castellaniella > Castellaniella sp. FW104-7C03. Next base: position 106,545 of record NZ_JBELOK010000003.1, read on the forward strand.
TCGGCATTTTTCATGACCGAACCCGCCGAGGACGGCGGCGCCGGATCAGACCCCTCGATGCTGCTGACCACGGCCGTCCAGGACGGCGACGACTGGGTCATCAATGGACGCAAGGCCTTTATCACCGGCGCCGATGGCGCCCAGGTGGGCATCATCATGGCGCGCACCGGCGGTGGCGACAAAACCCGGGCCACCATGTTTCTGGTGGATCTCCCCAACCCCGCCATCCAGATCGAATGCCTCATCAATACCCTGGACAGCTCGATGCCGGGCGGTCATGCCCTGGTGAAAATCAATGGGCTGCGAGTCCCCAGCCGCAACATCCTGGGCGAGATCCACGAAGGGTTTCGCTACGCCCAGGTGCGGCTTTCGCCGGCCCGGCTCTCCCACTGCATGCGCTGGTTTGGCGCAGCGGTGCGCGCACATGAAATCGCCAGCGATTACGCTGTTACCCGACGCGCCTTTGGGAAGCTGCTGATCGACCACGAAGGCGTTGGGTTTATGCTGGCGGATAACCAGATCGACCTGCAGCAGGCGGCACTGATGATCGACTGGTGCGCACGCGCGCTGGACGCAGGCAGCATGGCCACCACCGAAAGCTCGATGACCAAGGCCTCGGTGGCGGAAACGCTCTTTCGCGTGGCCGATCGCTGCGTGCAGACCATGGGCGGCCTGGGCCTGTCGCAAAATACAGTGGTCGAGCAGATCTTTCGCGAGACCCGCGCCTTTCGCGTCTACGATGGCCCAACCGAAGTGCACAAGTGGTCGCTGGCCAAGAAAATCAAGCGGGCGACACAGGCGCGACACGAGCAGCAAAAGCAGCTTGCAAACGTTGAGTAAAGGATAAAAATGAGCAACCTCCACACCCACAACCTGCGCGGCCGCACTGCCCTGGTAACCGGCGCCTCGGGCGCCCTGGGCAGCGGGTTTGCCCACATGCTTGCAGAGTGCGGCGCCACGGTGGTGCTGGCCAGCCGCCAGCTAAAGCCCCTGCAAGCAATGGCCGACGAGATCACCCAAAAGGGCGGCACCGCGCATGCGCTGGTGATGGACGTGACGCAAGAACAAAGTGTTCAGGATGCGTTTGAACAAATGGCCGGCTGGGGCCTGCTTGCCGACATCGTCGTCTGCAACGCAGGCGTGGCCACCACCCAGGCGGCACTGGATATCAGCCTGCCAGACTGGCACCGTGTGCTGGGCACCAACCTCACCGGATGCTGGCTGGTCTCGCAGGCTGCCGCAAAGCGCCTGGTGGCCGCCGGCAAGCCGGGTTCGATCATTCAGATCACGTCCATCCTGGGGCACCGCGTCTCGGGTGCCGTCATGCCCTATGCCGTGGCCAAGGCGGGGCTTGAACAAATGACTCGCTGCCTGGCACTGGAATGGGCCCGGCACGGCATCCGCGTCAATGCCCTGGCGCCCGGCTACATCCAGACGCCCATGAACGAAAGCTTCTTTGAGACCCCTCAGGGCGAGTCCATCCTGCGCCGGATTCCCATGCGGCGCCTGGGCCTGGTCGAAGACCTCCGGGCACCCTTGTTGCTGCTGGCCAGCGACGACAGCGCGTTCATGACGGTAAGCACGCTCGTCGTGGACGGGGGACACCTGCAATCCACTTTGTAGGCTCGCAACACGCCTTAGGAAACACTGTCGCATGTCAGAGATAGACACCCCCGAACACCTGCTGGACTTCATCCAGCAAAAAACCGGCGCCGATCACATCGAAGCGCTGGAATACCGGTCGCTGGCGGGCGGTGCCGTCCAGGAAAACCACGGGCTGCATGTCCGGATGACAGGCGGCAGCCTGCCCGGCGAGTATCGCTTTGTGGTGCGCAGCGACGCCCCGGTTGCGCTGTCGGTCAGCCTGAGCCGGGCGCACGAATTCGAGATCCTGCGCGCGGCCTGCGAGGCGGGCGTCAGCGCACCGCAGCCACGTTGGCTGAGCGCGGACAAAAGCGTGGCGGGACCCGCCTTTTACATCATGGATTGGGCCGAAGGCACCGCAAACGCCAGGGCCTTGGTCAAGGACGATGCCCTGACGGCCTCTCAGCGCCAACAGCTGATGCACGACCTGGGCAGCAACCTGGCCCGCCTGCATGCCATCCAGTACACACCCGGCCGCCTGCCGTTTCTGGCGGCGCCCGGGCCAGACCCCGCCCAGACACAAACCGAGGCGTGCCGACAGCTGCTGAACCGGTTTGAAGAACCCCACCCAGCCATCGAACTTGGCCTGCAGTACCTGGCAGACCATCGCCCGGCGCAGCAAGACCTGGTGCTGTGCCACTCCGACTTCCGAACCGGCAACTACCTGGTGGCTGAGGGCCGCCTGACGGCCATCCTCGACTGGGAGTTTGCCTCCTGGAGCGACCCCTACGAAGACCTGGGCTGGATGTGCGCACGATGCTGGCGCTTTGGCCGGCCCGACCGCGAAGCGGGCGGCGTGGGCAGCAAGGAAGACCTGTTCGCCGGTTATGAAAGCGTATCGGGCCACAAGATTGACCCTCATCGCCTGGCCTACTGGGAACTCATGGCCATCGTGCGCTGGGCGGTGCTGGCACTAGAGCAATCCTACCGGCATCGATCAGGTCAACAAGAATCCCTTGAGCTAGCCCTCACCGGGCGCATGGTGCCCGAGATCCAGCAAGACCTGATCCTGCAATTGCGCGAGCTGACGGATATCGCAAAGGACACGCCAACGCCCATAAATCCAGGTGCTGCCACGAGTACGCCTGCCACCGGGCCACAGCCCCTGGATCCTTATCGCGACCAGCCGGATGCCGGTGCGCTGCTCAAGGTGGCCCGGGCGCTTTTGCTGGCCGAGCTGTTGCCCGCATTGCCGCAGGATCAGCGCTACAACGCCCTCATGATTGCCAACGCCCTAGGCATCGCCATCCGCGAACAAACCACCGGAGACACAATGGCTGCCGCCCAGCATGCCGCGATCCAGGCGTTTTACCAGGCACAGGGCGCCGGACAGCCCGACGCGGATATCAGGCGCCTTGTCCAGGACATCCGGGACGGACGCTACACGGCAGCCGGCACGCCCGGACTGCTGAATTTGCTGGACACGCTGGTGAACCTGAAGCTGTCGCTCAGCAATCCACGGCGCATATCATCCGCACAAAGCCCCAAGGCTGCCTCATGAGAAAAATCCATGTGGTGCTGCACAAAGAGGCCCTGCAAGGCAGCCGCCATGCCGATGCCTGCGCCATCGTGCTGGATATTATCTTTGCCAGCAGCTCCATTACGGCCGCACTGGATGCCGGCGCCCGGCGCATCCTGCCGGCACTGGACTTCGCCGAGGCCCAGCAGATCAGTGCACGCCTGCCCGAGGGGCAATGGGTGATTGCCGGCGAAAAAAACGCTGATCCTTTTCCGGGGTGCCTGAGCTACGACCCACTGGCGCTCTCGGGGGCCCAGGTGCGGGGGCGCGACGTGGTGTACGCCACCAGCAACGGGACGGTAGCCCTGCGCCGGGCGGCGTTCTTCTCGCAAGTCTATGCGGCCAGCCTGAGAAACGGCCGCGCCGTTGCCCGCCACGTGATCAAGCACACCGAATCCGAGGACATCGTACTGATCTGCTCGGGGTCGCTCGGGCGCTTCAGCCTGGAGGATTTTTACGGCGCCGGGCACCTGATCCGATGTCTGCAGGAGGCATCAGGCCATTCATTTATGTGCAGCGACGCCGCGCTGGCCGCTGAAATGGCATGGAATGACCGCACGCCGATCGACGTGATCCGCGCCGCGCGGCTGGGCCAGCTGATGCTTGTGCGCGACATGGCGGCAAGCCTGGACTACGTCAGCCAGCTGGACTGCAGCACGGTGGTGCCCCAATTTATAGCGGGCGAAGTGCGGGATGTCGGATAAGCAGCCTCCATGCGGCAGCGCCTGCCGCCGCCGGTATCCTTAGTGCCCGCCTTTGATGTCCTTGAAGCCGCGCGCCGTGTACAACCACACCGCAGCCAGCATGGCACACACCCAGAACACCATCGAGGGGCCGCTGCGGCTGACCAAAATGCCGCCCAAAAGGCCGCCGGCAAACACACCCAGCGATTGCGCGGTGTTGTAAAAGCCCAGTGCCAGGCCCTTGTAGGCTGGTGGCGCCACGCGCGAGACCAGCGATGGCTGCAGGGCTTCGAGAATATTGAAGCAGACAAAAAAGCCGATGAGGGCGGCCACCACCAGAGCAAACGAATCCATCAGCCAGGGCAAGGCGCCCAGCACCACGGCCAGGCCCAGCACCGACCACTCGAGCGCGTACTTATGCACCTTGCGCGTCTCGGTATAAAACACGGCGGGCACCATCAGCACAAACGAGGCCAAAATAACGGGCAGATACACCTGCCACAGCGTGGCCGAATCAAAGCCGCCCAAACGCCCCAGCAGGCCAGGGGCCACCATGAACAGCGCCATCAAAATAAAGTGCAGGCAAAAAACACCAAAATTAAGGCGCAGCAAATCGCGATGGCCCAGCACGTCGTGCGGCGTGGCCTGCACGATGTCGTTTTCGGATTTGGGCACCTCGGGCACGAAGAACATGGCAATCAGCAGGCACAGAAAACCCAGCAGGCTGATGGCCCAGAACAGGCCCGAGAGGCCAAACTCACCCACCAGCATGGGCGAAAGCACCAACGACAAGGCAAAGGAAATCCCGATGGAGCCGCCCACCATGGCCATGGCACGGGTACGCACCTCGGGGCGGGTGGCGTCTGCAATCCAGGCCGTGATGGCAGCCGACACCGCACCCAGGCCCTGGATGACACGGCCCACGGTAACCCAATCGACATCATTGGTGAGAGCACAAATCACGCCGCCAATCACAAACAGCAGCATGCCAAACACGATGATGGGCCGTCGGCCATAGCGATCGGACGCCATGCCCAGGGGGATTTGCATCACGGCCTGGGTAAGCCCGTAGGCGCCCAGTGCCAGGCCTACGCGGGCCGGATCATCACCGCCCACCAGGGTGCGGGCCGCCACGGCAAAAATAGGTGTCAGCAAAAACAGGCCCAGCATGCGCGCGGCAAACAGGGTGGCCAAGGCCACGCTGCTGCGCCGCTCGAGGGGCGTCAGTTTGAGGGGTGGAGCAGAGGATCGGGGTGATCGGGCCATATGAGGATCCGTAAGAAGCAGGGGCTGCGCGTTATAGTAGCAAGTTGGCCTTTTAAGAACCTGAACTCCCCTATCGGCATGGACGCCATCTGCATCCGGGGTGCACGCACCCACAATCTGAAAAATATCTCGATCGACCTCCCGCGCCGCCAACTGGTGGTGGTGACGGGGCTGTCGGGCTCGGGAAAGTCGTCTCTGGCGTTTGATACTTTATACGCCGAGGGGCAGCGCCGCTATGTAGAAAGCCTATCGGCCTATGCCCGGCAGTTTTTGCAGATGATGGACAAGCCCGATGTGGACGTGATTACGGGCTTGTCGCCGGCCATTGCCATCGAGCAAAAATCCGCCGGGCACAATCCGCGATCCACCGTGGGCACCATCACCGAGATCCACGATTATCTGCGGCTGCTGTATGCCCGCACCGGTACGCCCTACTGCCCCGATCACCATCTGCCCCTGCAGGCGCAAAGCGTCAGCCAGATGGTGGATCAGGTACTGGCACGCCCCGAGGGCTCGCGGCTGGCCATTTTGGCGCCGCTGGCGCGCGGTCGCGACGACAATCTACCGGCCGAGTGCCGGCGCCTGCAGGCCCTGGGTTTTGTGCGCGTACGCATCAACGGCAATATGCAGGTCATCGACGGCAGCGCCGCCCCCGAGCCCGTGGAGGGGCCGTGGGATCTGGATGTGGTGGTCGACCGCATACGCGTGCGCCCCGACAGCCGCCAGCGCCTGGCCGAAAGCTTCGAGACTGCACTGGATCTGGCCCAGGGACGCGCCCTGGTGCTGGATCTGGATTCAAACAAAGAGCAAGGGTTTTCGGCGGCTTACGCCTGCCCAGTGTGCGCCCGCGGCATGGGCACACTCGAACCCCGCCTGTTCAGCTTCAACAATCCGGTGGGGGCCTGCCCCACGTGCAACGGCCTGGGCCATGTGGATGCCTTCGACCCCGAGCAGGTGGTGGCTTTTCCAGAGCTCAGCCTGGCCGCCGGCGCCATCCATGGCTGGGATCGGCGCAACGCCTTCAGCTACGCCATGATGGCCAGTTTGGGGCAGCATTATCATTTCAGCCTGGAGACGCCGTTTCAGGCGCTGGATGCCGGGATACGCACACGCATTTTGCACGGCTCCGGCGACGAAGAAATCGCGTTTCAATACCTGGGCGAAGGCGGAGTGCCCACAATCCGGCGCCACACCTTTGAAGGCGTGATCCCCAATCTCGAGCGGCGCTGGCGCGAAACGCACTCCACAGCGGTGCGCGACGAGCTGAACCGCCTGCGCCACACCATCCGCTGCCCCGAATGCCAGGGCGCACGCCTGTGCAGCGATGCGCGCCACGTGCTGGTGGGCGACGACCCAGGCCCCGGCGAGCGGCGCGGGCGGGCCATCTACGAGATTGAAGCCTGGTCTCTGGCCGATTGCCGCGCCTGGTTTCAGCGCACGGAGATGGGCGGCGCACGGCGCGAGGTGGCCGAGCGCATCATGCACGAAATCCGCGCCCGGCTGGATTTTCTGGATAACGTGGGCCTGGGGTATTTGTCGCTGGACCGCAGCGCCGACACGCTGTCGGGCGGCGAATCCCAGCGCATCCGCCTGGCCAGCCAGATTGGCTCGGGCCTGACCGGCGTGATGTATGTACTGGACGAGCCCTCGATTGGCCTGCATCAGCGCGACAACCGCCGCTTGATCGACACCTTGCACCAGCTGCGCGACCTGGGCAATAGCGTGATTGTGGTCGAGCACGACGAGGACATGATCCGCGCAGCCGACCACGTGCTGGACATGGGCCCGGGCGCGGGCGAGCAAGGCGGCTATGTGGTGGCCCAGGGCACACCGGCGCAAATTGCCGCACAACCCGATTCTTTAACCGGCCAGTATCTGGCCGGCACACGCCGCATCGAGATCCCCGTGCGCCGGCCAGTGGCCGACGAGCCAGAGCAGCGCTGGCTACGTCTGCTGGGCTGTCGCGGGCATAACCTGAAATCCGTGGATCTGGCCATCCCGGTGGGGCGCCTGAGCTGCATCACCGGCGTATCGGGCTCGGGCAAATCCACCCTGATCAACGACACCCTGGTGGCGGCGCTAAGCCACCGCCTGCATCGCGCCCAGACACACGAGGCGCCCTTCGATCAATTGCAGGGCCTGGAGCACTTCGAAAAAATCATCAGCATCGACCAGAACCCGATTGGCCGCACGCCACGCAGCAATCCGGCCACTTATACGGGGCTGTTCACCCCGATCCGCGAGCTCTTTGCCGGGGTGCCCGAGGCACGCCTGCGCGGCTACGATTCTGGGCGCTTCTCGTTTAACGTGAAGGGCGGGCGCTGCGAGGCCTGCCAGGGCGACGGCATGGTGCGGGTTGAGATGCACTTTTTGCCCGATATGTATGTGCCCTGCGAGGTATGCGAGGGCAAGCGCTACAACCGCGAAACCCTGGACATCCGCTACCGGGGCCACTCCATCAGCGATATCCTGGATCTCACCGTGGCCCAGGCGCTGGGCCTGTTTCAGGCCGTGCCCACGGTGGCGCGCAAGCTGCAAACACTGATGGACGTAGGGCTGTCGTATATCCGCCTGGGGCAAAGCGCCACCACGCTCTCGGGCGGCGAAGCCCAGCGCATCAAGCTATCCCAAGAGCTCTCGCGGCGCGGCTCGGATCGCACCCTGTACGTGCTGGACGAACCCACCACCGGCCTGCATTTTCATGACATTGCCGTATTGCTGGATGTGCTGCAGCAACTGGTAGACACCGGCAGCACGGTGCTGATCATCGAACACAATCTGGATGTGATCAAAACGGCCGACTGGGTGATCGACCTGGGCCCCGAAGGCGGGGCAGGCGGCGGCCAGATTGTGGCCCAGGGCACGCCCGAGGTCATCGCCGCCACGGCCAACAGCTACACGGGGGCCTGGTTAAAGCCCCTGCTGGCCGGCCAAGTGGGTGGCAACGCAGCCCATCACGCCGGCCATAAGCACGATCCCCATCCCGAGGCCAATCACTAGGCAAGGCCCCGGCACCGCCCTATCATCGTCACTATGCGCATTCTCCTGATCGAAGACGAATCCGAGCTGGCCAACTGGCTGGCGCGCAGCCTGGCGCGCCACGGTGGCTTTATAGTGGATTGGGCCGACGACGCCGAGCTGGCCGAACGCCGCCTGCGGGTAGAAGAATTTGACGCCATCATCCTGGATCTGGGCTTGCCGGGCATGAACGGCCACGAGTTCCTGCACCGTCTGCGGGCACGCGACAACCGCTGCCCGGTGCTGGTGCTGACGGCACGCGACGCGATGTCCGAGCGCATCGACTCGCTGCACGAAGGCGCCGATGATTTCATGCAAAAGCCCTTCGCCATCGAAGAACTTGAAGCCCGTCTGCACGCGCTGATCCGCCGCAGCCGGGGGCGCGAGCACCCGCGCTGGGTGCTGGGCGACCTGGTGCTGGATATCGGCAGCCAACGGTTTTTGCACCACGATCAGCCGCTGGGCTTGTCGCCGCGCGAGTTCTCGGCCCTGAAAGTGCTGATGCAAAAGGCGGGAGAGCCGGTGACCAAGCAGCAAATGCTGGATCGCATCAGCCCGGACGACACCAGCATCAACCTTGAGGCCATCGAGGTGCTGATCCACCGCCTGCGCAAGAAACTGGCCGATACCCAGGTGCAGATCGTGACGCTGCGCGGCATGGGCTATTGCCTCGAGCCCCTATCCGATGCACCCCACTAAACCGGCCCGCGCCCACAGCCTGCGGGCCCTGCTGCTGTGGATTTTGATCCCGGCGCAAGTGGCGGTATTAAGCCTTGCCTTGTGGTATTCCAGCCATCAGTTGCACACACAGATCGACCTGGCTTACGACCGCTCGCTGGTGGGGGCCTTGCGTGCCATCAACCACAATATTTCCACGGACAGCGGCGGGCTGTCGGTAGAACTGCCCTACCTGATGCTGGAGTTCTTTGAACTGACCGCCGACAACACGGTGTACTACCGCATCCTCACCGAAGACCTGCTGGCCGACATCGGCAACCAGCAACTGCCGCTGCCCGATGAGGCACTGGTGTCGGGGGTACCGGTGTTTTACGACCGCAGCTACCTGGGCACCAGCGTGCGCATTGCCGCCATGGCACGGCCCATGAACCCGCCCTTGGCCGGGCAGCCCGACGGCCGGGTGATCGTGATGGTGGGCGAAGACCGCACCGGGCGCGATGCGGTGATCCGCGACTCGATGCTGCGCAGCGTGGTGCGCGATGTCGTCGAGGTGCTGGTGTCTTCTGCACTGATCTTTTTTGGCGTGCTGATTGGCCTGCGGCCCCTGACACGCCTGTATCGCAAGCTGAAAACCCGCCGCAGCGACGACCTGAGCCCCATCCTGGCCCCCGAACTGCCGCGCGAAGTGCAGCCGTTGGTCAACGCGGTAAACCAGCACGTGGCGCGCCACGCCCGACAAGCCCGGCGCCAAAGACAATTTCTGGATGACGCCTCGCATCAGCTGCGCACGCCCCTGGCGGTGCTGAACACCCAGCTGGATTACGCCCTGCGTGAACTCGACCCCGCCGAGGCGCGCACGGCCTTGCTGGCGATGCGCCGGGGGCTGGACCAGGCGCAACGCACCGCTGCACAGTTGCTGGCCCTGGCCCGCGCACAAGAATCCGAGGCCCAGGCCGAGCCGCATCGGGCCGTGGCACTGACGCCCTTGGCCCAGGATGTGATCCGCCAGATGTACGGCCTGGCCCGCCAAAAACATCAAACCCTGGCGCTGGAAGGCGCCGAGCTGGACGCCCAGGTAAAGGGCGCCGACTGGCTGCTGCGCGAAGCCCTGCAAAACCTGACAGACAACGCCATCCAGTACACACCGGTGGGTGGCACCATCACCTTGGGCATCCAGCGCACCGCTGACGCCGTGATTCTGGCCGTGCAGGACACCGGCCCGGGCATGAGCGAGGCGGATATCCGCAAGGCCGGACGCCGTTTCAGGCGCGGGCAAGCGGGTAAAGGCAGCCATGGCGCAGGCCTGGGCCTGGCCATCGTGCACACGATTTTGCTGCAGTATCGCGGACAACTGCGCATCCGCAACACCCACCCGGGCTGCGAAGTGGCGCTGGTATTCCCGCTGCCAGAACCCGGCACCGCCGCCTGACACAAACCCGCCTGACACGCCCACGGCACGCCCCTTGGCGCGCCAGGATAATCCATACATTAAAAAGGGCGATAGATCGGGGTTATCCCGTATTTGTGCGATTTTGAAAGCTAATGGAAAGCCTCGGCTCTTTAAGGTGCGAGGGGTATCCGGTTGTGTCTGTGTCTGACGACCGGTGATATCAAGCCTAAAACAGGAGACTTTCATCATGACACCCCGATCCGTAACGTTGCTGCTGGGCGGCGCCCTGCTTTCGCTGGGCATGGCCGTCTCGGCAGCCCCGTCAAAACCCGAGTGTATTGCCCCTGCCAACCCCGGCGGCGGCTTTGACCTCACCTGCCGCCTCGCACAAGAAGGCCTGAAAGCCTCTGGTGCACTGACCGATCCCATGCGTATTGTGTACATGCCCGGTGGCATTGGCGCGGTGGCCTACAACCATGTGATTGCCCAGAAACCCGACGACCCCAATTCCATCGTGGCGTTTTCCGGCGGCTCCTTGCTGAACCTGGCACAGAAGAAATTTGGCCGCTACAGCGTGGATGATGTGCGCTGGCTGGCAGCCGTGGGCTCTGATTACGGCGTGGCCGTGGTGCGCGATGATGCCCCCTACAAGGATCTGAAAGAACTGATGGCGGCCTTCAAGCAGGACCCCACCAAGATCGTACTGGGCGCCGGCGGTACCGTGGGCAGCCAGGACTGGATGAAAGCCGCACTTACTGCGCGCGCAGCCGGGGTGGACTACCGCAAGATGCGCTTTGTGGCCTTTGAAGGCGGTGGCGATGCCCTGACCGCCCTGCGTGGCGGCCATATCCAGGCCTATATGGGTGATGCGGCCGAAGCCTTTACCATGCTGGCAGGCGGCGCCCCCATCCGGGTGCTGGCCGTGTTTGCCGATCATCGCCTGCCGGGCAAGCTGTCTTCAGTGCCCACCGCCCAGGAAGAAGGCTTTGATATCCAGTGGCCCATCATCCGCGGCTTTTACGTAGGCCCCAAGGTGTCGGATGCCGACTACCAATGGTGGGTGGACGCCTTCAATAAAACGCAGGCCGATCCTTCCTTTGAAGCCATTCGCGACAAGCAAGGCCTGTTTCCGTTCAACAAGTCGGGCGCCGAGCTGGATAAATACATCAAAGAGCGTGTGGCCGACTACACCAAGCTGGCCGACGAGTTTGGCCTGATCCGCAAATAAACCTTCTACCGGACTTCGCCATGAGTGATCGTACTGTGGGCTTTTTTGCCCTGATCTTTGCCGGCCTGATGGCGTGGTTCGGCCACGACCTGCAGGCCCCATTTTCCTACGAACCCGTGGGGCCGCGGGCGTTTCCCATGCTGATCGCCCTGATCATCGCCCTGTGCGGTGCCTGGCTGATGTACAAGCACTGGCACGAACACAGCCACGGCAAGCACATCGACTGGCCACGGCTGCTGCTGATGATGGCGTACATCTTTGGGTACGCGATGCTGTTCGAGACGCTGGGCTTTATCTTGGCCACAGCCATTGTCACCGTACTCATTGGCCGCCTGTTTGGCGGCGCCTGGGGAAAACTGGCGATTAGCGGTGTGCTGATGGGTGTGCTGTTTTTCCTTTTGTTCGACCGTGCCCTGGATGTGGTGCTGCCCCTGGGCCCGCTGGAGTCTCTGCTATGAGCCAGATTTTTGACCATCTCAGCATCGGTTTCGATGTCGCGTTTTCGTGGATGAACCTGCTGGTGGCAGCCCTGGGTGCTTTTTTGGGCACCATGGTGGGTGTGTTGCCAGGCTTGGGCCCCATCAACGGCGTGGCCATGCTGATCCCCATCGCCTACGCCCTGAACCTGCCCCCCGAAACTGCCTTGATTTTGCTGGCGGCCGTGTACGTGGGCGCCGAGTACGGCGGACGCATCAGTGCCATCCTCATCAATGTGCCGGGCGAAGCCAGTGCCATCATGACCACGCTCGACGGCTATCCGCTGGCACGCAAGGGCTTGGCCAATGTGGCGCTGTCGCTGTCGGGCTGGTCGGCGTTTTGCGGCTCTCTGGCAGCCACCATCGGAGTGATTGTGCTGGCCCCCTTGCTGGCGCGCTGGGCGCTGGCCTTTGGCCCGGCCGAGTACTTTGTCCTGATCGTGTTTGCGTTTTGCTGCCTCACCAGCCTGCTGGGGCGCCAACCCGTCAAGGGCACGCTGTCGGCTATGCTGGGCCTGGCCATCGCCACCGTGGGTGTGGATGCCAACTCGGGCGTGTACCGCTACACCTTTGATTCCGTGCACCTCTTTGACGGTATCGACTTCGTGGTGGTGGTGATTGCCCTGTTTGCCATTGCCGAGCTCCTTGAGCTGCTGGAATCCGCCGTGCGCGGCGAAAACCCGGATGTGCCTCCCAGCACGCGCAAGCTGTTCAACATGACAGAACTGCTCTACACCAAATGGACGGTGCTGCGCGGTTCTTTGCTGGGCTTCTTTATTGGCGTGCTGCCGGGTGCGGGCGCCAGTGTGGCCTCTGCGGTGGCCTACTCCAACGAGAAACGCTACCAAGAGGGGCGCGACCCCAATTCCTGCTTTGGCGAGGGCGATCTGCGCGGTGTGACGGCCCCCGAGGCAGCCTCTACGGCGGCGGCAGTGGGCTCTTTTGTGCCCATGCTTACCCTGGGGGTGCCGGGCTCGGGCACCACAGCCGTGATGATGGGCGCCCTGACGCTGTACAACATCACCCCTGGGCCCGTGCTGTTTGACACCAAACCCGAGCTGGTCTGGGGCCTGGTGGCATCGCTCTTTATCGCCAACGTGATGCTGTTCCTGATGAACATCCCGATGGTGCGGGTGTTCTCCAAAGTGCTGGCACTGCCCAACTGGCTGCTGGTACCAGGCATCCTGTGCATCAGTTATATCGGCGTGTATGCCATCAACGCAGGCACGTTTGATCTCACCATGGCGGCGGTGCTGGGCCTGATCGGCTACCTGCTGCGCAAAGGCGGCATCCCCATGGCCCCGATGGTGCTGGGCGTGGTGTTGGGCGACATGATGGAGCAAAACCTGCGCCGGGCCTTGTCCATCACCAATGGCGAACTCTCCATCCTGTGGAGCAGCCCGATTGCCATCGGCCTATGGGTGGTCTCGCTGGCCATCGTGGTGATCCCGCCGATCATGCGCCGCCGGTCCAAGGGCAAGCTGTCTGCCAGCGCAGAGGCTGCACTCGAAGGCGAAGATTAATCAGGGAAACAAAGCCGGGTGGCGGCGCAGCGGGCCAGCCGGCCCATCCCAGTGCCAGGTGGCTTCACCCACCACACACGGGGGCAAAAGGCGGCGAGCCGGCCCCCATTCAGTGTCTTCTGCGCGCGTGTGCGCCGCATCCAGCGGCACCGGCCCAAGGGCCGGTTTTTTTTCGGCCATGCGACCACTGGCCAGCAAAGCAGCCATACGTGCCAGCGACACGCGCCACACGCTGCCCTGCCCGGCCTCCCGCCGGTGCAGGCCCTGCATCACGCAAGCAGCCATCCAGTAGCCCGCCGATTGATCCAGCGCCTGCACCGGGAGGGGCTCGGGGGCAGCCGTGCCGCTTGCCGGCCAGGCGATGCCGGTGCTCATTTGCACCAGGCTGTCAAAGCCTCGGCGGCCACGCCAGGGCCCTGTCCAGCCCCAGGCATTGAGGCTGACATCCACCAGACCCGGGCGAATCTGCTGACGCACCGACGCCCCCAAGCCCAGGCGCTCCAGCGCATCCGGCCGATACCCATGCACCAGCACATCGGCTTGTGCCAGCAGTTGAACAAACTGCTCTCGTCCGGCGGCATCGCGTAGATTGAGCGCCGCACAACGCTTGCCCACGGTGACTTCGGGCACCATGCCGGGTTCTTCCCAGCCGACGGGATCCAGGCGCAGCACCTGCGCGCCGTAGGCCGCCAGCCAGCGGGTGCACACGGGCCCGGCCAGTACGCGGGTCAGATCCAGTACCCTCAAGCTGGCCAGCGGACGCAGGGGATCCAGGGGGACATAAACGGAGCGCACAGCAGCAGGCGACAGGGATGATCCAGGCAGCGGCAAGCCTGGCAGATAATGCACCAGGGGCTCGGCAGCCACCGCCAGCCCCTGTGGATGTTGAGCCCAGGCCTGTGGCGTGCGCAGTGCGGCCGCGCAGGCATCTGCCTGCACCAGGGCGTCTTCGAGTGCCCAGGCCTGCCAGCGCTGCACCTGTGCAGCCACTGCCTGGCGGGTGGCATCGGCACCCAAGCCCAGTACCTGCAAGGCACGCGCCCGGTGAAGGGCGGCATTGGCATGGATGCGGATCCAGCCATCACGGGTGCGGTAATCGCCGGTGACGGCATCACGCACTTTGGGGATCTGCCAGCCGACGGGCTGCAAGGTATAGCCAAACCACGCCGAGGCCAGGGCCACATCCACCTGCACCTGGGGCGGCGCAGACTGCACCCCACCGGCCGGGTGATCTGATGCCAATGAAGATGACATGTGGCCGGCCAGCACACAGGCCGCGGCCGCCATGCTGGCGCAGGCCAGATCGGTAACAGGATAAGCAGAAGCCAGCGCCCCCTGGCCGTGCCACTGAATGTGGCGGGCCGCCTGATGCGCGGCGGGCGAGGCCCCCAGCGCATCCAGAAACGCCTGTAGCCAGGCATCGCGCAGGCTGGGACAGGCGGGGGCTTTCATGGTTAGTCCATGCGAAACAGGTTGTGGTGCTCGCGGATGGCGTAGCGGTCGGTCATCCCGGCGATGTAGTCGGCAATGGCGCGGGCTTGCTCGATGGGGTCGTCGCGCTGGTATTCGCCGGCCAGCAGGCGGGGATCATCCAAAAATGCGGTGAAGAGATCCCGGACGATGCGCCGCGCTTTATTGGTCATGCGCATCACCTGGGCGTGGCGATACAGGTTATCGAGCAAAAATTTCTTGAGTGCATCTGCCTGGGCGCGCAGATCATCCGAAAAAGCCGCCAGCGAAGGGCCTGCCCGCACGGCATCGGCCGAATCGGGCTTGAGGGCGGCAATGCGCGCAGCCGTGGTGCGGGTGAGATCCCGCACCAGGGTATTGATCATCGCGCGGATGACTTCAGACAACAGACGTTTGCCCTCGGCCTGTGGATACTGATGGCATACCTGCTGGTGGTGCTGCGCAAAAATGGGCAGCTCCAGCAGTTGCTGCACGGTGATCAGGCCCGAGCGCACACCGTCGTCGATATCGTGGTTGTTGTAGGCAATTTCGTCTGCCAGGTTGGTAAGCTGGGCCTCGAGCGAGGGCTGCGTGCCATCCAGAAACCGCGCCGCCACCGGCCCCAACAGGCGCGCATGGCGCCGCGAGCAATGTTTGAGGATGCCCTCGCGGGTTTCAAAGCACAGGTTAAGGCCGTTGAAACCGGCGTAACGCTCTTCGAGCTCGTCGACAATCCGCAGGCTCTGCAGGTTGTGCTCGAAACCGCCCGCCTGGGGCGCCAGCGTTTGCATGCAGGCATTGAGCTCGTCCTGGCCGGCATGGCCAAACGGCGTGTGGCCAAGGTCGTGGGCCAGCGCCATGGCCTCGATGAGGTCTTCGTTGACATCCAGATTGCGTGCCAGGCTGCGTGCAATCTGGGCAACTTCGATGCTGTGGGTCAGCCGTGTGCGGAAAAGATCGCCTTCGTGATTGAGGAACACCTGGGTTTTGTATTCCAGACGCCGAAACGCGGAGCAATGCACGATGCGGTCGCGGTCGCGCTGAAACGCGCTGCGCCCCTGGGGCGGGGCTTCGGTGTAGCGGCGGCCCCGGGTGTGCTCTGCATGACAAGCGTAGGGTGCCAGGGTTGTCATGATCAGGCCTTGATCTTTTGAGCCAGCAGCGGACGCACCAGGGTGTCGTCTACTGCCTGCAGGGTGGCCTGCCCCAACTGCGGCAGCAAAACATACCGGATGTGGCTGCCTTCGGTCTTTTTATCCACCCGCATCAGCTCAAACCAGCGCTCAAGCCCAAGATCCGGTGCCTGCACGGGGCAGCCGATGGCAGCGACCAGATCGCGGATGCGACCGGCCACGGCAGGATCCAGCCCGCACACCTGTACCGACAATTGCGCGGCCAGCACCATGCCGCAGCCCACGGCTTCGCCATGCAGCCATTGGCCGTATCCCAGGCCGGATTCGATGGCATGGGCAAATGTGTGGCCAAAGTTAAGAATGGCGCGCAGGCCGGTTTCGCGCTCGTCTTGCGACACCACCTGGGCTTTGATCTGGCACGAGCGCTGCACGGCATAGGTGATGGCGGTTTCGTCCAACTGGCGCAGTGCCTGCACGTTGGCTTCACACCAGTCGAAAAACCGAGCATCGGCAATCATGCCGTACTTGATGGTTTCCGCCAGGCCGGCGGAAATCTCGCGCGCCGGCAAAGTGGCCAGCACGGCCGGGTCGATTTCGACAGCCTGGGGCTGATAAAACGCACCAATCATGTTTTTGCCCAGCGGGTGGTTGATGGCTGTTTTGCCCCCCACCGAGGAATCCACCTGTGCCAGCAAGGTGGTGGGCACCTGGATGAAACGCACGCCACGCATATAGCAGGCGGCCGCAAAGCCGCACATGTCGCCAATGACGCCGCCACCCAGGGCCACCAGCACCGCCTTGCGATCGAGCGCGGCCTCGAGCAGCGCATCAAAGATCTGATTAAGTGTTTGCCAGGTTTTGGTGTCTTCGCCGTCGGCAAGCGCTATCCATTGCAAGGGCTTGCCGGTGGCCGCCAGCGCCGCACGCACCTGCGGGCCATACAAGGCCGATACCGTGACATTGGTAACCACCGCCACGGCGGTGGCATCGGCCGGGATGACCTGAGCAAGGGCATCGAGGCGGCCATGGGCAATGTGGATGGGGTAGTTGCCGCCGGGTGTACGGACGTCGAGAGTTTGCATGGCCATACCGGATTAGAAAGTGATGGAGTGCTCGGCCAGCCGGGCCACCAGTGTGCGCACCAGCTGCGGCACGGGTTGGTCGGCCGTATCCAGGCAGATGTCAGCCACCTCATCATAAAGGGGTTCGCGCTGCTGGAGAAGCTGGGCGATGCGTTGGCGGGGGTCTTGCGTACGCAGCAGGGGCCGGCTGCGGTCTCGGGCAACCCGGCGATAAAGCTCTTGTGCCCCGGCACGCAGATAAATGACACAACCGCGTTTGAGCATCTCGCGGTTTTCGGGGGCCAGCACTGCGCCCCCCCCGGTGGCCAGCACCAGGCCGGGCATCCGGGTGTATTCATCCAGCAACGTGGTTTCGCGACGACGGAACCCGGCCTCGCCTTCGATGTCGAAGATGGTAGCCACGGGCACGCCGCAGCGCCCGATGATGGCGTGGTCAAGATCGACAAACTGGCGGTTGAGGGCCACGGCCAGCTGGCGGCCAATGGTGGTTTTGCCCACTCCCATCATGCCCACCAGAAAAATCGGCGAGGCCAGGCAGGGCGCCACCTTTGGGGCAACTCGGGCATCGGTGGGCGGGGTTTCTGACAGCATACGCAACAGGTGTACAAATGGTTTACGTGTATTATCGCATTGGCTGGCCCACTCATTTTTCCAGCGGCCTTTCAGGCCCCTTTACAGGCGGGCTCGCCCCCTATTTAGCAGCATCCAGTTACATACACCTCGCATCGCGTCCCTGGCGGCCCCCTGCCAGGGCTTACAATCGCCCCTGATGAGAACCACCAAAACCACCTCCAAGCAAAAGGCGCCTGCCCGCTCCTGGCTTTCGCGCCTGATCCTGAAGGCGTTCGTGCTCTGCGCCGGCCTGGGCATCTGTGGCGCACTCTTGCTGACACTGGCGCTGGCACTGGCCTGGCCCAATCTGCCCGACCTCCACGCGATGACCGACTACCGGCCACGCGTGCCGCTGCGCATCTACACGGCCGATCACGTGCTGATTGGCGAGTTTGGCGAAGAACGCCGCAATGTACTGCGCTTCAACGAGATTCCGGACGTCATGAAATCGGCCATCCTGGCCGCAGAAGACGACCGCTTCTACCAGCATGGCGGCATCGACTGGGCGGGCGTGCTGCGTGCGGCCATCGCCAACGTGGTGCACATGTCCAAGACACAGGGCGCCAGCACCATCACCATGCAGGTAGCGCGCAATTTTTATCTGTCCTCCGAAAAAACCTACACACGCAAGTTCTACGAGCTTCTGCTCACGTTCAAGATCGAAGCCACGCTCAGCAAAGACCAGATTCTGGATCTGTACATGAACCAGATCTTCCTGGGACACCGGGCCTATGGTTTTGCCGCGGCCAGCCGCACGTATTTTGGCAAGCAACTGGCCGACATCACGCCGGCCGAGGCCGCAATGCTGGCTGGCATCCCCAAGGCGCCGTCGCGGTTTAACCCGATTGCCAATTTTGATCGGGCCAAGTCGCGCCAGGCCTATGTGCTGGGCCGGATGCACGAGCTTGGCTACCTGAACGACGCCGAGTACGAGAAGGCCAAGGCGCAAGAGATCGTGATCCAATCGGCTGCCGGCACTCCCACCGGGCGCTACGCAGTGCACGGCGAATACCCGGCCGAACTGGCCCGCCAGCTGCTGTACGGCGTGTATCAGGACGACATCTATTCACGCGGCTTCAATATCTACACCACGATCAATTCGGTGGATCAGGAAGCCGCTTACCAATCGCTGCGTGACGGCGTGCTGGATTACACGCGGCGCGCCTACTACCCTGGCCCCGAAGAAACCATCGATTTGCCTGAAGGCATCGAGAACCAGCCCGAGGCCTTTAACGAAATCCTGGACACCGTCCAGGAAAAATACCCGGACAACGGCGATCTCCTCACCGGCATCGTGCTTTCGGCCAGCCCTACCGAAATCAAAGTGGCACGCAGCCCCAAGCAGATCATCACCATCACCGACAAAAGCGCTTTGCGGGTGGTGGCCCGCGGCCTGGGGCCCAAAGCCAAAGACTCAGTGCGCATCTCACGCGGATCTGTGGTGTATGTGCACAAGCAGGATAACGATGTCTGGGAGCTTTTAAACAAACCCGGCATTCAGGCGGCACTGGTATCGGTGCGCGCACAAGACGGCGGCATCCTGGCGATGGTGGGCGGATTTGACTTCGAAGAAGGCAAATTCAACCGCGTCACCCAGGCCTGGCGTCAACCAGGCTCATCCTTCAAACCGTTTATCTACGCCTCGGCACTCGAGCGCGGCCTAACCCCTGCCACGCAGATCTCCGACGAGCCCTTCTCGCTGACCGCCGAGCAAACCGGCTCCAAGGCCTGGAACCCCAAAAACTACGGCCGGGCCTACGAGCCCATGCTGACCATGCGCCAGGGTCTGTACAAATCCAAGAACATGGTGTCGATTCGCATCATGCAGGCGGTGGGCCCGCAATACGTGCAGGATTACGTCACCCGCTTCGGTTTCGACCGCTCGCGCCAACCCGCGGTGCTGCCGCTGGCACTGGGTGCGGGCAGCGTGACACCACTGCAGCTGGCAGGTGGCTTTGCCGTCTTTGCCAATGGTGGCTACCGCGTGCCGCCCTATCTTATTGATCACGTCACGGACAGCAGTGGCAAAGTCATCATGCGCGCACGGCCCACCGTGGCCGGCGATACGCTGGCCCGGGTGATCGACCCTCGCACCGCCTACGTGATGAATGACATGCTGCGCGGCGTGGCCACCTATGGCACCGGCGCACGCGTACACCGCGAACTGAAACGCAACGATATCGGCGGCAAGACCGGCACCACCAATGATTCTCAGGACGCGTGGTTTGCCGGGTTCACGCCCAAGCAGGTGGCCGTGGCCTGGATGGGCTTCGACCAGCCCAAATCGATGGGCCAGGGCGAAACCGGCGGCGGCGCAGCACTACCCATCTGGGTGGGCTATATGCGCACCGCCCTGAAAGGCCAACCCGAGATCCCTCCTGGCCCCATGCCCAGCGGCCTATCACGCATCAACGGTGATTTTTATTTCTCCGAATACCCCCCCGGGGTGGCCATCGCACGCGTCGGCCTGCCCGCTCCTGGCGATCCGCTTTCCGGAAGCCCATCCGACAGCGGCCAGGACGGCATCGGTGCCCTGCTGGATCAACTCCACAGCCGCAGCGACAACGAAGCGGCTGTGCCCCAACCTGTCCGAGTGCCCTTTTAATGATTAATTGCTCCGTGGCCCGCCTGGCCGCCCGCGTTGCCCCCCTGACATTGGCCCTGGGGCTTGTGGGGTGCGGCATGAAAGGCCCGCTGGTGCCGGCAACGCCGCCCCCGCCAGTGGATCCTGTCCTGACCCAGCCGCCGGCCATCAGCCCGGCTGCGCAGACACCCAATACCACTCCTCTTCCCTCTTCACGCCCCTGAACGTTTCATGACGACTGCCCCTTGCTTTCCTCTGCGGGACGGCATCCTGCACGCTGAAGACATCCCGCTGACCCAACTGGCCGATCAATACGGCACACCCCTGTACGTATACTCGCGTGCAGCGCTGCGTGCGGCCTGGGCCCGTTACGCCAGCGCCATCCAGGGGCGCGACGCACTGGTGTGCTATGGCGTCAAAGCCAACTCCAATCTGGCTGTGCTGCACGAGTTCGCACAACTGGGTTCGGGGTTTGACATCGTCTCAGGGGGCGAGCTCGAGCGCGTGCTGGCTGCTGGGGCACCGGCCAACCGTATCGTGTTCTCGGGCGTGGGCAAGCAAGCTTGGGAGATGCGTGCGGCACTGAACGCCGGCATCAAGTGTTTTAACGTCGAGTCCGTCCCCGAGCTCGAACGCCTGGCCGACATCGCCCAGGAGATGGGCGTGCGCGCACCGGTGTCACTGCGCGTGAACCCGGATGTGGATGCCAAGACCCATCCGTATATTTCCACCGGGCTGAAAGACAACAAGTTTGGTATCGATATCCTGCAGGCGCCGGCGGTGTATCGCCAGGCCAGCCAGCATCCGGCACTGGAAATCGTTGGTGTCGATTGCCATATCGGCTCGCAGATCACCGAGATCAGCCCTTATCTGGACGCACTGGACAAGCTGCTGCGCCTGATCGATACGCTGGCGGCCGAAGGCATTGGCCTGCGCCACCTGGATCTGGGCGGCGGGCTGGGCATCCGCTATACCGACGAAACCCCGCCGCACCCGGCCGACTTGCTGAATCCGGCATTTGAAGCCCTGCACACGCATGGCCTGGATCACTTGCAAGTAATCCTTGAACCTGGGCGCTCGCTGGTGGGCAATGCCGGGGTGCTGCTGACCCGTGTCGAATACCTGAAACCCACCGAGGCGCGCAATTTTGCCATTGTGGACGCCGCCATGAACGATCTCATGCGCCCGGCCCTGTACGAAGCCTGGCACGACGTCATAGAGGTTCAGCCGCGCCGGGGCACCCCCCAAGCCACCTACGATGTGGTGGGGCCCATCTGCGAAAGCGGCGACTGGCTGGCACGCCAGCGCCCCCTGGCGATCCAGCAAGGAGACTTGCTGGCCATTCTGTCGGCCGGCGCCTATGGGTTTTCGATGGCCAGCCAGTACAACACCCGTCCGCGCGCAGCCGAAATCCTGGTTGATGGCCAACAGCACTGGCAGATCCGGCCACGCGAAGCGGTGCGTGATCTTTTTGCCACAGAACGTATCCCAGAAAACCCGTAAGCGCACCAGGACCGAAAACCGGAGACCTGAAAGTACGTTAAAGTTTTGCCACTTACTGTCGTAAATCGTCAGGGGCTGCAAGTGTCCATTAAGCGTCTTGTGGTTTTTTGTCATCTCTGGCCTGTGGTATGCCCGCACTGAAGGATTCCGTTTCCCTGATCGACCCATCCCGGTCTCATCGGCAGGGTAGTGCGCGCGTCTTCCTGGTGTATTTTTTGCTGCCGCTGCTTGCAGGCCTGATCGCAATTGGCTCTGCCTGGCTACTGCCCGCACATGTACACCCCACCCAGGGCCAGGGCCTGGCCACCCAGTTTGCCCCCGGCCCGTTTGAATCTCCCATCAAGGCAGCGGCAGCCCTGCAATCCTTGCCTACCCGGCTGTCCAAAAACATCCCGGTTGGCCCTCACTGGCTACTGGCCGAGCTCGACACCCCCTCACAGCCCGACATACCCCCTACGTCAGTGCTGCTGATACCCACCGCCACCATCACACCACCCGTGTGCTGGCTGTTTAACGGGAATCATCCCGGCCAACTCACCCCGCTGACTTTCCAGCTGGGGATCCTGGGATACTCGGCCGGCATGCCTGGCACAACAGCCGCCAATCGGGTGCTGTGCGAAGTGCAGCAATTCATCCCCGGCGCGCTCGCCATCCAGCAGTGGTCTTTACCGGCATTTTCAGCGGCCAGCGGACAGCATGCCTATGCCATGGGCATGCTTACCGGCGGCCTGCTGTTGCTTATCGCTTTTATTGCCATCGTATCGATCACCACACACGATCACCTGTACGTGCTGTTGGCCGCGTGGATGTTGTGCAATGTGCGCCTGGGCGCGTGGGCACTGGGCTGGGATCACTTCTGGCTTGAGCACACCTTGTCTCCCCCCAACCTGATTGCCTCGCGCAACCTGGTGGTGCTGTTTGCCTTTACCCTTACCTGGCTGTTGTTCAGCCGCCTGTTCCGGCACAATCTGGGTGCACGCCTTTGCCGCCATCTGCAACTACTGGGGCTGGCGGGGTCAGCGTTGTTGCTGGCAAGCGTTTTGCTGGGTTCCAGCCAGACACTGCAAACCACCACCTTTCTTGCAGCCTGGGCCGATAGCGCCCTGGTGGCCACCATCCTGGTCCACGCCCTGTTCCGGGTAACCACACGCACACTGTTTTGGCACACGCTGGCCGTGTGCCTGGCTGTGCTGATCATCGTCATTGGCCTGATCCTGCTGGCGCCCTGGGACACATCAACAGCATCGACAGCACGGTAGGCGTTGCCCTGTTTCTGGGCTGCAACCTGCTGGTAGCGCTGGCCACCGCCAACCGCACCCGCGAAGACCGCCAGTTACGGCTGCGGCAGCGCAACGAGCTTATCGTGCATGATTCGCTCTCGCCTCTGGGCCTGTTTACGTTAAGCGCAACACGTCACTTCGAGCACCTGAACCCCAATGCACGCCAGATGCTGGCCATCGACGACAGCCTCCAGGTGCCTGCGCTCAAGTGGCGGGATTACTTCGAAGAGATCGACTGGGTCGAGGTGTCACTGGCCACCGAGCAAGGCCGCGACACCGAAATCCAGCTGGCTCACCGCAGCAACGGCAACAGCTCGATACGCAGTTTTCTGTTGCGCGCCACGCTGGCGGGCAGCCGTATCGAGGGTTCTTTGCAGGATGTCACCGCACGCTCTGAAACCTTGCGCAATCTGCGACTAATGACCGACCACGACGCCCTAACCAACACGCTTAACCGGCGCGGGATAGAGTCTGCCATCGCAGCAGCCATCGAAGACCTGCAGCAAAACGGCACGCCCTGCACGATGTCCTACCTTAGCCTGGATCATTTAAAGCGCGTCAACGATCTCTTTGGCCACTCGGCCGGAGATCAACTGCTGCAGCTGGCCTGCGACCGCCTGCGATACTCACTGACCGACCAGCAAAAGGTGGGCCGCATCGGCACCGACGAATTCATCATCCTGTTTCCCAACATGCGGGCACGCGACGCCCGCCTGCTGGCCCAGGATATGGTCGACAGCTTGAACAGCGCGCCGTTTTATGTGGGCGACCGGTCTTTTCAGGTAAAGAGCGCCATGGGCCTGATCGACCTGAACACCGACATGGACCCCAAAGATGCCTTGGCGGCAGGCACCCGCGCCTGCCGCGACGCCCGCAAGCAGCACCAGGATATCGTGCTCTACGAAGAAAACACCGAGGCGCTGTTTGATCACATCAACGAGCTTCGGGTGTTCGAGCAACTCGAGCAAGGCACCCCGCCCGAAGACCTATACCTGCTGATGCAGCCCATCGTGTCGCTGCGCCATCCCCTCAAGATGCTCAACTTCGAGGTCTTGCTGCGCGTGCGGCAAAAAAACGGCCATGTCCCGCAAACCCAGAAGATCATCCAGGCGGCCGAAGACAGCGGCATGATCACCGCCATCGATAAATGGGTGGTGTCGTCCACCCTGGACTGGATGATCAAAAATCACGACAAGCTGCATCACACGCAGTTGGTCAATCTGAATCTCAGCGGTGTCTCACTTAACGACGACCGCTTTGTGGATTCGCTCTTCAGCCTGCTTAACCTGCAACCGCAACTCAGCCGGCGGCTGTGCATCGAGATCACCGAGGGCGTGGCCCTGCAGGATCTTGAGCGTACCCGTCAGTTCATGCGCCGCCTGCAGCGCATGGGCGCCCGCGTGGCCCTGGACGATTTTGGCGCAGGCTATACGTCGTTCTCGTACCTCAAAGAACTGCCAGCCGACACCATCAAGATCGATGGCAGCCTGATCCGCGACATGCTGGGCAGCGAAGCCAACATCGCCATCGTGAACAGCATCGTGGATCTGGCGCACAACCTGGGTATGGAGTGCATTGCCGAGTGGGTCGAGGACGAACCCACGCTGCGCGCCCTGGCCGAGATGGGCGTGGACTACGTACAGGGCTACATTGTGTCGCCCGCCTGCGAGCCCGCAGAGCTGCTGGCCCACAAGAACATCCTTACCCTGATCAGCGACCCAGCCACCCGCACCCTGCTCGAAGAAATCAGCGGCCGCCGGTCCTGATGTTGCCTCTGGCAAAGCAAAAGCGCCCCGAAGGGCGCCTTTGCTTTGCTGCAATCCAGAGAAGCCTAGAGCTCTCCGTAGGAGTGCAGCCCTGAGAGGAACATATTGACCCCCAGGAAGGCAAAGCTGGTAACCAGCAGGCCGCTCAGCGCCCAGTAGGCGGCCATGGAGCCGCGCAGGCCTTTCATGAGACGCATGTGCAACCAGGCCGCATAGTTAAGCCAGACGATGAGCGCCCAGGTTTCTTTGGGATCCCACTGCCAGTAGGTGCCCCAGGCATCCGCCGCCCACAACGCACCCAAAATGGTAGCCACGGTAAAGAAGGCAAAGCCCACGGCAATGGCGCGATACATGATGTCGTCGAGGAGCTCGAGCGAGGGCAGGCGCTGTGCAATAGGGGCACGGAAAGCCAGGATGGTGCCCACGATGAGCGCACCCACGCCAAAATACAGCATCCAGGTGGCCGAGAGCTCGCGCGAACCGAAGATGAAGGGCTCGGCGCACAGCACCGCACCCAGCGCAAACACGGGAATCAATGGCTTCCAGCTACGGGTGTCACCATGGGATTTGACCAGGTAGGCAAAACCCACCATGGCCGCCAGGCTGAAGGTGCCATAACCAATAAAGTTGGCCGGCACGTGAAGTTTCATCCACCAGCTTTTAAGCGCAGGCACCAACGGCTGGATCTGATAGGCATCGCGGGTAAACGAATACCACAGCAAAAACACCACCAGAGAGCTGATGACCAGCAGCACAAAGCCGCCCAGGGCGCGGGTGGCGTAGCGGCGCTCGTAGTAGAGATAAAACAGTGCCGTGATCAGCGACATCAGCACGAAGACTTCGTAGAGGTTGCTGACCGGGATATGGCCGATGCCGTCGCCCATCAGGTGGCCTTCGCGCCAGCGCACCAGCAGGCCGGTAAGCCCGAAAAACACGGCACTCCAGGTAAGCACAGTACCCAGCCAGGCGGCTGTCGTGCTGGCAAAACCGATCCAGTAGCACACCGTGGCCAGCACAAACAGGGCGCACATCCACAAAATGGCCGACTGCGAAGACAGCAAGTACTTGAGCAGGAAGCTGGTGTCGGCACGGGCAAGATCACCCTGCAACAAAGAGCCCGTGGGGCTATAGAGCCAGATGGCCAGCAGCGCACAGGCGCCGGCCGTGATCATCAGCACCCGCAGGGGGCGCCACAGCCAGCCCAGCCAGCTGAACACCGCCACGGCACCAATGAGGATGAGTTTTTCGTAGTAATCCATGAACTGGCCATAGGAGGTGAGGACGTGTGCCGCCCCCACTGCCAGCAACAGGAAAAAGCCAAGGTCTGTCCAGTTGGGACGACCGCGTCGGCCGCGGTGGTCGCCACTGGTGTTCATGTCTGGTGACCACAGGGCCATCGGTTGCCGGGCTACAGTATCAGTGCTCATGAGTGTCTCCGAGGTTGCGCAGGGCGTCCCGCAGCCTTTCAAATTCGTGGTTGAAATCCATATTGCGCCGTTGGGTTGTCATGGCGGCCAGCCATTGGCTGCCCCCTTGAGCAGGGCGCACCCACACCCAGACCCGTCGCTCGCGAATGTAAAACATCGAAAACACCCCGAGGATGAGCAATAGACAACCAATATAGACCGTAATCTTGCCGGGGCTGCGCGCCACCTGGAAGACACTGGCCTGGACTTGATCGAAGTTGGTGAGCTGCAGGGCCACGGGTGCCGGATAATCGGGCAGCGAGGCGAGCGCCAGGACGGCCAGGCGCAACCACTGGGCTTCATGTTCGGCCTGCGGGCCGCTGGGGTCAAGTGCGGGTAACCCTTGTTGCACGCGCACCAGATCGCGAAGCTCTTGCAGGCTGAGCTGGATCATGGGAACCGCAAAATCAAGGATTTTCTCGCGCTGGTCGGGCGGTGCGGAATCGATGATGCCATTAAAGCCGCGCTGGGAGAATGTACGCAAGGCGCCTTGGGCGGCCTGGAACATCAGGGTGCGCTGCTCGCCCTCGGGGGCGTTTAGCTGGGCAAAGCGATGTGCGGCAACTTCCCGCATGGTGGGGTTGGCCAGTGCCGCGCGCAGATGCATGAATTCTTGCATGGTGCCCTGGTCGTCAGCGGGAATGCGCAAATAACGATAGGCGTCGGCCGGGGTTTTGCGTGTACCCAGCAAAAACAGGGGGAAGTTATCGATCTGGATAGGCAGCATGTACTGAGTGAACTCGTGCGATTGCCCATCGGCCCCCACCAAGCGGTACTGTACGCTTGGACCCACATTTTTTTTGCTCTCGTCGTGCGGGCGCGCCGCACTGCCGGTAACCGCCGCCACATCACGGATGATGTCCGTGGGCTGGGGGTCTGGATCGGACCCGAGGTTTTCGACGTTGATGACCCGCAGGCCGGTGAAATCGACCGTCTGCCCGCCCAATGCCGGTGGCAGCTTGCCATCAGAGCCTACCGTCCCTTTGAGATCCAGCGGCTGGGCGCCATCCCCCGACAGCGGCCAGGCTTTCAGACTGAGGCTGCTGCCGCCGTCATCGAAGCTGGACTGATACACGGTGATGCCCTTGTAGCGCAGGGGCTCGTTGACCTGAATGGTTTGCTCGAAAGATTTGCCGGTTTCGTGGTCAGTGACGACAACGTCGCTGCGAAAATCGCTGGGCATGCCGGTTTGGTAGTACTCGACATAGAACTTTTTGAGCTTGATGGAGAAAGGCAATGGCTGCAGCAACACCCCCTGCCCGGAGGACACGATCCCCACGCTGCTTTGCTTGCCGTCGGGTATAAACATATTGGCGCGGAAACTGGGGTTGCGCGCCGACAGGCGCCCGGATTCGGGCACATCCGAGATGAGCATATTGCCGGTGACCGGCTGCTTGTCGAACAGCCAGGTTTGCATCCGCACCGGCAACTCGCTATCGAGCAAGCCACCCAGACAGATCACCACAATGGCCACGTGCGCAAAAATGTAGCCCAGCCGATTGGCCGCGCCTTTTTTGGCCGCCACCATGCGGCTTTCGCCGTCTTCACGCACCCGAAAGCGGAAACCCCGGCTACGCAGCAACCGGCCCACCTGATCCACGGCCTGGTCGGGCGTAAGGGCGCTGTCGACCTCGACCTTATGATGAAACGCCTTGAGACTGGAGCCGCGCACGTACTCGCGGAACGTACGCATGTCGCGGATCATCTTGGGCGCATTGCGCATCACGCACAAGGTGGTGGACACCACCAGGAAGCCCATGATCATCAAAAACCAGGCACTGTTGTAGATATGCCAGATGGAGAATTTGTCGAAGACGGAAAACCAGAACGGACCGAACTGATCGATATAGGCGTTGGTACCCTGATTTTGCGGCAGCACGGTGCCAATCAGGCTGGCAACACAGATGAATACCAGGAGACTGATGGCAAAGCGCATCGAGCCGAAGAGCTCGATGATGTCGGTACCACGGACACGGGGTTTGCTGGAAGACGTCACGACTGCCCAAAAAATGAAAAAAAGGGGGTGCGCCTGAGCGTCCCCCCTATTGGTATTATTTTAAAGTTGAACCTTACACCGTTTTTGCCGGGCGTGCCCCGGAAGACCCCGGAAACAACGAGGAATTAGCGCAAGCCCGCGGCATAATCGGCCACCGCCGCGAGGTCGGGGTCGGTCATGCGGCTGGTGATGTCGTACATGATGGTGTTTTTACGATCACCCGAGCGGAACAGCTTGAGCTGTGCCAGCAGGTATTCGGAGTGCTGACCGGACAGCCGGGGGAACTCGCCGGGCAGGCCGGCACCGGTGGCACCATGGCATGCAGCACACGCAGGCACCTGACGATCGGCAATACCGGCACGCCAGATGTGCTGGCCGCGCTCGGTGGTGGCTTCGTGGGTGGCAGTGGCGGCGGTATCCGGATTAAGCGGCTGCTGCGATAGATACAGGGCGACGTTCTGGATGTCCTGGGCGCTTAGTGCGGGCGCGATGGTGGACATGATGGACGGTGCACCGTCGGCGCCTGTGCGCACAGCGGGCTTATCGCCTTGCGGGACAAAATCGTGCAACTGCTTGGCCAGGTATTCGTGGGGCATGGCGGCCAGATTGGGGTTGGCCGGGACGGTGCTGTTGCCACCGTCGCCATGACAGGTAATACAGGCCAACACACCGCGCGTGGCATCGCCCTTGACGAACAATTGCTCGCCGGCTTTGGCGTCCGGCGTAGTGACATCCTGAGCGTGAGTAAGGCCAGGCAAGGCGCCGGCAAACACCAGGCTGCCGACCATAAACATACTGGATAGCGCACGCTTCATGAGATCCTCGAGGTTGGGTCGGGGCGCCAAAGGCGCCGGCTTTTTTGGCCGCCAAGCCGCGCACACACCGGGCGCGGGGCAGCCACCGTATTCGATACAAGCGAGGATTATACAATAGCGTTATTGACAGCATCCTTTCGGCTCGCGCCGCACCATTGTGTCCCTACTTCATCGCGCCCGCTTTACGGTGTCAGCCGCCCGCCTGGATCAGCTGCCCGCCCCCACCACCGCCGAGGTCTGCTTTGCAGGCCGCTCCAATTCCGGCAAATCGTCGGCCATCAATGTGCTCACCAACCAGCGCCGCCTGGCGTTTTCCAGCAAAACACCTGGGCGCACACGGTTGATCAACCTGTTCGGCATCCCCGACCCCCTCACCCCCGAGGCCTGGCTGGGGTTTCTGGTGGATTTGCCCGGCTATGGCTACGCGGCAGTCGATCGCGCCTCACGCGACGAGTGGGCCGAGGTGCTGGGCGGCTATCTGCACCAACGCAGCAGCCTGGCCGGCGTGGTGCTGCTCATCGATATCCGCCGTGGCGTTACCGATCTTGATCGCCGGCTGGCCCACTGGATTGGCCTGCGCGGCCTGCCCACGCTGGCGCTGCTGACCAAGGCGGATAAACTGCCTTATGGACAGCGGGTGCGCGCCACCCAGCAAGTACGCAAAGAACTTGCCGAGATCGGCACGCTGACCGCACTGCCGTTTTCGGCCACGCACCGCATCGGCCTCGAAGAAGCCGCGTTGCATATCGAAAACTGGATTTCGCCGCAGCAGGTGCCTTAGGTACCCGCCTGCGCCCGGCCACGCTGTTTGGCCCATCGTTTTTGCTTGGCCTGCCATCATGGGCAGGCTGCCAGGAGTTCTCCATGACCAAATTTCTGCCGCCCGTTGACTTTCCCATTGCCCGCCTGCGCCGCAACCGGCGCGACGACTTCTCGCGCCGTCTGGTGCGCGAGAACCGCCTGTCAGCAGACGATCTGATCTACCCGGTGTTTGTGCAAGAGGGCAAACAGGTGCGCGAACCCGTGGCCTCGATGCCCGACGTGGTGCGCCATTCGCCCGATACCTTGCTGGAGACGGCCGAAACCTGCGTCTCATTGGGTATCCCGGTGCTGGCGCTGTTTCCGCACATCGACCCTGCCCAGAAAACCCCGGACGGCATCGAGGCGGCCAACCCTGATGGCCTGATTCCCCGCACGGTGGCGCTGCTCAAGCAGCATTTTCCCGAACTCGGCGTACTCACCGACGTAGCGCTGGATCCCTACACCAGCCACGGGCAAGACGGCCTGATAGACGATAACGGCCAGTTGCTTAACGAGCCCACGGTAGAGATGCTGGTGCGCCAGGCGCTTACCCACGCACAAGCCGGTGTGGACATCGTTGCCCCCAGCGACATGATGGACGGACGCATCGGCGCGGTGCGCCAGGCACTGGATGCGCAGCAACTCATCCATACGCGCATCATGGCGTATTCAGCCAAGTATGCCAGCGCTTTTTACGGGCCATTCCGTGAAGCCGTCGGCTCGGCTGCGCAACTGGGCGCATCCAACAAGGCTACTTACCAGATGGATCCGGCCAATCGCCTTGAAGCCCTGCGCGAAGTGGCTGCCGACATCCGCGAGGGTGCCGACATGGTGATGGTGAAACCCGGCCTGCCCTACCTGGATGTCTTGCGCGAAGTCAAAGACGCTTTTGGCATGCCCACCTATGCTTATCAGGTCAGTGGCGAGTACGCGATGATCAAGGCGGCATCGGCCAATGGCTGGCTGGATCACGACAAGGTGATGATGGAATCCCTGCTGGCATTCAAGCGGGCCGGCGGCGACGGCATCCTGACATACTTCGCGATTGCTGCTGCGCGCATCCTGCGCGGCGCGTAAGCCACACCCCCACAGTACCATCACCTGCCGGCAGCAGTGCCTGCAGGAACCCCACCCCCAGCCAGGCAAGCCCGGCGCCGGCAAGTTGCGGGTGCCTCTATCGGCTGCGGCGCACCTGCGGACGGATCCCCACCGTCACATCAACGGTGGATGATTTGCCCGCACGCACAATCTGCAGCTGCGCGGTGCTGCCAATCTTGATGCCGGCCAGCCGGTTGAGCAGATCAATCGCATCGAGCACAGGCCGGCCGTTCAGCGTCCGGATGATATCCCCCACCTGCAACCCTGCTTGCGCCGCCGGGCCGTGGGCAAAGACACGCGCCACAATCACCCCCTGGAGGTCGTCCAGGTGAAAGGCCCGGGCAAGATCCGGCGTGATGTCCTGGGGCTCGAGCCCCAGCCAGCCACGCTGGACATGACCGGTCTGGATAATCTGGTCAAGGATGGCGTGAGCGGGCCCGGAGGGGATGGCAAAACCGATGCCCAGCGAGCCGCCGGTTTCTGAATAGATAGCAGTATTGATGCCCACCAGCCGACCTTGGGTATCGATGAGGGCGCCTCCGGAGTTACCGGGGTTGATGGCAGCATCCGTCTGGATGAAGTCTTCGTAGGTGTTGATGCCCAGGCGGTTGCGGCCCAATGCAGAAACGATGCCCTGGGTGGTGGTTTGCCCCACGCCAAAGGGGTTGCCGATCGCCAGCACGACGTCACCCACCTGCACGGACTGGTTGGGGTCGAAGACGATGGCAGGCAGTTTGTCGAGATTGACTTTAAGGACGGCGAGGTCGCTTTCGGGGTCGGCGCCGACAATCTGCGCGCTGGCGTGACGGCCATCTTTCAGGCTGACTTCAATACTGTCAGCCGCCTCGATGACATGGTAGTTGGTAAGGATGTAGCCGTCGGCACTGACGATGACGCCAGAGCCAAGGCTGGTGGAGTCCTGGCGCCGGGTGAATCCGGGGACGCTGCGCAAGAAGCGCTGCAGGCCTGGGTCGGCGGGCATGGGCACCAATGGAACATCAATGTGCTTTCGGGTGTAAATATTGACCACAGAGGGCGCGGCACGGGCAACGGCCGGGGCGTAGCTGCTGACCTGGCCAATGCCGGAGGCCTGCCCGCCAGTTGCAGTATGGGCGGGTGCGTTTGCAGGGACGCCACCGGGCAGCCATTGGGGGCGCAGTGTGGAAACAAGAAACAGGACAGCCAGGCAGACAGTGACGGCCTGGGCAAAAATCAGCCACAATCGTTGCATTGGATGGGCTCTCTGTTGATGATTTGTTTTAAGGACTATGTTGAATGAAACCACAGATTTCACGTAAGGATCTGGAATCCTGGCTGACGACTACGTTGCAACCGGAGCGTTTTCGGGATTATTGCCCGAATGGTCTGCAGGTGGAGGGCCGGGAGGAGATCCGGCACATTGTGACGGGGGTGACGGCGTCGCAGGCGTTGATCGAGGCAGCGATCGCACGCAACGCAGACGCGATTCTGGTGCATCACGGGTGGTTCTGGAAAAACGAGGATCCCTGCATCCGGGGGATCAAGCACCGGCGTTTGTCGGCGTTGATGGGGGCGGGGATCAATTTGTTTGCTTACCATTTGCCACTGGATGCGCACGAGGAGTGGGGTAATAACGCGCAACTGGCGCGGGTGATGGATTGGACGCCGGAGGTGCAGGCGGACGGGACGCGGGTGAGTTGCGGGCCGGATGGCCTGGTGTGGCTGGGTACGCCAGGCTTCGAGTGCACGGTGGGCGAGTTGTCGATGGATGTGGCGCAGCGTTTGGGGCGCAAGCCGCTGGTGGTGGGCGATCTGGACCGTCCTGTACGGCGTTTGGGGTGGTGTACGGGGGCTGCGCAGGGGTTTATGGATGCAGCGCTGGCGGCAGGGGTGGATTGTTATGTGAGCGGAGAGGTGTCAGAGCCGACGGTGCATTTGGCAC
Organism: Castellaniella sp. FW104-7C03; assembly: GCF_040276085.1. Classification (NCBI taxonomy): domain Bacteria; kingdom Pseudomonadati; phylum Pseudomonadota; class Betaproteobacteria; order Burkholderiales; family Alcaligenaceae; genus Castellaniella; species Castellaniella sp. FW104-7C03. The sequence goes on from NZ_JBELOK010000003.1 coordinate 139,476, forward strand.
GGGAGTCCGGGTGCGGGTATGTGTCGGCGGGGCATCATGCGACGGAGCGGTATGGGGTGCAGGCGCTGGGGGCGGGGGTGGCGGCGCGGTTTGGGGTGGAGGTGACGTTTGTGGATGTGTTTAATCCGGTTTGATTTCTTTCGTTGCTGCTGGGTTCCTGGCTGAAGGCTATCCTCTCGGGCGTGTTTGGCCCCGGTGCTGGGGGCTTTCTTGGCCAGAGCTCATCCTCTCGGGGAGGTATTGGGGGGCACAGGTCGCATTTTGGCGGCTTCGCCGGGGTTTGGGGGGCGGGCTCCAACAGTGCCCCCCAATACCTCCCCGAGAGGATTGACGATTTTGGGAGATTGCACGGCTGCCGTGCAGGGCAGTGGAATCACGCTCTGCCGCTTGTTGCGGTGCGTGCGCCACGCAAGGAATGGGGGCTGGAATACAGGGGATTGCGCCGCTGCGGCGGGCAGCGGCGCAGCGGGTGATTATTTTTTGAGGGCGTCGCGGATTTCGCGCAGGAGGACGACGTCCTCTGGGGTGGCGGGGGCGGCTGCGGGGGGCGGCGGGGCCTCTAGGCGGCGGCGGGCGTTGTTGACCATCTTGACCAGCATGAAGACAACGAGTGCCAGGAGAATGAAGTTGACAAGGATGGTGAGGAAGTGGCCCCAGGCAAAGACGACGGCGCCGGCTTTGGTGAGGTCGATGGCGGTCATGGGGCCGGCGTAGCCTTCGGGGAGGCGCAAGATCCAGAAAAGGTTGTCGAAGTTGACTTGGCCGCCGAGGATGAAGTTGATGAGCGGCATGACAAGGTCGTTGACGATTGAATCAATTATTTTGCCAAAGGCACCACCAATAATGACGCCGATGGCCAGGTCCATCATGTTGCCTTTGACGGCGAATTCCTGGAATTCTTTGATAAAACCGCTTGCTTTGGCCATGTTGGGTTTCTCCTCGGGATTTACCACGTTGGTCGTAACGCTATAATACGCGGTTGAAGACCCCCGTGGATGCAGATCAGGCAGGCGAGACTGCCTGTGTTGCGTCCATGTGCAAGCCGATATTGTCTAACGCTCCGCCCTTTGGGGCGGCTACCAGGGATAACAAATGAGTCAAAATCCGACACAGTCCGATGAGCAGGGCGCAGTCGACCCAAACTTGCCCCCCGACCCTTCCCGTCGTTTCTGGGTGGCATCGGCCTGTACGTTGGGCGGGGTGGCAGGGGTAGCAACGGCGGTGCCTCTGGTTGGATCATTTGCGCCGTCCGAAAAAGCCAAGGCGGCTGGGGCTCCAGTCGAGGCGGATATCTCGGGGCTGCCCGAGGGGCAGATGATGACGGTCGAGTGGCGCGGCAAGCCTGTCTGGGTGGTGCGCCGTACCAAGGCCGAGCTCGAAGATCTGCCGAAGCACGATTCCGAGCTCGCCGATCCCCAGTCCGAGCGCGCCGGGTTTACGCCCGAGTGGGCCAAAAACGAGTACCGCTCGCGCAAGCCCGAGATCTTTATCTGTATTGGTATCTGTACACACCTGGGTTGCTCGCCCACAGCGCATTTTCAAACAGGCGCCCAGTCGGGGTTGCCCAATGATTGGCCGGGCGGATGGCTCTGTCCGTGTCACGGCTCTACTTTCGATCTCGCCGGCCGCGTGTTCAAAAACAAGCCGGCCCCTGATAATCTCGAAGTCCCGCCTTATGCGTTTTCACCCGATGGGTCACATGTCGTGATCGGGGTGGACACCTACCCGACCAAGGCCTGATGAGCGTGCTGTTCATCTTTTCGTGATACTGATAGGAGCCGTTCATGGCCGAAAATAATATCGAGACGACCGGGTTGATTGGCTGGGTAGACCGCCGCTTTCCCCTGACGAAAATGTTTAAAGAGCATATGTCCGAGTACTATGCTCCAAAAAATTTCAATTTCTGGTACTTCTTTGGTTCGCTGGCACTGCTGGTGCTGGTCATCCAGGTGGTTACCGGGATTTTCCTGGTAATGAACTACAAACCGGATGCGCGGTTTGCCTTCGAGTCCGTCGAATACATCATGCGCGAGGTGCCAGGCGGCTGGTTCATCCGCTATATGCACTCCACGGGTGCGTCGATGTTCTTCGTGGTGGTGTATCTGCACATGCTGCGCGGGCTGTTTTATGGCTCATACCGCAAGCCCCGAGAACTGGTCTGGATTTTCGGCGTGGGCATTTTCCTGTGCCTGATGGCCGAGGCCTTCTTCGGTTATCTGCTTCCCTGGGGCCAAATGTCCTACTGGGGTGCCCAGGTTATTGTCAATCTGTTCTCAGCCATCCCGTTTATCGGCCCCGATCTCTCTCTGTGGATCCGTGGCGATTATGTGGTGTCTGATGCCACGCTCAACCGGTTCTTCGCGTTCCACGTGATTGCGATCCCGCTGGTGCTGATTGGCCTGGTGGTGGCGCACATTCTTGCTCTGCACGAAGTGGGCTCCAACAACCCGGATGGCGTCGAAATCAAGAAGGGCCCCAAAGACAAATACGGCCGTCCGGTGGATGGCATTCCGTTCCACCCCTACTATTCAGTGCACGACATCGTGGGCGTGGCAGGGTTCCTGATTGTCTTTGCAGCCATTATCTTCTTTGGCCCCGAGATGGGCGGGTACTTCCTCGAGTACAACAACTTCATCCCGGCCGACCCTCTTAAAACGCCGCCGCATATTGCGCCCGTTTGGTATTTCACGCCGTTCTACACGATGCTGCGTGCCACCACCAGCGATTTCACCTGGGTGTTGTCGGCTGCCGCAGTGGTGGCTGCCGCCGCGCTGTTCCTCAAGGGCAAGCTCTCGGGGTTCTGGCGCCTGGCAGTACCGCTTATCCTGATCCTTGTCGCTGTGCTGATGAAAACCCTGGACGCCAAGTTCTGGGGTGTGGTGTCGATGGGTGGCGCCGTGGTGATTCTGTTCTTCCTGCCGTGGCTCGATCACTCACCGGTCAAGTCCATCCGTTACCGTCCGTCGTGGCACAAGTTCCTGTATGGTGTGTTCATCGTCGATTTCCTGATCCTCGGTTGGCTGGGTACGCAGCCTGTCACGCCGGTGTTCACGCTGATGGGCCAGATCTGCTCGGTCATCTATCTGGCGTTCTTCCTGTTGATGCCCGTCTGGAGCGCACTGGGTACATTCAAGCCCGTCCCGGATCGCGTCACGTTTCGCGCACATTGATGGCCCACCACTGATAGCTACGGAAAGATCATGATCAAAAAACTGCTCGGTGCTTTGGCTCTGTCACTTACCTGCACGCTGGCCTTTGCCGAAGGCGGCGCGCATATCGACCGCGCCCCAGACCGCATCACCAACCTGGCGTCGCTGCAAAACGGGGCCAAGCTGTTCGTCAACTACTGTCTCAACTGCCACAGTGCCAGCTCGATGCGCTACAACAAGCTCACCGATCTTGGCCTGACAGAAGCCGAAATCAAGAAAAACCTGTTGTTCACGGGCGATAAGGTGGGTGATCTCATGACCATCGCCATGACACCCGCAGACGCCAAAAAATGGTTTGGCTCGGCACCCCCCGACCTCTCCGTGATTGCCCGGGCCAAGAGTGCCAACTTTGGCCACTCGGGTGTGGATTACATCTACACCTACCTGCGCAGTTTCTACCGTGACACCACCAAGAAAACCGGCTGGAACAACGTCGTGTTTCCCAGTGTGGCAATGCCCAACGTGCTGTGGCAACTAGAAGGCCCGCGCACCTACACCAGTGTGCAGGTGCACCAGGTAGCCGATGCCAAGGGCGCCGAGCAATGGACGCGCACCACGACGGTGTTCGACGAGGCTGGTTTCCCCACGGTAAAAAATGAGCCCCTCCAGGGTTACACCGGAGAAGCATCATCCACCGGGCGCTTCGATTCCGCCGACGCCAAATCTTTCCACAAGTTTGAAAGCGATGTCGCGGATCTCAGCAACTTTCTGGGCTGGATGGCCGAGCCCGCCCAATTGCTGCGCAAGCAGATTGGTGTCTGGGTAATGCTGTTCTTGTTCTTGTTCATGTTTGTGGCCATCCGCATGAACCACGCCTACTGGAAACACGTCCGGTAAGTCCTGCGCCCTTCAGGGCGCATTCACCGCTTTTCTGTATTGGAATCCTCGACATGATGGTGCTTTACTCCGGGACGACCTGCCCGTTTTCGCAACGATGCCGTTTTGTGCTGTTCGAAAAGGGCATGGACTTCGAGATCCGCGATATCGACTTGTACAACAAGCCTGAAGACATCGCGGTAATGAACCCCTATGGCCAGGTGCCAATCCTCGTCGAACGTGATCTGGTGCTCTACGAGTCCAACATCATCAACGAGTACATCGACGAGCGTTTTCCACACCCGCAACTGATGCCTGCCGACCCCATCATGCGGGCCCGCACACGGCTGTTTTTGTACAACTTCGAGAAAGAACTCTTTGTTCACGTCTCCACGCTCGAAAACCGCAGCATCACCGACGAGAAGGTCCGCGACGCTGCACGCGCCAACATCCGCGACCGTCTCGCCCAGTTGGCACCCTTGCTGGTCAAAAACAAATACATGCTGGGCGATGATTTTTCGATGCTGGACGTCGCTGTCGCCCCCTTGTTGTGGCGCCTGGCACACTATGGCATCGAGCTGCCAAAAAGCGCAGCCCCCATCCAGAAATACGCCGAGCGGCTGTTCTCGCGTCCGGCCTACATCGAAGCGCTGACGCCCTCCGAGAAGGTCATGCGCCGCTGATATGCAGGAGAGCTCCACCAAACCGTACCTGATCCGCGCATTGCACGAATGGTGCACGGACAACGGCTATACGCCCTACCTGGTGGTCACGGTTGATGCCAACACGGTCGTGCCTCCCGCGCATGTCCATGATGGCCAGATCACGCTGAATATCAGCCATCTGGCCACCAACCGGCTTACCCTGGGCAACGACTACATCGAGTTCGAATCCCGCTTTAACGGCGCCGTCGAGCACTTGTTTGTACCCGTGGCGGCAGTGTCTGCGCTGTATGCCCGCGAAACTGGTGCCGGCATGGGATTCGAGGTAGTGCCTTCGCAAGCCTACCCGGGTGGCAAAGACACCCCGCCTCCATCCGGCCCGGCACCCGATGCACCCGACACCAAACCGGCCGGCGATGCGCCCAAGCCGTCACACCTGAAGATTGTGAAGTAACACGCAGATCAACAGACCACCGCCGCTGCTCCCAACAAGGATTTCAACAAACGGCAGGTCTTCAAACAAGCCGCAATTCCTGTAGAATGGCGGCTTTCGCCGGCTTAGCTCAGTTGGTAGAGCAGCTCACTTGTAATGAGAAGGTCGGGGGTTCGACTCCTCTAGCCGGCACCATTTCATTTCTCCGCTTGCGCAGCCACAAAGGACACCCCTTGGCGTGCCCTATCCTGGCGCAAGGTTCCCCGAAGCTTCATAAAGCTTATTGACCATCGGCGTAGTGCGCAAGCGTGCGCATTGACGGCATCGTTCGGCCACTTTCCAGCCGGGCAATTGCGGATGACGTGGCAAGAACCCCACACCATGCTTTGATTAGGGTTATTACTAGTATTTCCGTCTTTAAAACGGTATACTGAATACAAGTCAATCGGGACGAACCACTTAAGGAGAAACTCCATGGTTACCTATCACCGCTACCCCTCTACCCCTGTGGGCGAGTTGCTGGGCCGTTTTTACACGCATCGGTCTACCCTGCGCCGCACGATCCCACTGCTGCCCATCTCACTGAAAGACATTGGCCGGATGCTGAAAGGCAATGGCATGTCGTTGTGCACCAGCGAGCCTGCCTCTCTGGAAGCCACTGCATCGGGGAAAACAGCGGCTAAGCGCCGTTCGTCGCATCGCCGACCGGCACATGCCTGATTAACCCACAGCCTGCCGGCAACCCGCCGGCCCGAGATCGGCGGCGTGCTCACACGGCCGCCGTTTTTTGTGGGTGATGAAACGTAAAGCTGTCCGAATAGACGTACTCGAGATCGGCACCCAGAGACAACAGCAAGCGTTTGGTGTCTGTCACCATTTCGGGTGATCCACACAAGTAAAACGCATACTCGGAAAGATCAGTGAAGTCTTCCTGGATGCTCTGCTGCACGTGGCCCCGGCGGCCTTGCCAGGCCTCTGTGGCCCGTGACAGCACAGGCACGAAGTTGAATTCGTACAGACGGTCTGACCAGGATTCAATTTCATCTTTAGCGTAGAGATCCACCTCGGTACGCATCCCCCAGTACAAGGAGACTGGCGGACAGTCCTCGTCATCCAGCAAGGCTTCCAGCATGGCACGGATGGGGGCAAGCCCGGTGCCCGTGGCCACAAACAACAAGGGCCGGTAGTCTTCGGCATGAAAGCAGAACGTACCCTTGGGGATTTCTACCTGCAAGGTGTCATCCGGCTTAAGCGCCGACAACATCTCTTGCGTAAACCGCCCCCCGGGCACCCGCCGGATATGGAACTCAACCTCATTGCCAAACGGGTAGGCGCCCACCATCGAGAAACTTCTTTCTTCTCCCGGCGCCAGCAGGATGTTCATGTGCTGACCAGCGCGATAGTCCAGATCCAGATCTTCGGGCAATTGCAGCACCAGGCGGGAGATGTCGGACGTAAGGGCCTCAACCTGCTTGACGGTGGCAACTGTCCGCACCGGATCAGGCAAGGCAGGCCCGTGGCTGGCAGGTGATATCACCATATCGCTGCAGGGATGCGCCTGGCAGGCCAGCGCATAGCCCTGGGCGGCTTCTTCTTCGGTGAGCCCGATGGGAAACTCATCATAGCGGACGGATCCGGCCTCGAGCTTGACGCGACAGGTACCACACGCCCCAAACGTGCATTCGTGCGGCAGGCGCACGCCTGATCGCAGTGCCGCATCGAGGATGGTTTCCTCGATGGCGACATCGAATTGCTGTCGGGTTTCCGAGATCACTACACGATGGCTCATGACGATACTCCCTGTCCGAATAAAAGCCGCGCCCCAACTTATTTTTTGATGTCAGGCTGAACCAGAACCGTCATGCCCTTGTCTTTCAGGGCATCAGCCAATGCCTGCAGGCCCGCCATACCAGCAGCTGTATCCTGCGCACCGTTGCCGCCACTTAGACCCAGACCGCCGATGACTTCGTCGTTGACCACAATCGGAAAGCCCCCAACAAACGCCGCGAAACGGCCTTCGAAGCTGAGCTGAATACCGAAGGCCTCGTTGCCCGGCAATGCGGGGCCATTGGGAGGCGTCGTGAACAAGTGGGTGGAGCGCTTGTGGCCAGCTGCCGTAAATGCTTTGTTCATGGCGATCTGCGGGCCTGTGATGCGCGAGCCATTCATGCGCTCAAGCAAGATCGGAAAGCCACCGGCATCGACGACACAGACGGTTTCGAGCACACCGATCTCTTTGGATTTGGCGATCGCAGCATTCACCATCAAGCGGGCTTCTTCTTGCTCGAGCTGGATTGTATTTTTCATGATTTATCTCCGTGGATTGCCTGGCTCAGGCATCAGATAACCGCCTGGCCAAAAAATGATTAAGACTTAAACGCCGCGATAGACAGTCTTGGTTTGCAGGAAAAACTCAAGCCCGACGCGCCCGGATTCCCGGAAGGTTGCGGTGCTGGATTTTTTGATGCCGCCAAACGGTGCATTGACCAGATTGCCCGTGGTGGTGCGATTGACCTTGACCGTACCGGCCTGAATATCGCCAGCAAAGCGGTGCGCCAGGCGGGCACTGGTGGTGACGATGGAAGCCGACAGGCCGTATTCGGTGTCGTTGGCGATGCGGATCGCCTCTTCGTAGCTGTTGATTTCCAGGATTGCAATCACCGGGCCGAAGATTTCTTCGCGGGCAATCCGCATGTCCGGAGACACATCCGTAAACACGGCAGGGCTGACAAAGAATCCTTTATCGAACCCGGGGCCGGTAATGCGGTCTCCCCCCACCAGATGGCGGGCTTCGGACTTGCCGATATCCACGTACTGCAGGACGGTTTTCAGCTGGGATGCGGTGGCCAGAGGGCCGATATCGATGCCCTTTTCCAGCCCTGCACCAATTTTCAGTGCGGCAATCCGTGCCAGCAGCTTATCGGTGTACACCTGCTTGACGGACTGATGCACCAGCACCCGGCTGGTGCCGGTACAGGCTTGCCCGGTAAGCGACAACCCCCCCTTGACGGTAAGGTCGACAGCCAGATCGATATCGGCATCGTCCATCACGATCAGGGGATTCTTGCCGCCCAGTTCCATCTGCAAACGGGTGGTCATGGAGGCATTGCGGTGGATGTCCTCGCCTGCCTGGGTGGAGCCCGTAAACGTAATGGCACGAACCTCGGGCGACTGCGTCAGCACCTTGCCGATCCGGGAGGCACGGCCCGTAACAAAGTTAAGCACACCGGCCGGGATGCCGGCATCCACCAGGGCTTCTACCAGGCGGTAACCGGTCAGCGGCGTGTCGGTGGAGGGTTTGAACACCACGGTATTGCCGGTGATCAAAGCGGGCGCGATCTTGCGCGCCGGAATGGAAATGGGGAAGTTCCAGGGCGAAATCACCACCACGACACCCAGGGGCTCGCGCTGGGTGTAGACCACCATATCGGGGTCGTCCTGGGGGAATGTTTCGCCGGTGTAGGTCTGGCCTTCAATTGCGTAAAACTGCAAGGTGCCTGCAGCGCGCATCACCTCGGCTTTGGCCTGGGCCAATTGCTTGCCTTCTTCGCAGGTCAGCTCGTGAGCGATGGAATCCGCACGCTCGCGCAAAAGCTCGCTGGCACGCATCAGAATGGCCGCGCGCTTGCTGGGCGCTGTGGCGCGCCACCCCTCGAAGGCAGCTTGGGCTGCGGCCAAGGCCTGAGTGACGTCGGTCTGGTCTGAATCCTGGAAATTGCCGACGACATCGCCGGAATCCGCCGGATTGTGGTTGGGGTAGGTCTGCCCGGTGGCAGAAGCCTGCCAGGTGCCGCCGATATGATTCTGAAAAACCTGCGTCTTGAGATCTGTCACAACTGCTTCCCTGTTGCCACGCCGGTCTCTGCCGCCGTGGACATGATCCATGAAATACCTGAACGACGGTAAAAACGCACCATGAGGCCCTTGCATCGGGCCCCATGGGCACTGTGATCCGTGCTTACGCCGCTTCCATCTCGAGGGACTCGAGAGGGATCTCGTTCTTGACGTAGTCGTTGTAAAGCGCAGTGGTGTACAGATAGCGCATCTTGGCGCCAATCTCACAGATATGCAGGCATTTTTGCTGCAGCTCTACAGTGTTGGCATGCTCGAGCACAATCTGATAACCGCGTTCGCCGTGGATTTCATCGGACACGATGTGCAGATCAAAGAATTCAGCTTCTTCGTCGGTAAAGCCATACTGTTCTTTAAGGATGGGCGATTGCTTGCGATAGATGGAAGGCACCTGGGATTCCAGGCCAACCACCAGGCCGGCTACTGCCACGATGGGATCTTCGCGCATGGCCACGCAATAGCACCAGGATTGCAATGCACGCGTGGTGGGCGACATATTGTCGGGATTTTCGACACGCTCGCGGGTGGTGCCGCAGGCTTCGGCAAAACGAATCAGCAAATCGGTATGGCGATCACCGCCGATTTCTTCTTCGTACATATTTGCCAGGAGGAAATCCTTGGCTTCGGTATAGGTGTCAGGCATGCGTGCATAGACGTATGCCAGATAGTCGGCGAAGGGGCCGACATAGTGATAGTGGTTTTCGGCCCAGCGTGCGATGTGCTCGCGGCTTAGTTTGCCGGTGGCCCAGGCCACGCTGAATGGCGCACGATTGGCGCTATTGCCTTTGATCGCCAGCTCCAGTGCGGAGCGGAATTCGTCTTGGTTCATCAAATTGGCCATTTTTATTCCCGTCTTAAAAACACTGCACAAAAGTAAGTATTCGAGGACTGCACCCAGGAATGAGAGGACTAGAAGCCGGTCAACCTGCTGTACTGTACGGACTATTGTATACCGTATACATTTGAAGTGAATAAGGGTTATCCCCAAAATTTATAGGCTTAAAGTATCTGGACATTTTTCGTCAGAATTGGCAGCGCAGCCACTGCCCGTCTTTACGGGGATCCGCGCCACCGTGCAGCTGGCCGTCTGCCGCCCTGAGCACGGCATGGGCACCACCAAAATCACTGCGGCCTGCCAACTCGCCCACTTGCGGGTGTGGTTCTTCGTAGCCGGCAGCCCGCAGGGCATGCGCCAGCGCATCAGGAAACCCCTTCTCGATGGCCAGGGTGTCTCCTGCTTCCAGGCGCCAACGGGGCGCATCCAGTGCCTCCTGGATATCCCAGCCCCAGGCCAGCACGCGGGTGAGAATCTGAATCTGCCCTTGCGGCTGCATCAAACCACCCACCACCCCCATGCCAAGCAAAAACTGGCCGTCTCGGGTAGTGAGGCCTGGCACCACGGTGTGATACGGGCGTTTGCCTGGGGCCGGGCCGTTGATGTGGCCTGGCGTGGAAAATCCGAAGCCGCGATTTTGCATGCAAAAGCCCCCCTCCGGCACCACAATGCCCGAACCAAAGCGCTTGAACACGCTGGACATCAGTGTGACGGCCAGGCCCTCGGCGTCAACCACCACAGTGCACACTGTATTGCCGGAGGGATCTGCCACGGTTTTCTTTGCGGCCTGCATGGCACGCGCCGTGGCGCCCACCATATGCACCCAGGTGTCAGGGTCGTCCGGCGCGCCGCCATGGCGCTGTACGGCATCCAGTGCATCCAGAATCGCCACCCCATGCGTGTTGGGCGGACATTGATGAATACATGCACCGTGAAAATCCAGGGAGAGTGACTGGGTGTAATTGCCGGTGTGGCGCGCAAGATCTTCTGCGGCCAGCACACCCCCCATTCGCTGTACCGCCTGCGCCGCCTGGCTGGCAAGCGGGCCGCGATAAAAATAGTCTGGCCCTTCGTGTGCGATGTGGCCCAGCGTGGCAGCCAACGCGGGATTGGTCAGGGTTTCGCCGGCGCTGGGTGGATGGCCACCGCGAAACAGCCGCTCGCACTCGGGATCCCGGTGCAGCACGAAATCAAAAATTTCCCACTCGTGGGCCGCCACACGGGCTACCTGAAAGCCATCCCGCGCCAACTGGATCGCGCGATCAAACAGGCGCGCCCAGGCAAGATGCCCGAAGCGTTGATGCAGATCCCACCACCCCTGCACGGCCCCAGGCGTGGTCACCGACAAAGGATGGCGCTCCGGAATCTTGCTGTCGGGCAGTGCCTGCACCATGGCAATGTCCAGCGCAGCCGGGGCCCGGCCGGTGCCGTTGTAGCTGACCACCGGTTGGCCCGGCTGATGGACCATCGCCAGAAGATCCCCGCCAATGCTGGTTGCCATGGGCTCCACCAGCCCCATCACCGCGTCGGCCGCAATTGCCGCATCCACAGCCGAGCCACCCTCGCGCAAGATCTCAGTGGCTGCCGAGGCAGCCAGCGGGTTGCCAGTGGCCACCATGGCTTGTGTGTTTGCCGGGTTATTTCTCATCTTCTGGCCTGCTCATCAATTCAAGAAAAAAATGGCACCGTCACCCTGCTCAGATGACAGTGCCCTACGGAGATCACACCACAGGTGCCTGTCAGAAGCTGTGGTTAATACCCAAGCCGGCTTCCTGAGCCTTCAGGCCTTCAATATAGGCAATATTGGTGCCATAGGCGCCATAAACATAGAGGCTTGTGCGTTTGGACAAGGGATACACATAACGGGCGCTATAGATATTTTGGTCGCCTGCATAATCACCCAACTTGTCACCGTCATCCAGATTGGATGCCGTACGGCCCCAGGCCATTCCCACCGTACCACCCGCCAGCGGCACAGACAGCCCGACGTAGTAGTTGCTGGCCTTGAAATCATGCGTTGCCAGGTAATCTTCATAGCCCTTGACGGGAGAGCCCGCCTCGGTAAAGACCTCGCTAAACAGTGCTTCGTTGCTATAGGCACCCACACCGTTGATCTTGGCATAGCGGTCTTGCCCGTAGCCCAGAGCCAGCTTGGCCACACCAAAATCGTACGAACCCACCAATGCCCAACTGGTGGCTGCGTTGGCGTATTCGCCATTACCCACACGGTCGTAGGTGGCGGCAGCGTGCAAGGCCTCGTCGCGATATTGCACACCCAGGGTCAAGTAGCTGTTTCTGTCCCGGTTATTAGCATCCGGATCCACATCGGTACGCACCACGGCACCCTCGGCGGCGTAACCTACTCCAGCCTGGAACCCCGACATATTAGGCGTCTGGTAGATGAACATATTGTCCACACGCACAGAGGCAGCACCAAACGTCTTGTCGATATCCCCCATCGAGGCCGTGGCGTTGACGCCAAAGTACGGGTCTGCCAGGTTGTACTGGCGCCCCATCGTGATCGAACCCCAGCGATCGCTGGCGAGCCCCACATGGGATTCCCGGTGAAACACGCGATCGGTTACCGTGGTGCCGTTACCCGGGTTGATACCGGACTCCAGAATAAACACGGCGCGCAGGCCATCGCCCAGGTCTTCGACCCCCCGGAAGCCAAAGCGGCTGCCCGACAAATAGCTGTCGTGCAGGCCGGAGGACTTGGCCGTGTAATTGATGCCGTCCTTGTGAATCTCGTGCTTGCTATAGCCATAGCCGGTATCCACTACACCGTACAACGTCACAGAGGTCTCTGCCTGGGCGGACAGCACCATGCCAAACCCCCCAATCAGTGCCAATACAAAAGCTTGCTTTTTCATAATGGTTGAAGTCTCCAATTCTTCTATTGAATTCTGCCGGCTGCGCACGATGGTTTTATTAGATGTGGCAGGCCATGCAACAGTACGAGGGCAACACAGATCGCTTTGCCGAAAAGTCCTCAAGTGCTGACCTCACACTGGGCGGAAATTTGGCCGCGATGCTTTGCGGTTCAGGGGGACATGAGACAGATACCTCCTAAGGCTGGATAGCAAACCCCTTCCGCAGACGGGGTCTGCAGCAATTCAAGAGGGGGGGGAGAGGTAAAGCATTGCGAAAATGGCGACAGACCGGCTGCCGCCTTTCGCCTACGGAGACTGCACGGCCACTACCAGTGCGATCTCAACTGGAGCGTTACCTGGCAGGGAGTAAACCCCCACCGCGGTGCGCGCACCGGGTCCGACTTCCGGCAAACGGGCAAACAGGTGGTCTGAGGCCAGGTCGGCAATTTTTGAATGGCCTTCGAAGCCATCTTCAGCCGCTACATAAACAGTGGTGTTCAACACCCGGGAGATACGTTCCTCGGGTGCCATCTGGCTTTGGGCCGCCTGCAAGGCGTTTTGCACCGCCAGCTCGACACAAGCCCGGTAATCAGACGCCGGTGTGCCACTGCTGATCTTCCCTTTGCGAACCAGGACACCATCCTTGCGTGGTGTCATCCCGGCAGTAAAGATCAGATCACCTGAGCGGGTGGCAATTCGGTAGTGGCCTTGAGAGACCGGTAAAGAGGACATGTTGAAGGTTCCAGATCGTCGGCAGAGTGGATGCCGGGCGGCCACTGAGGCCAGCCGCACCGGCTGCTTACAGAGCGGTTACGCCAACCAGATCGCAGCGAAGGTGGTGGATACCGCCAGCGCAATCAGTACCGGCAAGGTCAGCAGACGCACCAGATCCAGCACCGAGACACGGGCAAAACCAGCCACGGCGATCAGGGACGACCAGGCAATCAAGGTGCCACCGCCTGTCCAGATGGCGCCCATCTGGCCAATGGCTGCCAGGGTAGCGGGATCCATCCCGATAACCGGGCCAATCGCACCCGCCAGGGAGCCTGTCAGGGGCAAGCCCGAGAAGCCCGACCCATCGATGCCGGTCACCATCCCGACGATCAGCTCACCAAATGCCATCATGATGCTGTTGTTGGGGATGTAGTGTTGGCCCGCAGTAACCAGATCAAACAGAAGGCTAGGCGCACCGGCGGCCGGGATCCCGAGAATCTGGGCAGTGGCATCACTGGTACCCAGAAAGAAGAAACCGGCAATTGGCAGCACAGAGCCCATGGCCTTGAAAGCGAAGACGAAACCATCCGTCATGTAATCCGGACAGAGATCCAGCATCCGCCGGCCACCCACAAACATCAGACAGGCCGCCATCATCAGTACGAAGCCCACGCCGCCAACCAGGCCGGCCGCATCGCCGCCGCGCAGGGCGGGCATGGAGGGGAAGATGGTGGGCAACACCAGAACCAGGATCACGCCAAGAAAGGCCAGCGGCGTGACGATAGCGAAGGTCTTGGCACACTTGCGCAGATGCTGATTGGCACGCGCCTTGGGCGGTACATCTTCATCAGGGGCATCGGCACTATGCGCCATTTCAGACTTGTCAAAGCTGCCGGAGCGCTCCACTTTGACGGTACTGCCATCGCTGGCGCGCGATTGCCACTCATCCAACAAGGCGGGGCTGGGTTGTTGGATGCTTTTGCGGGTAAACAGATAAGCCAGCACCAAGGCCACAATACCTGTGATGAGCGACAGGATCATGGCTTGATCAGCCACGGCCTGTGCCGAGACAGCTGCGCCTGCGGCTTTGGCACTGATGCCAGGGGCCACTCCGATGATGTAATCAGAGGACAACGCCATCCCTTGACCTGCAATCGCGATGACCATGGCACCCGTGATGGGAGGCAGGCCTGCGGCAATGGCGGCTGGCAGTAGCACGGCAGATACCAGGGGTACTGCCGGCGTAGGCCAGAAAAACAGTGAAAACAGATAGGTGACCACTGCAATCACGATGTACGAGGACAAACCACCGCGCATCACCTTCTGAAACGGCTTGACCATCAGGACATCCGCCCCGGTGGCTTTCAATGCGCTGAGCAGCGCCGTCATGAATGTGATGACCAGGAAGATATTGAACAGCTCGCGGGCAGCCACGAAACTGGCATTGAAGATGCCGATGAAGCCGTTTACTGGATTGCCGGTGAGTGATGTGACAACCAGGAATGTTCCGATTACCGCCGGAACCACCACGTTGGCACGAAAAATCATCGTAACGATGATCACCACCACACTGGCCAGATATATCCAGTGCGATAGGTTGAGAGTGACTTCTGAACCCATGAGCCTCCCCTTGAGGGTAAATCTTGAGATTGAAATTTAAAACGGATGACACGTGGCTCTTGTCATCCAGAGCTGAAATTCAGGATCTTCTTTATATTTCGTATCCTGTATACTGGATATTATATTCTTCAAGTATCTGAGTGATACCCAGAGGTTTCCCTTAGACGTTCATGCTTAAAGCGAATTCGCCTTAATTATTCATTGTTATCTATGTAGATAGCGTTTTTTGCTGGAGATCGGTGGACCAGTGACAAGCAATACGGCATACGGCTGTTTCAGGCATGAAATAAACCGCTTGTACATGGTATACCATTACAACTCTTTCATTGCTTCCGATTACGGAGAGTTCATGCCCCCCCTAGACTTGCTGCCGTTTACAGACCCCTGGGTCTATGCCCTGATGGCTTTTCTGATTGTGGGTTCTGCTCTTTTGCAAGGAGTGGGCGGTGTGGGATTCACCATGTTTGCCGCGCCGGTGGCCTTGATGGTCAGCCCCGAACTGGTGCCGGGGCCCTTGTTGACACTGGGCGGCATGGTGACCTTCATGACCGCCCTGCGGGAGCGCCACCAGATCGCCGTGAAGCCTGCCTCTTTTGCGCTGGCCGGCCGCACGCTGGGGGCATTGGTTGCAGTGTTTGCGCTCAGCCAGCTGGCATCACGCACCCTAAGCCTGCTATTTGCCGGCCTGATTCTGCTGGCAGTGCTGCTAAGCGTCTCGGGGCTGCGGCTGCGCGTATCCCCGGTCAGCGCCAGCGTGGCCGGCCTGATTTCCGGCATCATGGGGACACTCACCTCGGTAGGCTCTCCACCGCTGGCCATCATCATGCAGCACAGCCCGCCCTCCACCATCCGAGCCACGATTGGTGCCATTTTGGGCTGCGGGGCCACGGTCTCGCTGATCGCGCTGGCACTGACGGGGCATTACGGCTGGCACGATCTCCTGCTGAGCGCCACGCTTTTCCCCTTTTTGTTTCTGGGGTTCTGGCTTTCCAACAAGGCCCGCCACCGCGTCACCGGCCCGGCACTGCGCTATGGCCTGCTGATCTTCTGCGCCGCCAGTGCGCTGGGGCTGGCGATCAAGACCCTGTGGCAATAAGCACTCTTCTTTGAGCCATTGCCGGGTAGCACTGGGGCCGCCCAGGTGCACACTTGTATACTAAACGGACGATTCAAATATCTTGAGTACAGGAATCATGAGCACCACCACAATGAGATCAAGCAATCTGGCGCCCAATGGGACCAAAAACAGCGACTCACTCAGGATTGGTGAGCAGTACTCACCTCTTTTTGCCGTGATCCGCGACAAGCTTCGCGACCGCATCCTGCAGGGTGAGTTCCGCCCGGGTGCGCGGCTGGTTGAAAGCCGGCTCTCCGACGAGATGGCCGTCTCCCGGATTCCCATCCGCGAGGCCCTGCGCGCACTGGCTGCCGAAGGCCTGGTCAGCATCGAGCCACGCCGGGGGGCCTCTGTTGCCGTGCTCTCCGATGAAATGGCCTACAACATGGTCGAGGTGCGTGCCGCCCTCGAAGGCCTCAATGCCCGGCTGGCTGCGCAGCGGCGCGAACAGTCGGCCATCCAAGAGCTCGAGGACATCCTGAAAGCAGGTATGAAAGCGGTAGAAACCGAAGACATGGATACCTGCCGTCACCTGAACCGTACCTTTCACGAAACCCTGGCCACGGTTACCGGCAATCCGGTTCTGATGGACATCATGAATTCGCTGCGTGACCGCACCGCCCTGGTGTTTGCACCCAGCAATATCGGCCGCGTCAGAGAAAACTGGGCCGACCACGAGCAAATCCTGCGCGCAGTCATCGCCGGAAATGTCGAACTCGCCGGTTTGCTGGCCACCCAGCACGTGCACAATGCGGCACGTGCGTACGTCAAAGAAAAGGGCGGTGAACCGCCCAAGTGGGATCTGTAAAACCTACCAGATACCGGCACCTGGTGGTGCCGGTGGCTTTCGGGCTGTGGCTGCCTGCCAATGAGACCCAACCCTCTTTACCAGGAGACTTTGACGTCACCGGTAATAAACGTCTGGCAAGCCATGCGATAACCCTCGGCAAAGTCCTCGTCCTTCAGATGGCGCCTTTCCTTGGGTTTGATTTTATCGGTGTTCTCTTTGCCTTCCTCGATACGGCACTTGCAGGTGCCACAAAGGCCCCCGCCGCACTTGAACGGAATACCACCTTTTTCGCGGATCGAGACCCGCAGCAAATTGCTGTTATCCGGTGCTTCGACCGTTTTGCTGCTGCCATTCAGAAATGTAATTGAAACCATCATGACTACCTTTTACGCAACTGCACCAGATGGTTCACACCGTTGCAAGACAGCATCCAGCCCACCAAAATGAACCAGATGATTGAGTTCGGCCCGGGCGTCGTCCAAGGTATCGAAGTGATCCAGGAATTTGCTTGAAACCACGTTGCGGATGTGGGGCGGGGTGTCTTCCACGATGTCGATCTTGATATCGGCATCGATGCGGACCAGCGAGAACACCGCCTTGCACCGCCCATAAAACAGGTACCGATAGGTTTCCATCGGGGTACCGCCTACCTGGATGGTTGCACTGTATATGCCCGGTTTGCTGGTAAGAATGATATACATGAGAGGCCTCCAGGCTTAAGCAGATACATCTGCATGGTGAACAGGTTCGACATCCTGGGTGAGCTCGATGTCGTGGGTAAGCCATAGCTGGCATACCAGCCGGTAACCTTCATCAAGGCGGCTGCCCAGTTGCTTCTTTTCTTTCCAGTTGGGGGCCGGCAGGTGATCTGCGCCATCCAGTATCTTGCAGGCGCAAGTGGCACACTTGCCCATGCCGCAGCGGTACGACAAATTGGGATACGGAAACTGCCGGATACCTGCGCGAACCACCAAGTTGGCGTTTTCCTGAACCTCATCCTGATAGACTTGGCCGTTTTTATGTAGCGTTACTTTAAGCATGAACTAAATCCTATCGCAAACAAGTGTGCTTTTAGGATATTGTATACCGTTTACATAAAAAAGCATCAGGACTAACCCTGGGCAGAGGGCCCAAGGCCCCCTACTCAGTGCGCACGCGAGAAATCCGGATCCTGGCGCTCAGGATCGGCCGGCAGCTGCCGGCACTGCAGGTGTTGCTGCCGCAGGGGCAGCCATCTGCTGGCGAAGATAATGTTGTGCCAACACCGCGCACACCATCAGTTGAATCTGATGAAACAGCATCAGGGGCAGCAGCACCGGGCCGATGGCGCCCGCACTGAACAGCACACCAGCCATCGGCACCCCGGTTGCCAGGCTTTTCTTTGAACCACAAAACACAATGGTGATTTCGTCCTCGCGATTGAACCCCATTTTGCGCGTGGACCACATGTTGAGGCTCAAAATAAAAGCCAGCAATATTGCGCACACTGCGAACAACCAAAGTAAAGACACAGTGTCCACCTGCAGCCACAGACCGCCGATCACCGACTCGCTAAACGCCGTATACACCACCAGCAAGATAGAGCTTTGATCCACATTGCGCACCAGGCGGCGATGGCTGTCCATCCAGCGGCCCAGCAGCGGACGCATCAAGTGACCTAGTACAAAGGGCAAAAGGATCTCGACACTGATGTTGCCGATGGCTTGCGGCAAAGAGCCAGACCCCAGCACCGACGTATTGGCTTCCAGCAACCACTGCAGCAGCATCGGCGTGATGAAAATCCCCAGCAGGCTGGAGGCTGATGCCGCACACACCGCCGCCGGAATATTGCCCCGGGCAATCGAGGTAAAGGCAATGGCCGATTGCACAGTGCCTGGCAGCACGCACAGATACAACACCCCTATATACAGCGGCATGCCAAGCAAAGGCACCAGCACCGGGCGCAGCGCCCAGCCGATCAGCGGGAAGATCACAAACGTCCAGCAAAACACCACAATGTGCAAACGCCAGTGTGTGGCGCCTGCCACAATTGCCTGGCGGGACAACTTTGCCCCATGCATAAAGAACAGCAGCGCAATGGCGGCAGACGTCAGGTGCTTGAAGAACACTGCCCCGTCCCCATGCGCTGGCAGCAAGGTGGCGGCGGCCACCACGGCAATCAGGGTGAGCGTAAAGCGATCGAACAGCAGGCGTAATTTGTCAGGCATGCCTTTACCTTTGAGCCATATGAAAAAGAAGACACTCAGCTTAAACTTGGGTGACAACACACGTCTGCCGTTAAATGACAATGAAACATTCACGAAGCGACAAACCAAGGTCTTCCGAACCGGTTCGGCAGGTGCAGGGCATGCGTGCAGACACACCTGCAGCAGCACGCGCCCAAGGGTCGGTCACGCACCTGATCCGGCCCCTGTACGGCAGCATCAACCAGCATCCCAATATTGCCCGCGCACGCCCGCATACCCACACCTGGGCACAGCTGTCTTACGCCATCCAGGGCCACTTGCAGGTGTGGACGCCCGAGGCCCGCTTTGTGGCGCTGCCGCATCGCGCCGTATGGATTCCCGCCAACGTGCGCCATCAGGTGCAGCAATCACCCCAGGCCATCATTCGCAGCCTTTATCTGGATCATTACGCTCTGGGGCTGAACTGGCCGGATTGCCGGGTGATTGCAGTGTCCGCACTGCTGCACGAACTCATCCGCCAGTTTGCCACCTTGCCCAGTGACTACGACGAGGAAGGCTCTGACGGACGCCTGGCGCAAGTGTTGATCGACCGGCTGAAAGCGGCTCCCGAGGTGGGGCTGATTTTGCCCTGGCCCACAGACCCCCGGCTGGCGGCCATCTGCCGACGGCTTGCCCAAGACCCCAGCCTGGATCTCAGCCTGCAAACCCTGGGCACCCAACTGGGTGTCTCGGCCCGCACACTGACGAGGCTGTTTCAGGCGCAAACCGGGCTGGGATTTCGGCTGTGGCGCCAGCGCGCACGCCTGGTGCATGCCCTGCCCCTGCTGGAGCGTGGCGACTCCATCACCGATGTCGCCCTGGCCTGCGGCTACGACAGCCTCTCCACGTTTATTGCCACCTTCAAGACATTTACGGGTTTGACCCCGGGGATATTCGCCGCCCAAAGCGGGCCGGGCCATGCCGCGCAGGCCGAAGTCTCCTAGCCGCTGCACGCGGATTCGCAGGCTTGCCCCAAGGCACTTGCCTCTGCCCCTTGCCCCGCCCACACGCCAGGCAGCACCCTGATTGTCCGGCCACCCCACAGCGCCGTTCGCACAATGATCTGTCCACGGGTTTTCCTTCATTGAAGAAACCGAACGATCGTTCTATGTTTACAACAGATCATCCAGCACATGTGGGCGGCACGCACACCCCCTTCGATCCAGGCACTCAAGCAGTTCTCCTGGGGTCGATAGTGGCCACCTGCAATCCACTCTCCAACAGGACAGGGCCATGGACTTCTCACTGTCTCCGCTTATCCAGGATTTCTGTGCGCGCATCCGCACCTTCGTCAACCACGAGCTCATCCCGCTAGAGTGCGATCCAGCCACTTTCGACCCCCACGAGAACATCAACGAAATCTTGCTGGCCACCCTGCGCACCAAGGCTCGCAGCCAAGGCCTCTGGTGCCTGCAGATGCCCAAATCGCGTGGCGGCCAGGGGCTGGGCATGGCAGACATGGCCGCCTGCTACGAAGAAATGAACCGCAGCCTCTTTGGGCCGGTGGTGTTCAATTCGGCCGCCCCCGACGACGGCAATATGATGATGCTGAACAAGGTAGCCACCGAGGCGCAAAAAACGCGCTGGCTGCAGCCCATCATCGACGGCCAGGTCCGCTCCGCATTTGCCATGACCGAGCCCGCCCCAGGCTGCGGCTCCGATCCAGGCATGATGCTGACGCGGGCCGTGCCCGAGGGCCAGGGTTGGCGCATCCACGGCCACAAGCACTTCATCACAGGCGCAGGTGCGGCCGCCCACTTCATCCTCATCGCCCGCACCTCAGACGACCCCCGCCGGGGCCTGAGCGCCTTTTTGTTTCATAAAGACGATCCCGGCTGGGAAATCGTGCGCCGGATTCCCATCCTGGGTCCGGAAGAGCACGGTGGGCATTGCGAGTTGCGCTTCGATGGCTTGTTCATCCCGGACGAAAACCGGCTGATGAAAGTGGGCGATGGCCTGAAAGCCACACAGATCCGGCTGGGCCCGGCCCGCCTGACGCACTGTATGCGCTGGCTGGGTCTGGCACGACGCTCGCTGGAGATTGCAGGCGATTATGTAGCGCAGCGGCAATCGTTCGGGCAAGCACTGGCCGAGCACGAAGGCGTACAGTGGCTGATGGGCGAGGCCGCCATGCAAGTCAGGGCCGGCCGGCTGTTAACCATGCATGCCGCCTGGTGCCTGGATCAAGGCGACTACGCCCAGGCCGAGGTCTCGATGGCCAAGGTGGCAGTGGCCGATACCTTGCAAAAAGCCGTGGATACGGCCATCCAGCTGTGTGGTGCACATGGATACTCGCGCGATACGCCACTCGAGTGGATCTACCGCTATGCGCGGCAGGCCCGCCTGGTGGATGGCGCCTCGGAGGTACACAAAATGGTGCTGGCACGCCGCCTGCTGGCACAAGGCCCCGGGTTCTGGACATGGAGGGCCTCCCATGCCTGACACGATCAAAGCCTGACACCAACAACCCACGTGACCTGTTCCAAGCGGCCCCTGAAGGAGACACCACCATGAGCAACAAATACCAACAGGGCCTGGACAAGCAGGCCGCCAATTATTCCGCCCTGACACCGATCAGTTTCCTGAAGCGATCCGCCACGGTTTTCCCCGACAAGATCGCCGTAATTGACGAGGATGTCCGCTTTACCTATGCACAGTTTTATACGCGCAGCCGATGCATGGCCAGCGCCCTGCTGCAGCTGGGCATCCAGCCCCAGGATACGGTGTCGATGCTGTGCTTCAACACGCATCAATTGCTGGAAGGCCACTTTTTTGTACCCATGGCGGGTGCGGTGCTCAATGCACTCAATGTGCGCCTGGATGCAGCATCCATCCGCTTCATCCTGCAGCACGGAGAATCCCGGGCACTGATTTACGACCCCGCCCTCGAAGCTGTGGTTCAGGAGGCTGTCCAGGATCTTCCCACCCCACCCATCCTGATCTCCATTGGTCCGGCGGGCACGGCCTCCGCAGGGCTGGACAGCCTGGATTACGAAACCCTGCTGGCCTCGGGCGACCCCCGGTTTGCCTGGCAAAAGCCGCAGGACGAATGGGACGCGATTTCGCTTTGCTATACCTCGGGCACCACTGGCAACCCAAAAGGGGTGGTGTACCACCACCGTGGGGCGTATTTGTCGGGGCTGGGCAACGCCATGGCCTTCAACATGACACCCGAGACCGTCTATCTCTGGACGCTGCCGATGTTTCACTGCAATGGCTGGTGCTACACCTGGGCTATCGTGGCGGTGGGCGGCACCCAAGTGTGCTTGCGCAAGGTGCAGTCCGACACCATCCTCAGGCACCTGCAAGAAGACCAGGTCACCCACCTGTGCGGCGCGCCGGTGGTGCTTAATATGCTGGTCAATGATTTCGCGAAAGACCAGATCGTGCTTGAGCAGTGGGTGCAGTTTGCCGTGGGCGGGGCGGCTCCCCCAGAAGCCGTCATCGCAAAAGGCAAACAAGTGGGGTTTCGCATCACGCACCTGTACGGCCTCACCGAAAGCTATGGCCCGTCAACGGTATGCGTGCCCCAGCCGGCCTGGGACAACCTGGACACTGATGCCCTGGCAGTGAAGATGTCACGCCAGGGCGTGGGGCTTTATGCGATGGACGACATCAATGTGCTGGATCGCAATACCGGTCAGCCCGTACCGGCCGATGGCCAGACCCTGGGCGAGCTGGTGCACCGTGGCAACACCCTGATGAAGGGCTACCTGAAAAACCCGCAAAGCACGCAAGAAGCGTTTCAGGACAACTGGTTTCACACAGGCGACCTGGCCGTCATGCACCCGGATCATTACGTCGAGGTAAAGGATCGCGCCAAGGACATCATTATTTCGGGGGGTGAAAACATCTCCAGCAAAGAGGTGGAAGACGTGCTCTACCGCCATCCACAGGTACTCGAGGCCGCCGTGATTGCCAGCCCCGATGCCCATTGGGGCGAAGTGCCCTGCGCTTTTGTCACGCTGAAAGACGCAGCCGTCCTTAACGAAACAGATATCATCGCGTTTTGCCGCCAGCATATGCCGGGTTACAAAATCCCCAAGCAGGTGGTGTTTGGCCCGCTGCCCAAAACATCCACCGGGAAAATCCGCAAAAACGTGCTGCGTGCACAGGTGCGGCAGGATCTCCCCCCCGACAAAACAGACCCCTCATCATGACGCAAACCGCCGACGACACCCCCCTGGATTTCGAGTCGTTCAAGAAAGAACTCAACTTCTCCAAAGAAGACATCTATCGTGAGCTCTATCAGCAAAACGGCCACCACATCCGCATCAAAAAAGAGGCCGTGGCCATCCGGGGGCTGCGCACCATCATCGAATCCACGCTCACCCTGGCCACCTCCAGCGGATTTCATGCAATGTCGCTACGCGATCTGTGCGCGCACTCGGGCTTCAGCATCGGCGGCATCTACGCTTACATCAAAAACAAAGAAGATCTCCTGCACCTGATCCAGAGCTACGGCTTTTTGCTTACCCGCAAAACCCTGGACACCCGCACACGAGACCTGCCCCCAGGCCCTGTCAAACTCCATACCGCCATCCGGGTGCACCTGTTTCTCAGCGAACTCATGCCCACCTGGTTCAGCTTTTCGTTTATGGAGGCGCGCAACTTGCCCGACCTCGAAAAGCAGCGCACCGTGCGCCTGTCCGGCCAGATCGAAGACCTTTTCATGGACATCCTCCAGGAAGGCATGGCGCAAAAGCTGTTCAGGCAAGCGGACGCCCGGCTGCTGGCCGCACTGACCAAAGCCATGATGCAAGACTGGTACCTGCGCCACAGCCGCTACCGGCGCCAGGGCATCGATGTCGGCACTTACGCGCAGCAGGTCTACGACATACTGCAGCATTATCTGGATCCCGTATCTGGTGAAATCCACTAGGGATAATTTTTGACTTTAGCGAACAATTGTTTTATGTTTTACCGAAATACCTAGAGGCCGCCTCGCAACAAGGCTCCTGCACATCGGCCCGGATTCAAGTAGCACACGCTCACCCCAAGCTGCCCCAAGAGCAGATCCGATTTTGATTTCACATCCGCCCCATCCACGGCAGATGTGTCGACAGAGGAGACTTTCATGAGCAGGCATTCACTTACCACCTTACTGGCTGCAATTTCTACCGCATCGATGCTGGCCAGTTCCCCCGCACAAGCCGAAGACCCCATCCGTATCGGCGGCATTTATCTGCTGTCCGGCAGTGCAGCCACATACGGCGAATTCGCCAAGCAAGGCGCCACCCTTGCCATCAACGAAGTCAACGCCAAGGGCGGTGTGCTGGGACGCAAACTCGAGCTTCAACTGGAAGACGGCCAGGGCAAGGCGGCCACAGCCATCCAGCTGGCCCGAAAAATGGTCTACCAGGATAAGGTCGACATCCTCATGGGGATCGACAGCTCGGGTGTAGCCCAGGGCCTTGTGCCGGTACTGCCTGATCTGGGCAAACCGCTGATGATCACCCACGCAGCCACGCCGGCGGTTACCGGCAAGCTGTGCAACAAATATGCGTTTCGCATCAGCGTCAATGTCACGCAGATGATGACCGGCGGCGCACAGATTGCTGCCAAAAGCGGGGCCACCAAATGGACCACCATCGGGCCCGACTACGCCTTTGGGCACGAATCCTGGGAATAC
Source organism: Castellaniella sp. FW104-7C03 (assembly GCF_040276085.1). Classification (NCBI taxonomy): domain Bacteria; kingdom Pseudomonadati; phylum Pseudomonadota; class Betaproteobacteria; order Burkholderiales; family Alcaligenaceae; genus Castellaniella; species Castellaniella sp. FW104-7C03. The sequence goes on from NZ_JBELOK010000003.1 coordinate 164,254, forward strand.
TTCAGCAACTACCTGAAGGCCGCCAACCCTGATGTCGTGCTGATGAACGACCACCTGGCCTTTCCCCGCTTCGGGGCCGAAGACTACACCCCCTTCATCGACAGCGTGATGCAAAGCAAGCCCGACGGCGTGCTGATTTCGCTCTGGGGCGGTGATCTGGTCAACTTTGTACGTCAGGCCAATGAAAAAGGCTTTTTCAAGCAAGGCTACAAGGTGTTCATGAACGTTGGCGCTGCCACCGAGGTACTCACGGCGCTGGGCGATCAAATGCCCGAAGGCGTCTGGCTGGGCACCCGCTATTGGTATGGTTCCTGGGATACACCCATGAACAAGCACTTTGTGAAGACATACAAAGAAACCTACAAGCTGCCTCCCAGCTATAACGCCGAGGGCGCCTACGCAGCCATCTACGCCTTTAAGGCAGCCTTCGAGAAAGCAGGCTCTACAGACCCCGATAAAGTGATCAACGCACTGGCCGGCCTTACCTTCCAGGCCCCCACCGGAGACCTCACTTTCCGCAAGGGCGACCACCAGGCCCTCATCGGACCCACCTGGGGCCTGACGGGCCCCATGAACACGGAGGACAAGATCCGCTCACTGACGCAGGTGCAAAACTTTGACGGCGTCAAAGTAACGCCGCCCGTAGACCCTGCCTGCAAGATGTGACATGTCCAGCCTGGCCCTTGCACTGCTCAATAGTCTCGATATCGGCCTGCTGCTGTTCATCATTGCAGTCGGGCTGAATATCGTCTTTGGTGTGCTCAATATCATCAATTTTGCACACGGGGCGCTTTACATGCTGGGGGCCTATCTGGCGGTTACCAGCGTGGCCAGCCTGGGTTTGCCCTTTTGGCTTACCCTGCTGCTGGCACCGCTGGTGGTGGCCATGCTGGCTGCGGTGGTCGATCGCCTGATGCTGCGCTTTATTTACCAGCGTGAAGTCACCGACAGCCTGCTGCTTACCTTTGCCCTGCTCCTGATTCTCAACGAATCCGTACGCCTCATCTGGGGGCCGGGCATCCATATCATCGACCCTCCCACCCTGCTGCAGGGCTCCTTCGAGTTCGGCGCCGGGCTCAGCTACCCGCGCTACAGCGCCTTTGTGCTGGTGGTGGGCCTGCTCACACTGGCGGGCCTGTGGCTGCTGTTCAATCGCACCCGCATCGGCAAGATCATGCGGGCTGCTGCACTCGATCGTGAAATGGCACAGGTGTTGTGCATCAACACCCGGCTGGTCATCACGGGCGTGTTTTGCTTTGGCGCGTGGCTGGCCGCTTTTGGCGGCGTGATCGCCGCACCCATGCGCGCCATCGATCCCGGCATGGGCGACAAAATCATCATTGAAAGCTTCATCGTGGTGGTGATCGGCGGCCTGGGCAGCTTTCCGGGTGCATTGGTGGGCGCCATCATCCTGGGATTAATTCACGGCTTTGGCGGGCGTTACCTGCCAGAGGTCAATCTTGTGCTGCCCTTTATCGGCATGGCGCTGGTATTGCTCGTCAAACCGCGCGGGCTCATGGGTACAAGGAACTCCGCATGAACACCGCATATGGTCGTATGGGGCTGCTTGTTTTGCTGGCGCTGCTGATCGCATTGCCCTGGCTGACGCCCTTTTTCTATATTTTCATCGCCACCCAGATCCTCATCCTGGGCCTGTTTGCCGCCAGCTTCAATCTGGTGTTTGGCTACACAGGCATGCTCAGTTTCGGGCACGCGGCTTTTTATGGCGTCGGGGCCTATGCCACGGCGCTGCTGTTGCAGCATCTCCAATGGCCCCTGCTCGCCTGCCTGCTGGCGGCCATGGCCGCCGGGATGATCCTGGCCCTGATCATCGGCTTTTTTTGCGTGCGCCTCGACGAGGTGTACTTTGCCATGCTTACCCTGGCCTTTGGCATGATGGTGTTTGGCGTCATCCACCAATGGCGCTCGGTCACCAACGGCAGCGATGGGCTCTCGGGATTCTCTGTGGGGTCTTTGGGGCTGGGCATCCATGTGCAGCTGGGTAATCCCACCGTGTATTACCACGTGGTGCTGGCCATTGTGGTGGTGGCAGGCCTGGTGCTGCATCGTATTTGTCAGTCTTCTTTCGGGATGGTGTTGCGCGCCATCCGCCAAAACCCCGAGCGCGTGGCGTTTTGCGGCCTGGACGTGCGCCGTTACCGGCTGGCCGCCTTTACCATTGCAGGCGCTTTTGCCGGCCTGGCCGGCGGCCTGGTAGCCCCATTTTTGCGCATCGCCAGCCCCGAGCTGGCCCACTGGACAACCTCGGCCCAGCCCGTGCTCATGACCATCCTGGGTGGCAGCAGTTATTTCCTGGGGCCATTCCTGGGCGCCGGCATTTTTGTGCTGCTGGAAACCTGGATCAGCAGCCTCACCCAGGCCTGGATGCTGGTGCTGGGCATCATTCTGGCCCTGATGGTGATGTTCTTTCGCGATGGGGCGCTGGGCACGGTGCCTAACACCTTGCGCGCCAAGCGGCGGCAGGATTAAGCCATGGCCACATCGTCCCCCATCCTCAGCATCAAGGGCCTGACCAAGCACTTTGGCGGCGTGCAGGCGGTTACCGACATCAGCCTGGATGTACAGGCGGGCGAAACCCTGGCCATCATCGGGCCAAATGGTGCAGGAAAAACCACTTTTTACAATCTGCTGTCCGGGCGCCTGAACCCCAGCAGCGGCAGTGTCCGTTTCAAGGGTAAAGAAATCAGCGGCCTTGCCCCGCATGTGGTCAGCCGCATGGGGATCTCCCGCTCTTTTCAGATCAATAATATTTTCCCCGAGATGAGCGTGCGCGAGAACGTCGAGGTAGCCATCACGGTGCAACAGGGCGAAAGCCGCCGCTGGCTTAACCGTGCATCAGACAACCAGCAGGTGCACCAGCAAGCCACACAGCTGCTCCAAGACCTCGGCCTCACTCACCTGGCCGACCAGATCGCCGGCACCATCAGCTACGGTGACAAACGCCTGGTAGAGATCGCCATGGTTCTGGCCATCCGGCCAGAGCTTGTTCTGCTGGACGAACCCACCGCCGGAATGACCCCCGACGAAACCGGGCGCGTGATAGAGCTTGTACGAGGGCTTGCCCAGACGGGCAAATACACATTTCTGGTTACCGAACACGATATGCGGGTGGTGTTCGACCTTGCCGACCGCATCCTGGTGATGCATCGCGGCAGCCGCCTGATGCTTGACAGCCCCGAGCGTGTGCGCGCCAACCCCGAAGTACGGCGCGCCTACCTGGGCGAGGAAGACCCCGTGACGGAGCAAACCTGATGCTGGCGGTGCAGGACATCCATACTTTCTACGGCGAAAGCCACGCCCTCCAGGGGGTGTCACTTGAGCTCAAGGCAGGCGAAACCGTATGCCTTCTGGGACGCAACGGTGCGGGCAAAACCACCACTCTGCGCAGCATCATGGGGCTTACCCCACCGCGCCAGGGCGCCATCCATTTCGAGGGCAAGAACATTGCCGGGTTGCCGGCCTGGCGTATCGCCCGCATGGGCATCAGCCTGGTACCCGAAGACCGGCGCATTTTTCCTACGCTGTCTGTGCGCGAAAACCTGGAAATCGGCGAATACCACCGGCCGGGAAGCACACACACCTGGACAGTCGAACGCATCTTCGACCAATACCCCATGCTGGCCGAGCTTGCCAACCGCGATGGCGGGAAATTGTCGGGTGGGCAACAGCAGATGCTGGCAGTGGCGCGGTCTTTGATGAGCCAGCCGAAACTGCTGTTGCTTGACGAGCCCAACGAAGGCCTGGCGCCAGTTATCGTGCAGCAAATCGGGCAACTGATCGACTCGCTCTCGGCCACCACCACCATCCTGTTCACCGACCAAAGCGTGCACTTTGCGCTCAAACACGCCAAACACGCTTATATCCTGGAGAAGGGCCGCATCGTGCATGGCTCTACCAGCCAGGCGCTTTTGCAGGATACCGAGACGCAACACCGCTATCTGTCGGTGTAAGTCTGCCAAATGGCGGTACCCCGATCTGCCTCAGGCAGCATGTGGTGTTTCAGGCACCGCCCGCAGGTTGGTTACCCCCTTGTTTTCATCGGGGCCTTCGGCAGCGGCGCTTTCGCTGTTGGCTGCGTGCAGGCCAATCACTGTCCAGCCTGCCTCGGGCAGCAGATCCTGATCCAGCGTAAAGGGAATCGCATACCCTTTGGGGTTTAGTGCAAATAACGGGATTACCTGCCGATTGGGGTCTTGGCTTTTGTACTGCTGAAAAGTGAAGTTCTCGGACAGGCGGGTGGCCTTGATTTGTGCGCCCGCCATCAGCAAAGCAGATAATTTCCAGTAGCCCACGCCGGGTGCAAACAAGGTACGGCCGCGATATTCGGGATCCACCGCATGTCTTTGCGAGGGATCATCATCCTGAGACAAGGGGAGGCTAAAGACCTTTTGCTTGCCAAACTCATCGCGGCCTCGAACCATGATCAGCTGATTGACATGATCGCGTGTGCCCAGCGCCAGCAGGCGCCCCAGGCCGTTGGTATCCAGATTGTGCTGGGCGTGTTCTGACAAGGGGCTGCCATGGTAGGTGGGCAAGCCCAGCATGCGCGCTTTCGACAGGCTGTACCAATCACTGTCGCACAGACGCACAGGGATGTTTTGCTCGTGCAGGGCCCGGCCAATGGCACGCGCCACCGGGTTGGCCCCCGAAATCAAAAAGCCCACCCGATCAGGCTCGGCAGCTTTCAGCAGGCGCGCCATGGGCCGGGCCGTAAGGCTTTGCCAGATGACGGTGCCAATAATCACCAAGAAGGTCATGGGCAGGAGGCGCTCCGAAAACGGCACATCCAGAGACTCCAGCCGCAGCGCAAACAAAGCCGACACCGCGGCGGCCACAATCCCGCGCGGGGCAATCCAGGCCAACAGGCCACGCTCGCGCCAATTCAGTTTTGAGCCCCAGGTGGCATACAGCACCTTAAGGGGGCGGCCAATGCCCAACATGCACACCAGCACGGCCAGTGCCGGCCATCCCAGGCTGAAAATCTGGCCGGGAGCCACACGGGCAGCCAGCAAAATAAACAGGGCAGACAGCAGAATCTGGCTAAGGGTTTCTTTAAATTCAAGAATATCGTGCACGGGCACCCCCGGACGATTGGCCAGCCAGATCCCCATGATGGTGACGGCCAGCAGCCCGGACTCGTGCTGCACGGCGTTGGATAGCGAAAATGCCGCAAACACCGAAGCCAGCACCGAGAGATTGAGCAGCGAATCCGGAATCCAGCCGCGACGCAGCAGCAGGGCCAACAACCAGCCTGCACCAATGCCGATGCACAGACCCGTAACTACCGTGCCCCCCAAAGACAGCAGGGCGTAGCCCCACTCCAGGCCCGTACGCAAGGCTACCATCAGATCGTAGGACAGCACGGCCAGAATGGCGCCAATGGGATCGATCAGGATGCCCTCCCAGCGCAGGGCATGGGCCACCGGGGCCACCGGCTTGACCGTTTTAAGCAGCGGCGCAATCACCGTCGGGCCTGTGACGCAGGTGATGGCGCCAAACAAAATCGCCAGATCCCAGGGAAAATCGAGAAGCCAATGAACCGCACAGGCCGCCACCGCCCAGGTAATCAGCACCCCACCACCCACCAAGCGGCGCACCACCTGCTTGAGATCCCGGGTTTGATGAAACTCGAGCGTCAGGCTGCCCTCAAACAGAATCACGGCCACAGCCAGCGAAACCACCGGGAATAGCAGCGGACCAAAGAGTTCGTCGGGATTGAGCCAGCCGACCATGGGGCCCACCGCAATACCGGCGAGCAACAAAAATAAAATGGCCGGTACGCGCAGTTTCCAGGCCAGCCATTGGGCCGCCATCGCAATGACGCCGATACTGGCCAGGAGGAGTTCTGAACTGATCGTCATGTGTGTTTCCCTTGACGGACGGATTGCCACCAGGCCCGCAACCATGCCCGCAGGCCCTGCGAACGCATCTGGCGCCAACTTTTTAACAGCCCCCAGGACAGGTGGGTTTTTTCCTGGCCGACTGGGATATCGGGACGCACCCGCATCCAGGATGACTTGGCGTATCCAAGCCGCTGGTCAGGGTAAACGCTGCGGTGGCCGATGATCAAATAGGCTGCAATGGCAGCCCCCGAGACATACACCGTGCCCACCACGCCACCAAAGAGCTCGACCCCCATCAGGATGGCTGCCAGCGGTGTATTGGAGGCCGCCGCCACCACCGACACCAGGCCAACGGCCGCCCCCAGGGTGGGGCTGATGCCAAACAGGTGGGCAAAGGCGTTGCCGGCCACAGCCCCGATAACAAACTGCGGCGTGACGATACCACCATAAAAACCCGAGCCCAGGGTGATAGCCACAAGCAGCGATTTCCAGAGAAAGCCCAGATAGGGCATGGCCTCGCCTTGCAGGGCATGGTCCATCAGGGGCAGGCTTAAACCGAGATAATCAGTGGGGATGACGGTGACCAGGGCCGCCAGCACCAGGCCGCCCATCAACGGCATCAGCGGCGGCCAGATCTGGTAGCGCACCTGCACGCGGTGACAGGCATTGCGCACGGCATAGATGAGATCCACAAAAATTCGGGCCACTACGCCACACAGCATGCCGATGAGCACCGTGCGCAAAAAAATCGACTCTGAAAACACCGGCAGGACAGGGACTTCGTAATACTGGTAGACAATGCCCAGGCCTTTGCTGACCTGAAATGAGGTGATGCCGGCAATCAGTGCGGGAAACAAAAAATCATGGCGGATACGGCCGATGATCAGCATTTCCACCCCATACAAGGCACCGGCAATCGGGGTACCAAAGACGCTGGCAAAGCCCGCACTGACGCCACAGGCCACAATGCGCTGGCGCAGCTCGCGGTTAAGCCGAAACACCTGCCCCACCACGGCCGCCAACGACGCCCCCAAATGAGAACAGGGGCCTTCTTTGCCGGCGGATCCGCCACTGGCCAGCGTAATGATGGCCGCCACAGGCTTGAGCAGCAAGGTGCGCCAAGGCATACGCCCGCCTTGCTCGTGCACCGCGGCAAAGATGGAATCCTTGAGGCCCGGCGTACCCAGCGCCCGATAGCCATAGACCATCAACAGCCCGTTGATCAGGCCGGCGGCCGGCAACATCAGCCAGTAAGCCCAGTGCGGCACTTTCAGGGTACTATCAGTGGAGAAAAACAAGGCATGTAAAAACAGACTGACCCCGGTGCCCACGATGAGACCCACCAACGACGCCAGAATCAGCCACTGCACTGCAGTGGCCAGCATCACGGCGGGCTCAAGCAAATTGATGCGAGGCAGAGAGGGTGGTTTCATGATGACTGTGGGCAACGCGCCTGTACGCAGGTTGACAGTGTACCTGCGCACGCGCACGCTCCCTAGGGTGATTCCTCAGTTTCATGCGGCTTTTGGCCTGTTAACATCGCCAGTCTGACTTTGCCCTCAATACACAAGGAAAGCACATGAAACTAACCAAATGGCTGGCTACTGCGGCCATGGCCGTCGCCGCTGTTGCAGCAATTCCGGCCCACGCCGAAACCAAGTTCATCAATATCCTCACGGGCGGCCAAAGCGGTGTTTATTACCCCATGGGCGTGGCGTTGTCACAAATTTATAATAAGTACATCCCCGACGCCAAATCCACTGCCCAGGTTTCCAAGGCTTCGGCCGAAAACATGAACCTCATCGAGGCCGGGCGTGGCGAGCTCGCCTTTGCACTGGCCGACACCGTCTCTGATGCCTACAAGGGCAACACCGAAGCCGGCTTCAAGGCACCGCTCACAAAACTGCGCGGCATGACAGCCACCTACAACAACTATATCCAGATCGTCGCTAACGCCGAGTCCGGTATCAAAACCCTGGCCGACCTCAAAGGCAAGCGCATCTCGGTGGGCGCTGCACGTTCGGGCACCGAGCTCAACGCCCGCGCCGTACTCAAGGCAGCCGGCCTCAGCTACGACGACTTCGACAAGGTTGAATACCTGCCGTTTGGCGAATCCGTCGAGCTCATGAAAAACCGTCAGCTGGATGTCACCCTGCAATCCGCAGGCCTGGGCGTATCCTCCATCCGCGACCTGGCCACCTCGGTCAAGATTGTCGTAGTGCCCATCCCTGCCGATGTCGTCGCCAAGATCAATAACCCTGCCTATCAGGCAGCGGTCATTCCTGGCGACACCTATGATGGCATGACCGGTGATGTCCCCACGGTGGCCGTCCCCAACTTCCTCATTACGTCCAAAGACGTCCCCGACGACCTCGTCTATCAGATGACCAAAGTCTTCTACGAGCAACTCGACACCCTCAAATCCGCACACAACTCGGCCAAATCCATCGAACTCGCCAATGCCCTCAAAGGCATGCCGGTTCCGGTGCACCCTGGCGCCGAGCGCTATTACAAAGAAGTCGGCCTGATCAAATAAGATCGGCTCACTACGCCACACGCAGTGCCCAAGCCCCCTCCGGTGTTTTCCCCGAGGGGGCTTATTTAGCCTGAAATTTGTTTTTGTTTACCGCGACGGCGCCCCGCAAGCCCCCCTCCCGGCCCGTCCTTTTATCCCCTGGAACACACCATGAGTTCTGCTCACGAGCACGTCGATAAACCGATGCCGCGCGGCATTTTCTGGATTGCCGTCATTTTTTCCTGCTTCCAGATCTGGACCGCCGCGTACAGCCCGCTTTCCAGTCAGGTTATCCGCGCCATCCACGTAGGCTTTGTACTGCTGATGGTGTTTACGCTGTATGCACGCAGCGGGCGCCTAGGCCAGACCATCGGTTGGACGCTGGGCACCATCGGCTTTGTCATCAGCCTCTATCACTGGGTGTACGAGTCTGATCTCACTGCCCGTGCCGGCCAAATGACAGATTCCGACATGGTCGTGGGGATCATCACCATTATTCTGGTTTTTGAGGCCACCCGACGCATGATGGGCTGGGCACTGCCCATCATCTGCGGTCTGTTTCTGGCCTATGGGCTGTTTGGCCAATACATCCCGGGGCCCTTCATGCATCGTGGCTACGGGTTCGACCAAATCGTCGGCACCATGAGCTTCGGCGTCGAAGGCATCTACGGCACACCCACCTACGTGTCGTCCACGTACATCTATCTGTTTATTTTGTTTGGGGCCTTCCTCGAACAAGCCGGCATGATCCAGTTGTTCAGCGACTTTTCCATGGGAATGGTGGGCCACACCCGTGGCGGACCCGCCAAAGTGTCGGTGGTCAGCTCAGGCCTGATGGGCACCATCAATGGCTCGGGGGTGGCCAACGTGGTAACCACCGGGCAGTTCACCATCCCCCTGATGAAACGCTTTGGCTATTCGTCCGCGTTTGCAGGCGGTGTCGAGGCCACCTCAAGCATGGGCGGGCAGATCATGCCGCCGGTGATGGGTGCCGTGGCTTTCATCATGGCTGAAACCCTCAACATCCCCTATGTGGATGTGATCAAGGCAGCCATCATTCCGGCCATTCTGTATTTCACCACTGCATTTCTAACCGTGCACCTCGAGGCCGGCCGACGCGGCCTGCATGGCCTGGCCAAAGAAGACTGCCCCAACCCCTGGACGGCCGTCCAGAAAAGTTGGTATCTGCTGCTGCCCCTGATCGGCCTGGTGGCACTGCTTTTCTCGGGTTATACACCGCTGTTTTCGGGCACCATCGGCCTGGGCCTTACCGTCATCCTGATTTTTGGCGCTGCCGTCATCCAGGGCGCACGACCCATGATGCTGCGCTATCTCTTCTGGCTGCTGCTGGGCATTGCCTGCGCGGGGTTCGTCCAGTTTGGCGTCACCGATTTCTTCGTCGTGATCGCCGTGCTGGCGGTGATCTTGCTGTTTCGCCGCCATGGCCGCGATACGCTTAAGCTAGCCATCAACTCGCTGGCCGAAGGCGCACGCAATGCTTTGTCGGTAGCCGCAGCCTGCGCACTGGTAGGCGTCATCATCGGCATCATCAACCTCACGGGTGTGGCGGCCGAATTCGGTGGCCAGGTGATTGCCATTGGCGAAAACAACTTGTTTCTGGCACTGTTTCTCACCATGATCACGTGCCTGGTGCTGGGCATGGGCATCCCCACCATTCCCAATTACATCATCACCAGTTCACTGGCTGCGCCGATTTTGCTCAAGCTGGGTGTGCCGCTCATTGTCTCGCACATGTTTGTGTTCTATTTCGGCATCATGGCCGATCTCACCCCGCCCGTTGCATTGGCCGCCTTTGCCGCAGCACCCATCGCCCGAGAGAACGGCCTCAAAATCAGCCTCCAGGCCTTGCGTGTGGCGGTGGCCGGCTTTGTGGTGCCTTACATGGCGGTGTACTCCCCCGCATTGATGCTGCAAGGCTTTGACAGCTGGGATATCAGTGCGGTGCTGGCCGTCGTCTACATCGTCTTTAAGGCCCTGGTGGCCATCACGCTGTGGGGTGCGGGTATGACAGGCTACCTTTTTACCCGCATGAACGCCTTCGAGCGCGTCTATGTGGTGCTGGCAGCAGCCTTGCTGGTAACAGCCATTCCTATCACAGACGATATCGGCTTTGCCGCCACTGCCCTGTTCCTGGTCTGGCACATGATTCAGTCACGCCGCGAGGCTGCGGCACAGGCGTCGTGATGCTGGGTGCCTTAGGCGTTTGCTTCACGCTGGCGGCAACTCCGCAGTTGCCACCACGCTTTGTGCCTGTCCAGGCGTTTACGCTGGCCTGGACGCACTCCATCGAGAAAATCCGCTGGGAAGAAGACTACCGCGTGCAAACCGACGCCCAAGGCCGGCCCGTGCTAGTGGCAGGTAAGGCGCGTGTGCTTGGCTCAGGGGCGGGGATGGATCCCCCCCCTGATGCCGTACACTACGCCAACGGCTGGTACGAGTATCAGCCACACACCAAACCCCTCCAGATCCTGCGTCTCTCCCGCTCACCCTACACGGCTGATTACGACTGGTGCGTCAAGGGGCATTGCCAGCCCTTGCGCGGCATCATGCCCACTGATGGTGATGTCACGCTGATGAAGCCCTGCCGCCAACCGTAAGCCATTTAACTGGCGGCCGGCCGCAGTAAAACTCTGTATCATCTTCTTTTTGCCGCCAATTCCAGTGCTATGGCTTCAGCCGCAGATTCTCCGCTCGTGCGCTCGCCGCTGTTTCAGCAGTGGCAGGCCGAGGCAGTGCGTCTGCGTGAAACCCAATGGGGCCCGCTGGACGATCAGGCAGCCAACCAGGCCGCCTTGCGCCAGGCGCAGGGCCTGGCGCCCCGCATTCTGGCCCGGGCGGCCATACTTGCCCGGCATGGCACCCTGCAAAGCAGCCTGCAGCAATGGGCGCTTGCTGCCCGCCTAAGCTTCATCTGCCTGGCAATCCTGGGCGTGGTGCTGGGCGTGGGCGCCGCCACGGCCGCCCTGAATCCCGCGCGCGGATCCGTCAATCTGGCGATGGCACTGGTGGGCCTGTTGGGCCTGCATGCGCTTACCTTCATTATCTGGCTCATCGGCTGCCTGCCCGGCATACAGGCAGGCACGCTGCTCTCGCAGCTTTGGTGGTGGTTAAGCAAAAAGCTGGCCCGCGGGCCCGACCACATCCTGGCGGCACAGTCCTTTGTGTCGCTGCTGGGGCGCGCCCAGGCCTGGAAACCCGCCGTGGGCCTGCTCAGCCACGGCATGTGGACACTCGCCTACAGCTGCGCCATCCCAGCCCTGATCGTGCTGCTCAGCACCCGCAGTTATACGTTTCACTGGGAAACCACGCTGCTCTCACCCGAAGCATTTGTCACCCTCAGCCAGACACTCGGCAGCCTGCCGCACGCCCTGGGGTTTCCCGTGCCCGACAGTATTTCGGTGGCCCAAAGCATGGGAGGCCCCGCAGCGCCCGCCACAGTGCAGGCTGATTGGTCTTTATGGCTGATTGGCAACCTGTTGTGCTGGGGCTGGCTGCCACGGGTGCTGGGGCTGCTGGTGTGCGCCTTTTGGTTCAAGCGCCGGCTCCGTCACATCCACATCAACCCCGCCCTGCCCGGATGGCTCGAGCTGCGCGAGCGCCTGCAACCCACGCACCAGTCCTTGGGCATCGACCGCCCGGACTCCCCCGCCGATACCCCGGCCGCACACCACCCGCACACAGCTGGCAGCATGTGGCAGCCCGCCGTGCTTGCCCTGGAGCTTGGCCCCGATGTGCCCTGGCCTCCGGAGGGCCTGCCCAGCCACATCGAAAACCTGGGACGCTGCGACAGCCGCGAAGACCGTCAGCGCCTGCGTGAAACCCTGGACGCCCGACCCCTGCTGCTGGTGTGCGATGCGCGCCGAACCCCCGACCGCGGCAGCGCCACCTGGCTTGACGAGCTGCACCAGCGCTGCCCGCAGATGCACGTGTGGTGCCTGCCCGGGCCAGCACCCCGCCAACAGGCCTGGGAAGCCCTGTTTTCACGCTACGATCTGCCTCAGGCCAGGCACCTGGATGCCTGGCTGGGCACTCTCGGACCTTCACCATCATGACGCCATCTGCCACCCCCATCGATCTGGCCGTCGTTGGCCATACCAATACGGGCAAGACCTCACTACTGCGCACGCTGCTGCGCGATGAGTACTTTGGCGAAGTGGCCGATCAGCCGGGCACCACCCGCCACGTAGAAAGCGCACAGCTGCTGAATTCCAGCGGCGCACCCATGCTGGTGCTGCGCGACACGCCCGGGCTTGAAGACGCCATGGGCGTGCTGGACTACCTTGAGCAGCTGATCGCACCCACCGAGCGGCCCGATGGTCCGGATCGCATCCAGCGCCTGCTGGACAGCCCCGAGGCTGCCGGGCGCTTCGAGCAGGAATGCCGCGTGCTGGTTACCGTGCTGGAAACCGACGCAGCGCTGTATGTCATCGATGCCCGCGACCCCGTCCTACCCAAACACAAAGACGAGCTCACCCTGCTGGCAGCATGCGGCCGGCCGATCCTGCCGGTGCTCAACTTTACCCGCAGCCCCCAGGCACATATCGCCGACTGGCGCGAGGCACTGGCACGGCTGGGCCTACATGCCACCGTAGACTTCGACACCGTTGCACCGTCGCTGGATGGTGAAAGCCAACTGCTCGACCGTCTGGCCCTGATGCTTGATGCGCACGTCACCACGCTGCAGGCCTTGCGCCATGATCTGGGCGAGCAACGCCTCAAACGCCTGCAGGACGCCACTCGCCTGGTGGCCGAACTGCTGATGGATGCCGCTGCCCTGCGCCTGCCCTGCACCCAGGACGGCACGCATATGGCCACCGTCACCCTGGTGCTGCGCAAGCGCACCCGCGAGCGCGAACAGCGCTGTGTACAGGCCTTGCTCAAGCGCTATCGCTTCAGCAAATCCACATTTCCGCACCACCCGTTACCCCTGGAGGGCGAACGCTGGGGCATGGATCTGTTCAACCCCAAAACCTTGCGCAGCTTTGGCGTACAGGTGGGCAAGGGGATGGCCACCGGCGCCATGGCCGGCGCCACGCTCGACATGCTGACCGGCGGGCTGAGCCTGGGGGCTGCGGCCTTGCTGGGCGCAGCCATCGGGGGCGCCTGGCAAGGGGCCAATCAGTGGGGCAAACGGGTGGTAGGCCGGCTGGCCGGCAATCTGGAAATGACGGTAGATGATCCAGTCTTGCACTTGCTGGGCCTGCGCCAGCTGGCACTGGTGCGTGCACTGGAGTGCCGGGGCCATGCCGCCATGCGGCCAATCGATGCCAAGTTGCTGGACTGGACGCCAGAGCCGGCACACCCGGAGCCCATCCAGGATGCAGATACGGGTACCGGGCTGCCCGATGCTGGCCAGGCCCCGGAAGACGCACCAAGCCCTGAAGCTGTGCCCGAGGAAGCAGCGCGCCGTCTGCCGGCAGACGTCCAGGCTATCCTCAAAGAGGCGCGCAGCCATCCGGAGTGGTCGGGAATCGGCGACGAACCAAGCACCGACATGCGGCGCGACCAATTGATCGGGCAGATGGCACAGGCCTTGTTTCTGGCGCTTTAAAGCACTCTGGCGGCCGGCAGGCTACCAGCCACCTGAAGCGCCGCCACCACCGCCACGGCCACCGCCGCCTCCGCCACCAGAGCCACCGCCCCCACCAAAACCACCGCCGCCGCCAAAGCCACCACCACCAAAGCCATCATCACCGCCGCGGCCCCGCGAGCGCCGGGCATTGGCCAGGCGCGAGGTAATCCCCAGCGCACGGGCGACACCGCCCACCAGCACACCGGCCACTGCACCCAACACGGCCCACAGCCAGCTGCCGGTGAGCATAAACACAAACCCGCCGGCCAGCACAGCGCCAAGCCACACAGGCATGACCAGCAGGAAAACCAGCAAAGGCGCTGCCATGGCGAGATCCATATCACCCTCGTCATCCTGCGCAGTGGGCGCCGGCGGCGGCAGGGCCTCGCCTGCGATCAAGGCTTGCAGGGCACTGACCCCCGCCTGCAGGCCCCCAAAGACCTGGCCCTGGGCAAAACGCGGCGCGATCTGCTCGCGGATGATGCGCCCGGCCGCTGCATCGGTGATGGCGCCCTCAAGGCCATATCCGACATCGATACGCACGGTACGATCTTGCAGCGCCACCAACAGCAGGACACCGTCGTCCACCCCCTTGCGGCCGATCTCCCATTGATCGAACACCCGCCGGGCGTATTGTTCGATGGTGTCATCACCGGTAGTGGGCACCAGCAGCACATACAGCTGCGAGCCACCGGTAGCCTGGATCTTCTGCAGCTGCGTGGTCAGGGCCTGCCGCTGACTGGCATCCAGGGTGTTGGTGAGGTCCATCAGCGGGGCTGTCCAGACAGGCACCGGGATGGTCTCGGCCTGCGCCGGCGCCAACAGCGCCACCAGCCCCAGCATCAGGCCTGCCAGAGCATTGGCCAGCCAACGCCAGGTATGCCAGACAGGCAGTCTCATTTGCTGGCCCCTGCAGGCACGTCAAATTTCACTTCGGGGTCTTGCATCACACGATCGGCCTTGTCCAGGCCATATTGGGCCTTGGGCTGATAACCAAACACCTTGGCGGTGATCAGGGTGGGAAACTGGCGGATGGTGAGGTTGTACGACTGCACCGCGCCCACATAGCGTTCGCGCGCCACGGTGATGCGGTTTTCTGTGCCTTCCAGTTGCGTCATGAGATCACGAAACAGACCGTCGCTTTTGAGATCGGGGTAGTTTTCGGACACGGCCAGCAGGCGCGACAAACTGGATCCCAGCGCACCTTGGGCCTGCTCGAAACGTGCCACCAGTGCGGGGTTGTCGAGATCATCGGCGGTGATGCGGATCTGCCCAACCTTCGCCCGTGCTTCGGTAACCTGCTGCAGCACCGTGCGCTCGTTGACCATGTATGCATTGACAGAGGACACTAGCTTGGGCACCAGATCGGCGCGTCTTTCGTACTGGTTAAGCACCTGCGACCAGGCTGCCTTGACTTGTTCGTCCTGGCGCTGGATTTCGTTGTAGCCGCAGCCAGACAGCAGCAGCGCCAGGGCCGCCAGGGCAGCCAGTTTTAGGGTTCTTTGAAACATGCCAACCTCGTCGGGGCAACCGGGAACCTGTATTGTAGGGAAGCCAAGTTCACAGCAACACCCCTGCGGCGCATACACCACACACAAATCAGGGCTTCCCCAAAACAGGCAACAGGCTATAATCCAGCCTTTCGTGCAACTTGCCAATCGTTGCACAGCCTTCCCCGGCACCGGTGTTGCCTGCCTGTCACCAGACACGGCACTACATGGCACCCCATCTTGCCGGCGGCATTTTCCAGTTTTTTTATTCGTCCGCCTGGATTGGTATCTCTCGACTCGAGCGATAGGCTGTCGCTGGAGTCTTACCCTTGGATACTTCGATCACCTTTGCCTCGCTGGGCTTGGCAGAACCCTTGTTGCGTGCTGTGCTGGATGCCGGCTACACGCACCCCACCCCCATTCAGGCACAGGCCATCCCCCGGGTGATGGAAGGCGGCGATCTGCTGGCCGCCGCCCAAACGGGCACCGGCAAAACCGCCGGCTTTACGCTACCGATCCTGCATTACCTGATTCAGCACCCCATCGAGGGCCGCAAGCCGGGCCGTCCACGCGTTCTGGTGCTTACCCCCACGCGCGAGCTCACTGCCCAGGTAGAAGAGTCTGTGCGCCTGTACAGCCAGTACACCTCGGTTCGGTCGATGGTGATGTTTGGCGGCGTGAACATCAATCCGCAAATCAAGGCACTGCACAAACCACTGGATATCCTGGTGGCCACGCCGGGGCGTCTGCTGGATCACGCACAGCAAAAAACGCTGGATCTGTCCGGCGTCGAGATCCTGGTGCTGGACGAAGCCGACCGCATGCTGGACATGGGGTTCATCCATGACATCCGCCGCGTACTCCGATTGCTGCCGGCCAAACGCCAGAACCTGCTGTTCTCGGCCACGTTCTCGGACGAAATCCGTGGCCTGGCACAAGGCATCCTGAACAACCCCGGCGAAGTCTCCGTCGCCCGGCGCAATACCACCTCCGAGCTGGTCAGCCAGCGTGTGGTGATGACCGAGCAAGCCCATAAACGCGACCTCCTGAGCCACATCATCCGTGAAAGCGGCTGGCATCAGGTGCTGGTGTTTACACGCACCAAGCACGGCGCCAACCGGTTGGCCGAGAAGCTGTCCAAAGACGGCCTGACGGCTGCCGCCATCCACGGCAATAAAAGCCAGGCGGCCCGCACCAAGGCCCTGTCGGGATTCAAGGACGGTAAAGTCGCCGTACTGGTTGCCACCGATATCGCGGCGCGTGGCCTGGATATCGACCAACTGCCCCAGGTGGTGAACTTCGAACTGCCCAACGTGCCTGAAGATTACGTTCACCGAATTGGCCGTACAGGCCGGGCCGGAAGCACGGGTTCAGCGCTGTCGCTGGTGGATCAGTCCGAGGTCAAGCTGCTGCGCGCCATCGAACATCTCACCAAACAAACCATTGAACCCATCACCATCGAGGGCTGGAACCCGCGGGCGATGGTCACCTCCGACTCCGCCCCCGATGCCCGCGAACAACGCGCCTTGGCGCGTCTTGGCGATACCCGTGGCGGTGCGCGCAACGGCAGTGGCGGGCGCCACAGCGCCGGTGCGCGTGACGGCCGGCGCGATGGCCACCGCAGTGCCTCGTCCGACCGTCCAGGCACGGGCGAAGCCCGTCGCAGCGATGCACGCCGCACGGATGGCCGCGCACCCGCCGGCCGCACCAGCCGGGCCGGCGCTGCCCCTTCCACACAGCGGCGCGAGAGCCGCCCTCAGGCACCACGTGCGGGGGCGCTGCTAAACAAGCCCACGCACTAAACCACACCTGCCCATGAGCCTCAGCACCGAAGTCGCCCGCCGACGCACCTTCGCCATCATCTCCCACCCGGACGCGGGCAAGACCACGCTCACGGAAAAACTGCTGCTGTTTGCAGGTGCAATCCAGATCGCCGGCAGCGTGAAGGCCCGCAAGGCCAGACGTCATGCCGCCTCCGACTGGATGGAGATAGAAAAGCAACGGGGCATCTCGGTGGCGTCCTCGGTGATGCAGATGGAATACCGCGACTGCGTCATCAATCTGCTGGACACCCCGGGCCACCAGGACTTCTCTGAAGACACCTACCGGGTCCTCACCGCGGTGGATGCCGCGCTGATGGTGATCGATGCCGCCAACGGGGTGGAACCGCAAACCATCCGCCTGCTGCAGGTGTGCCGCGCGCGCAATACGCCCATCATCACCTTCATCAACAAGCTGGATCGCGAGGTGCGCGAGCCGCTGGAGCTGCTGTCGGAGATTGAAGGCCACCTGGGGATGGATGCCATCCCGTTTTCGTGGCCGGTGGGCATGGGCCGTCATTTTGGCGGGGTGTTCGACATCCGGCACAATCACATGCGGGTCTTCAAGCCGGGGGCCGAGCGCGATCAACACAACGACGAAACCATCCACGGACTGGATAACCCAATTCTCAAGCAACGCTTTGACGACGCCTACGACAAAGCCCGCGAAGAGATCGAACTGATCTCCGGTGCCGTCCCCGAGTTTGACCATGACGCCTTTTTGGCGGGCCGCCAGACTCCGGTGTTTTTTGGCTCGGCCATCAACAACTTTGGCGTACGCGAAGTACTGGACGCCCTGGTGGATTACGCACCCGCACCGGGCCCGCGCGCGGCACTCGAACGCGAAGTGGCACCGGATGAGGGCAAGTTCACCGGAGTCGTGTTCAAGGTACAGGCCAATATGGATCCGGCGCACCGCGACCGTGTGGCCTTTGTGCGCGTCAGCTCAGGGCATTTTCAGCGGGGCATGCGCCTGAAAGTTGCCCGCAATGGCAAGGAAATCCGCCCCAACAACGTAGTATCGTTTCTCTCGCAACGCCGCGAAATTGTGGAAGAAGCCTTTGCCGGTGACATCATCGGCATCCCCAACCACGGTATTTTGCAGCTGGGCGATGTCCTGACAGAAGGCGAGTCGCTCACTTTCACGGGCCTGCCTTTCTTTGCCCCCGAGCTCTTCCAGGCGGTAGAGGTCAAAGATCCCCTGCGCACCAAGCAACTGCGCACCGGCCTGACGCAATTGGGCGAAGAAGGTGCAATCCAGGTGTTCCGCCCCGAAGCCGCAGGCGGCGCCTTGCTGCTGGGCGCAGTGGGGCAACTGCAATTTGAAGTGGTGGCGCACCGTCTTAAAACCGAATACGGTGCCGATGCACGCCTGATGCCCTCGCGATTCAGTCTGGCCCGCTGGATCACCAGCAAGGATCCCAAAGCCCTGAAAAAGTTCATGGACGCCAACCATGCCAACATTGCTTACGACGTGGTGGATGCTGTTGCATTTTTAGCAACGTCCCCGGCACAGCTACGTGTGGCGCAGGAACGCTACCCGGAGATCGAGTTTCATGCCATGCGCGAGCATGCCGGACGGGTTTTTGGCAGCGGCGTCTGACGTGCCATCCGATACAATGGCAAGGTTCACAGCATCAACCGACGAAGGAACCCGTCCATGTCCTGGCGTCTGATTATTGCCACCCTGGTATTTGCCGCCGCCGCTTCGGCCTGGGGCGGGCTGCGGCTGGGCGATTGGCTCATCATCCACAGCCCAGCACAGGCACCCGCACCAAATCCCATAACTCAGGTGGCCGATGCAACGGTACTGGATGCCAATGGCAAGCCCTTTGTTGCTTCCGCCCCTCAGCCGTTGTCAGATGGCCGCCTAGGGGTACCCAACCAGCCGCCCCCGGTTGATTGGACAATACAAAACGCACCCCTGATAGACGCCAACCGCCCCATTGCACTAGCTACCACCACCATCAGCATGGACGAAGCCATTGCCCTGGCTGCACAGGGGCAAATGGATGACAGCGGCCTGCAAGGTATTGCCAACGCCGGGATTCTGGTCAATACCCAGCCGGTACAGCCTATCGACGTGCCGCCGCCTCCGGATGCGCCCGCCACCAACACCCTTCAGGGCAATCAAAGCTGGCAGGTGGCTTTTCAGGCGCAGCTTAAGGCTTGCGCTGATCTGGGCTTTTTCTCCCGGCCGTCGTGTGCCTGGGCAGCCCGCAACAAATACTGCGAAGCCAACCAGGCCTGGGGCAAGGCCAAAGACTGTCCCGCCCAACACTAAAGCCAGCGGGCAGCCAAGCCTCCGGGCAGGGCGTCATCACCCTGTTTGACGGCTTGTATCAGGCGCGTGGCAACAGCCCGCGCCCCGATTACACCTGCGACTGCAGGTAGTTGTGGATGCCCAGTTGCTCTACCAGACCCAGTTGCGTTTCCAGCCAGTCGATGTGCTCTTCGGTATCGTTCAGAATCACCTGAAACAGATCCCGCGACGTGTAGTCCTGCACGGATTCGCAATACTTCATGGCCTCTTTAACGGTGTCCTGGGCAGCGGATTCGAGTTTCAGATCACATGACAGGATTTCTGGCACGGTTTCGCCAATCAGCAACTTGTGCAAATCTTGGAGATTGGGCAAGCCATCGAGCATGAAAATACGCTGAATCAACAAATCCGCGTGCTTCATCTCGCCGATGGATTCATCGTATTCGTGCTGGCCCAGTTTTTCGTAGCCCCAATGCTTCAACATACGGGCATGCAAAAAATACTGGTTGATGGCAGAGAGCTCGTTTTTGAGCTGCTGATTGAGATATTTGATGACGGTCTTGTCGCCTTTCATGCTGGGCTCCTGGTGGACAGTGCCCGCATCGGTACGGGCACCGAACCATAGCCTAGCACGCTTGCCCCAAGCCGGCACGGTACAGTGCACCACCGGCACGTATACGGGCCATGTGGCGCAAGCAAACCCCTGGGCGATAAACCGCAGACGACGTCAGGCGACGCGCCGGATCTCGGTGCTATCCAGCATGGGCGCTGCAACCACCTGATCGGGTGTCACAGATACTGACGGCACTGTCACCGTGGCGTAGCGCCCACCCGGCAGGTAATCCGTAGCCGTTTGGGCACATTGGCCGCAGCAGGTCGCTACGCCCAGCGTGGCCTGCAGATCACCAAGATCTGCCGCCCCTTGGGCAATCGCCTCTTGTACCTGGCGCTCGCTGATCGCGTTGCATACACAAATATACATGCGAATCATTATCATCTGATTTTAAATTGATGGCAAGCACTTTTTGCCACAACCGTTTTTATCGTGCCTGTGCCTTGCGCACACTGGCCACCGGCACCCCCATGGCCTCACGGTATTTGGCCACCGTGCGGCGTGCCAGCACAAAGCCCTGCTCGGCCAACAAGGTGGCCAGCCGCATGTCCGACAGCGGCTTGTCGGCAGGCTCTGCCTCCAGCAGCGTCCGCATCACCGCCTGAATCGCTCGCGCCGAGGCGTCTTCGCCGGAGGTGGTTTGCAAGGCGGTGCCAAAAAAGTGCTTCAATTCGACAACGCCCCAGGGCGTTTGTGCATATTTCAGGCGGGTGGCTCGCGAAATCGTGGATTCATGAAGCTCAAGCGCCTGGGCAACCTCACGCAGCACCAGAGGCTTGATCGCGGACTCGCCATGCTCAAAGAACGGCTGTTGATGATCGACAATGAAATCGGCCACACGCAAAATGGTTTGCCCCCGCTGGCTCAGGTGCTGGAGCCATTGCCGGGCTTCGCGAACCTGCTCGCGCAGCCGCGTGCCCCCTGCTGCCTCCAGCTGCTGCGCCAGCTCGGGATCAATCCGCAGCGGGGTTTCGAGAGCCGGATTCAGGCTGGCTACCCAACGCGTACCCGCCCGGTAAAAGAAGATATCCGGCACCACATAGTAGGTGGCGTCGTTGTCCCAGGCGCTCAGGGGATGGGGGTCCAGTTGCAGCAGCACGTGGTGGGCGGCATCCAGATGCGCCCGATCACAAGCCAGCGCCTGACACAGGCGTGCCCAGCGGCCTGCGCCCAAGTCGGGCAGATGCTGGGTCAGGCGCAAGGCACAATCCAGCACCGGCGCAGGCCACTCGGCGGCTCGTGCACGCAGCTGCAATTGCAGGCATTCCGGCAAGCTGCGCGCTCCAACACCGACCGGGTCGAACGACTGCAGCAGACGCAGCGCCGCCTGCCACTCACTGTCATCCACCTGCCAGTCGGGCGGCAGCGCACCCGCATGGCTGGCAGGCTCGAACAGCAGGTAGCCATGCGCATCCAGCTCGCCGATCAGGACGGCAACCAGCGCCTGATCCCGCCCGCTTGCCTGCGTCGTGCGCAATTGTTGCAATAAATGATCAGTGAGGCTCTGCGGGGCGGGTGATTCCGGGATATCATCCGTGACAGCCTGGCGCACAGGCTGCACCCAATGACGCTCCAGCATCTCGGCCTGCGCAGACGAATCACCCGGGGCAGGTGCCTCAGACGCCGGATACGGGATCTCCCGGCTTGGCTCGGTGTACTCCAGTACGGGGTTATCCGCCACCGCCTGCGCGATTTCCTGTTCCAGTTCCTGGGTCGAGCACTGCAGCAGCTTCAGACCCTGGCGCAGTTGCAGGGTCAGCGTCAATTGCTGGTGCTGGCCGAGCTCCAGGGAAGCTTGCGTACGCATACTCAACTCATCAAAGCCATGACACAGGAACCATACCAAACCCCCAATCGACAAGACGCCAGCCTGCTGCGGCACATTGTGCTGAAGCTGACGGCCACCGCCAAGATAGCATCTGCCGCCCTGGTGGTGCTGGTGGCATTGGTCTGGTATCAGCTGCTTAACCGCCTGCTGGCGTTTGGAAACGGCGTTGATTATGCCGGAAACCATCTGGTAGGGGCAGAAGCCACGGCTTTGTTGCAGCGTTACAACCCGTACTTCTGGGTTGCACTGGTTATTTTATGCACGATCATCGTAGCCTGGGTGGTGTACCAGGTGGTGCGCGGCATTCTTGCACGGTCACGTCAAAAGTGGGTAGACAACGCTTCGTTTCAGCAGCTCGAACAGCAATTGTCAGCCCCCGCCCTGGAGGTTCTGCTGTGGGCCTGGCAGGCGCGCGACGAGCCCCTGCGCGTCGGCGACCTCCAACTGGCCCGGCAAGAAATCCATGCGGGCCGATCCCAACGGCTGCAACAAGCCGCACGACAGCTGGCCACCCTCGAAGACGCTCGCCAGCGCAACAGTTAAGCAACGGTATGGCGGCCTTTGGCCGCACAAACCTTGCGCAACCACAAAAAATGTGTTTGACTTACACACTATGAACACTTCACGCGCACCCATCTTCTCTTTGCCGCAGGCCTCTGCCGGCAACGGGCTGCGCGCGCGCCAGGCTGCACCTGCAGCCTTTGCGCTTCCCCTGTCGGGCCTACTACTTCTAGCGATCGGTTGCCGGGCCTAGCGCCGCGTGGCAGTTCGGCAACCAGTTCGCCACATCTTCGCCATCCCGCGATTTTTTTGCATCCGTGATCCGGACGCACTTCCCTGACAGGTTACCGACATGATTCAAAATCCCGCCTCCAAATACGTCCCGTTTGCGCCGTTTACGCGCGACTACGCCGAGCGCACCTGGCCCAGCCACCGCATCACCACGCCCCCCATCTGGATGAGCACCGACTTGCGTGACGGCAACCAGGCCCTGATCGAACCCATGAGCGTCGATCGCAAGCTGCGGTTCTTCGACCAACTGGTCAAGATCGGCTTCAAGGAAATCGAAGTGGGTTTCCCCTCGGCATCGCAAACCGACTTTGATTTTGTCCGCAAGCTGGTAGACGAGAACCGCATCCCCGACGACGTCACCATCATTGGCCTTACCCAGGCCCGCGAAGACCTGATCGAACGCACTGTACAAGCCCTGGCTGGCGCCCGGCATGCCATCGTGCACATGTACAACGCCTGTGCACCTGCTTTTCGCAAGATTGTCTTCAAAATGAGCCGCGACGAAGTTCGCGAGATCGCTGTCCAGGGCACACGCGCCGTCAAGGCAGCCGTCAGCCATCATCCTGAAACCCACTGGCGCTACGAGTACTCACCCGAGGTCTTCAGCACCACCGAGCCCGATTTCGCGCTCGAGGTATGCGACGCCGTGGTGGCCACCTGGCAACCCACGGTACAAGACCGCATCATCCTTAATCTGCCGGCCACCATCGAGGCCACTACGCCCAATCTGTATGCCGACCAGATCGAATGGATGCACCGCAACCTCAAGCAGCGCGACACCATTGTCCTGAGCGTGCATCCGCACAACGACCGCGGCACTGCTGTGGCCGCCGCCGAGTTTGCCGTGATGGCCGGCGCCGACCGTATCGAAGGTTGCCTGTTTGGCAATGGCGAGCGCACCGGCAACGTTGATCTGGTGACATTGGCCCTGAACCTGTACACCCAGGGGGTCCATCCGGGGCTGGACTTCTCGGATATCGACGGTGTGCGCCGTTGCGTCGAAGACTGCAATCAATTGCCGGTGCACCCGCGTCACCCGTACGTGGGCGATCTGGTGTTTACCGCCTTCTCGGGCTCGCACCAGGACGCCATCAAAAAAGGCTTTGCCATCCAGAAACCCGATGCAGTCTGGGAAGTGCCCTACCTGCCGATCGACCCTGCCGATCTGGGCCGCAGCTACGATGCCGTCATCCGTGTCAACAGCCAGTCGGGTAAAGGCGGCGTCTCTTACCTGCTCGAGCACGAGCACGGCCTGGCCTTGCCGCGTCGCCTGCAGATCGAATTCAGCCGTGCGATCCAGCGGGTAACCGATGAAACCGGCAGCGAAGTCACCCCCAGGGATGTGTACGAGATCTTCTCCCGCGAATACCTGGAGCTGGCCGGGCCCTGGTCGCTGGTGCGCCACCGCATCACGGGCAGCCCCAAAACCACGGGCCAGAAGCAGTTTGCCATCGAGGTCGAGCTTCAGGTCGACGGTGAAACCCGCCACCTGACAGGCCGTGGTGACGGTGCGATCTCGGCGTTTGTAGATGCTCTGGGCATCGAGGCGCGCGTGATGGATTACCAGGAGCACGCCATCGGCACCGGTACGGACACCCGTGCGGCGTCGTATGTCGAGATCCGGATTGGCGACGAAGCCGGCGGCTACGGTGTGGGCGTCCACGAAGACATCGTGACCTCGTCTTTCCTGGCCATTCTGAGTGCAGTCAACCGCCATGCAGCCACCGGCAAGGAAATGCCGGCCCGCGTATCAGCGGCTGCCTGACCGTTATCAGCCATACACGGCAGCGCCGTTATCCCCGCCCAACTGGCGGGAGGTAACGGCCACCGGCCCCCTCAATACACGATGGACAGGCCGGGAAGATCAACCGTGACACGCGGTTTTTCGAGTGCCAGCGCCGCCCGGGAGGCAAACTCCTGGGCGGTTTCAGTTTGGCTGGACAGCTTGCGATAGCCCAGTGCATCGGCCACCCCCAGGATTTTGTCCAGCAGCAATACCTTGCCACTGACGCGCAAGGGCTCGCAGCCCAGCGCATCCCAACGTTGCTCGAACCACTGGCGAGCCGCCTGTGCCTGTGCGGCATCAGGCGAAACATCGACGTCGAACTCGAGCGAGTGCCGGGCGTCAAACACAATCATGACATGAGCCTGCATAGTACTGTCCTTACCAGATGGGGGCGGGTTCCCAGGTGACGTCCTCGCTTTTCTCGCGTGCCAGCCGCAGCATGGCCAACAGGGGCCAGGCACGGCGGTGCATCCCGACATATTGGGCAATCGGGTGCTCGGCGGCCTCGTCGTGGTCGGAATTGGGCGTGTCAGGGGTTTTGTCGGCAGCAATGAGGGCTTCGATGCCTGCGATGGCGGTATCCAGCTGAGCGTGCGTGATGACGCCTCTTTCGGGGAGGTCGGGGGTGTCGAACTGTTTGCCGGCGGCCTCGAGGATGGGACGGGCGTGCTTGGCAAACATCAGGACTTCGGCGGCTGACCGGGACTGGAACAAAATGAGCATCATGGACTTCCAACAGTGGACATAAACATACACTAACCCAAGTTCTGTGCCCTGCCAAGCAGGAGAATCTCCCGCTTGGACAAGGGGATTGCGATGGTGACAGGCCGAGGGCAAACCAAGGGATGGCGCATGTTTTTGCCAGGCTGCCTGCTGGCTGTGGCCGGCATGTGCCAGGCCAACCCGGCGCTGATCTGTCCCGCCCCCGACACCCCGCCAGGCGAACTGCCCCCCTGTGGGGCACAAACTCCGCTGGGGCCCATGCGCGAGCCCGATCTGGACACCGGCATCAGCAACCCTGTGCATCGCCTGAGCGGTGAAAAATACCTGCAGGCCATCGATTTGCCCGAAAGCCTGGATAAACGCCAGCCAGGCTTTCGCCGCTACTACCGATCAGGGTCTGCATACGCAGGGCCCTGGGGGGACGGCTGGCACACCGATTACGACGCACGGCTTCAACGCGAGGGCACAGGTTGGCGCTTGCACCTGGCCGATGGCCGTAGTGTCTACTTCGACGCAAACGGCCAGGCACGACAGGCCCTGGCAGGGCACGTGATGTCTGCCGCTCGCTGGCGCGCCCAGGAAAGCCGCCAGCGGCCGCTTGCACAGGACGGGCACCCACCTCCATTGGCCCCAGACAGCACACACCTATGGGTATCCCCTGAAGGCCAGCGCCTGGCGTTTGACCAGGCGGGCCGCCTGATTGCCTGGGTGCACCCGGGCCAGGCCACCACACACATCCAGTACGGGCGCACGCCCGAGACACAGGGGCTGATCACCCAGATCCGCAGGGGGCCGGTGGTCTTGCAACTGGGCTACCGGGCCATAATGGGCCGCCGGCTGCTGCATACGCTGCAGACACCCCGCGGGCAGTTTGAGTATCACTACGCCCCCGTCCCCATCACCCCGCCTGCGGCGCCAGCGCAGGCAGGAGAAAGCCTCCCGGCACCGATTGTGCCCACAGATCATGCAGATACGGGCACTTCGGCACAATCCGTAGTGATGCATCTCCAGCGGGTACGTCGGCCGGATGGCATGCAGCGGCACTACCATTACGAAGCAGCGCATCAGGGTGGCCACGTGCGGGCCATCACCGGCATCAGCCTGGCGGCCCCCCAGGGCCGGCGCTGGCGGGCACGCAGCTGGTCTTATGATGCGCTGGGACGCGTCTCGCGCGCAGTATCCGGGCCGCACAGCCAGGTACCCAATGCGCTGGCCATCAAAGAGACCCTGGCGCGTGCAAGGCAGGCAGAAGGCAGCGTCCGGCGAGACGCCGCCGGGCGCCTGAGCGCCCTGGCAGGCCTGGAAATCCATCGGCATCCCTCGGGGCAGATCCGCACTCTCATCCAGCATGAAGGTCTGTGGCCTGGCCTGCAGCTGCATTACAACCCCCAGGGGATGCTGGACAACTGGTTCAGCACGCTTGGCGGCCACACCCAATGGCTGTTTGATGCCAAAGGCAGGCCCCAGGGCCTGCGCCAGGCGCACGGCGGTGGCCAGCGCTGGCAGCTGGATGCGATGGGCCGTCCAGTACAGATCCACTATGCCGCACCAGATACACCAGGGGTCAGCGTGCAACTGCAATGGCGTGGACGCCAGTTGCGGCGACTGGATCACCCGGCCGAGCGCGAACAGCGTACCTACAACGACAAGGGACAGCTGGTGGCCCGCTATCTGCGCCGCCCGCATCCGACAGGCACGTCTTCATGGCAGGACAGATTTGACTACAACCCTGCCGGACAACGGGTACGCCACCATCTGCCCGAGGGCGGCGCCCTGCACTACCGCTGGCTGGCCAACGGCCATCTGGCCGCCCTCACCTGGCAATCTGCCGACGGCCGCCTGCACCCCGTGATCGACACGGTGGCCGGGCTGGCCGGCTACCGCTACGGCAATGGCCTGCAGCTGCAAGCGCAGGCAGATGCGCGGGGCCGTGCCCAAGCCCTGCTGCTGACACAAGGCAACCAACTGCGGTGGGCCGAGCGGCGCTGGCATGATAAGCGGGGGCGTGTCAGCCGCTGGCAGCAAGGCGTGCCCGGTGCCTGGCATATTCAG
This sequence comes from Castellaniella sp. FW104-7C03, assembly GCF_040276085.1. NCBI lineage: Bacteria > Pseudomonadati > Pseudomonadota > Betaproteobacteria > Burkholderiales > Alcaligenaceae > Castellaniella > Castellaniella sp. FW104-7C03. The sequence continues at coordinate 191,593 of NZ_JBELOK010000003.1, forward strand.
ATGTTTCATTACGATATGGCAGACCGCATGACGGGCAGTCACACCCAGACTCCGGCACAGCCCCCAGCCACAGACTGGTGGGCCTGGGCCAACGATGGCCGGCTGCTGGCCCACCAGCGCCATGCAGGCCCCGAGTCACCACCTCTTGGTGCACTACCGCCCATCCAGCGCGATGCAGCCGGGCTGCCCACGCAGCTGGAAGGCACTGTTTTGCGCTACCAGGCCCAGCAGCGCCTGGCACAGGTGCAGCCGCCCAATGGCCCGATGATTCGCTACGCCTATAACGCGCGCGGCCAGCAAATCCGCCAACAAAGCGGCACACACATCATCGACCGCCAGTTTCTGGAGAACCGCCTGGTGGCCCGGCGCATCCGGACACCCGGCGAGGCAGGCCGTCCTGCGCGCATCCGGCACGAGCGCTATCTGTATGCACAAGAGGCTCCGGTGGGCATGCTGCAAACAGACGAGGACGGCCACACCCGGCTTTTTTACGTACACGCCAACCTGCTGGGCGCACCTGTCCTGATGACGGACCAAACCGCCACCGTGCGCTGGGCGGCTCGCTACGATGTGCTGGGTCGGGCAGAACGCATTGCCGGCGACCTGCACCTGCCCTTGCGCCTGCCGGGGCAAGACGAAGACCCCTTTACCCACTGGCATGACAACGGATTTCGCACGTACCTCCCACAGCGCGGGCAGTATCTGGAACCAGACCCGCTGGGGCCGGTGCCTGGTCAGCAGGCACTGGGCTATGCCGCCCAGCAAGCCATGCGCTACCAGGATCCCCTGGGCCTGATCCTGCTGGCCTTTGACGGCACCCGCTATGGCCAGGCCAATCAGAGCAATGTCTGGAAACTTGCGCAAAGCTACCTGGACGGCCCCCGGTACTATCATGCCGGGCCGGGCAACAACGCCTACCTGGATTGGGACGCCATCACGGCGGCCAGCAGCGGGCAGATTCTGCGCAATCAGTGGCAATCCCTGATGAATGCGCTGCAACGGGCACAGGGGTCTGCCACCCCCGTGCCCATCGACATCCTGGGATATTCGCGTGGGGCAGCGCTGGCCCGCGATCTTGCCAATCGGATTGCCCGCCAGACCCGCAATGGCTGGTTCTCTTACGACGACCCACTGCGCGGCACCATCGGCCTGTGCGTGGATCTGCGGTTTCTAGGCCTGTTTGATACCGTGGCCCAGTTCGGCCTGCTGGGGGCCGCCAATGCGGGCTACGATCTAAGCATCAACCCTGCGTGGTCGTGGGTGGCGCATGCGGTGGCGCTACACGAACTGCGCAGCCTGTTCCCACTGGTATCTGCGGGCGCCAGCGGCAGCAGCAATACAGTAGAGGCACCTTTTATCGGTGCGCATGCCGACATCGGCGGCGGCATGATTCTGGATGATGAAGGCCAAGCCCTCATCGACGGCGATCTGCCCGATGTAGCGCTGAACTGGATGCGCTGGCAAGCCCTGGCAGCCATGGTGCCACTGGATGATTTGGCTGCAAACGACCAACAGGTGACGCGGCCCTGGCTGCACGACGAGCGCATGCCGGGCGCCCGCGTACTGGGCGGCGACCGCGCCGTGCAGGATACGCATGGCCAGACACTGGGCCCGCAAGGTGACGATGCGCGGCTGGGCATGGCACAACGGGCGCTGTTCGAATCCTTTATCCAGCGCACGGGCAGCTGGCAGATCAATGCCGGTGATCGCGTGGGAGTGGTGGATATGGCCGGCTATGGTGCCTGGCTGGAATCCGCCCTGGGTCTGGCGGGGATGGGCACTATTCCACGACCGCCCTGAAATCGGGCTATCATTTCGGGATATCTTTGGCGACGTTGCGCCTTTTTGGCTTGTCCGATGTCGTTGTCACCGCTCATCATTTCAATTTCATGCTGCCACAGCACACTACACAGATTGTTTCCCTCCTGCACTCCGCCCTGGACACCCTGATCCCGGGACACACGCTGGACATCACCCTCGAGCGCCCCAAGGTGGCCGCCCATGGCGACGTGGCCTGCAATATTGCCATGCAAGCCGCCCGCAGCGCCCGACGCAACCCACGCGAGCTGGCCCAGGCGATTGTCGACGCCGTGATGGCCCAGCCGCAGGCCGCCGGCCTGATTGCGCAGGCCGAGGTGGCCGGCCCGGGCTTCATCAATTTCCGCCTGTCCGCCGCGGCGCACCAGGCCGTGCTGGCAGTGATCAACACCGAAGGCGGCAAATACGGCCACCGCGCTGCCAACAGCCAAAAGGTCCTGGTCGAGTTTGTCTCGGCCAATCCCACGGGCCCGCTGCATGTGGGCCACGCCCGTCAGGCTGCCCTGGGCGACTCCATCTGCCGGCTGTTTGCTACGCAAGGGGCGCAGGTTACCCGCGAGTTCTACTACAACGACGCGGGTAACCAGATCCACAACCTGGCCATCAGCGTGCAGGCGCGCGCCCGTGGCATCGAGCCCGATCACCCGGATTTTCCCGAGGACGGCTACAAGGGCGAATACATTCTGGATATTGCCCGCGACTACCTCGCAAAAGCGACGGTTCAGGCCAGTGACGGCGAACCCATCCAGGCCAGCGGCGATCTCGACGACCTCGATGCAATCCGCCGCTTTGCGGTGGCGTACCTGCGCTGCGAACAGGATCTGGATCTTCAGGCCTTCGACTTGCGCTTTGACAATTACTACCTAGAGAGCTCGCTTTACACCAGCGGGCGGGTAGAGCGCACGGTACAGGCCCTGATCGATGCGGGCCATACCTACGAGCAGGACGGCGCGCTGTGGTTGCGTACCACCGAGCTTGGCACGGGCGACGACAAAGACCGCGTGATGCGCAAGTCCGAAGGCGGTTATACCTATTTCGTGCCGGACGTGGCTTATCACGTGGCCAAATGGGAGCGCGGCTTCCACCACGCCATCAATATCCAGGGCACCGATCATCACGGCACGATTGCCCGTGTGCGGGCGGGGCTGCAGGGCCTGGCGCTGGGGATCCCCACAGACTATCCGGCATACGTGCTGCACAAGATGGTGCGGGTGATGCGCGACGGCGCCGAGGTCAAGATTTCCAAACGCGCGGGCAGTTATGTCACGCTGCGCGATCTCGTCGATTGGGTGGGCCGGGACGCAGTGCGGTTTTTCCTGGCGCAACGGCGAGCAGACTCCGAATTCGTATTTGATATCGATCTGGCGCTATCGCACAGCGAAGAAAATCCGGTGTATTACATTCAGTATGCACATGCACGGATTCACTCCTTGCTGCGCCAGCATGATGCCGCACAGCAGGCGGCCAGCGCCGATGCTTCCCTGCTGGCAGCACCCACCGAAATCAGCCTGCTGCAGCGTTTGGCCGAGTACCCATCCGTGCTTACCCAGGCTGCCCAAGAACTCGCTCCCCATCAATTGGCGTTCTGGCTGCGCGATTGCGCCGCGGATTTTCACGCGTGGTACAACGCAGAGCGCATCCTGGTCGAGGATGCAGCACTAAGCACGGCGCGCCTGCGCCTGGCGCGCGCCACTGCCCAGGTGATTGCCAATGGCCTGGGGTTACTGGGGGTCAGTGCCCCCGAACGGATGTAGCTGATTATGGCAACACGCAAGAAAGCAAAGTCTTCCAGCACCTGGTTTGGGCTGATCCTGGGCATGGTGCTTGGGGTTGCCGCCGCAGTGGCGGTGGCCTTATTTGTCACCCAGGCACCGATGCCTTTCAAGGACAAGGCCAGCCGCAGTACGCCAGCCACATTGCTGCCGGATGTGGCCAATGCGCCGGATCCCAATATTGCGCTGTATGGCAAGGATGGCCCGGCGGGCACGCGCACGCCGGCGCAGGGGGGCAGTTCGATCAACCCACCAGGCGCGGCACCCGAGCCCGGCCAAGGCGAAACACCACTCACAGACGCCATCGGCCAGATTATTGCAGGGCTGGACAAGCCATCCGGCAAAGCCCCCGCCCCTGCCACAGCCCAACAGGCTGCACCGGTGGTAAGCAAGCCGGTCACCAAGGCGGCGGATGCCACCGTCAGCACGCCGGCACCCCCGCCACCCACCAACAAGCCCGCAGCCAATACGCAGACCACGTATTTTCTGCAAACCGGGGCGTTCCGCTCGACACCGGACGCACAGGCGATGCTGGCACAGATCATTTTGCTGGGCTTGCCGGTACACATCGAGACCGCCGAATCCAATGGGGCGACGATCAACCGGGTACGAGTGGGGCCATTCAAGGGCATCGATGAGATGAACCGGGCACGCACCAAGCTGGGCGATGCGAAGCTGGAGTCTTCGGTGGTGCGGCCCTAAGATAAACAGGCCGGCAACTTATTCTTTGTATCCTCTATGATGAGGTTATTACTGCATTTTGGAGTTTCGATGATGTCAGGTTTTTTCTCTCGCGCTTTGTCGCTCGTTGTACTGGGTGTTGCGGCACTGGTTATGCCGGCGGCGCAGGCTGCTCCGTTTGATACGCTGGATCCTGTGCAACCGACGGATAGTCCGGGCAAGGTTGAGGTTCTGGAGTTTTTTGCTTATACGTGCCCACATTGCGCAAAGATCGAACCATTGGTCGAGAAATGGCGCAAGACGCTGCCGGATACGGTGGTGTTCAAAGGAGTGCCAGTTGCATTTAATGCCAGCATGAAAGACCTCCAGAAGCTGTATTACGCACTCGATGCCTTGGGTCGTCTGGATCTGCACGCGACTGTGTTCAAGGCAATCCACGAAAACGGCGAGAAGCTGTTTACTGCGGATGAGATTACGGATTGGATTGTGACGCAGGGGGTGGATCGCCAGGCGTTTACGGATGTGTTCAATTCGTTTGGGGTCGAGACAAAGATCAAGCGTGCCACCGAGCTGGCCAAGGCCTACCGGATCGACGGGACGCCTTCGTTTGCGATTGGCGGGCAGTATGTGACGTCACCTTCGCACACGGGTAGCTATCAGGGGGCGATTGACGAAACCGACGCACTGGTGAAAAAGGTACTTGCGGCGCAGAAGTAAGTTCTTAAGCGCTGGGGGAGGCGGGGCCTCTGGCCGCAGGCCTTGCCCGGTTTCGGCTGCGCCGAAACTGCCCGCTTAAAAGCAGGGTGGCGGGGCGTTCGCCAAACGCGCGGGGTGATTCGTCCCCAGGACGAATCACAAGCGTCCCGCTTGAACGGCGGCTCACTTGCCTCCCCGCCGCCCTGCTTTTAAGCGGCGGGCGCGAAGCCTTTGCCAGAGGCCCCGCCTCCCCCAGCTGGCGATTGCGTAGTTTGGGCCGCTGTTTCAGCGGTGCTTCACAATAAATGATAAGGCCAGGGTTTTTCCGAAACCCTGGCCTTTTTCTTTTTATATCCGCTTTGTCTTTTAATCTGCCTGCGCCCTGGATGCGGGCAGATGCTCCATCCCCTGTGTTTCTACCGCGGGCTTCCCAGGCAACGGCGGTGCCTGGTGGCTCGGGAAGCAATCACGGCTGGGCAGCGGCCTTGAAGGCTTCGTCCAGATCGGCGATCAGGTCGACGGGGTCTTCCAGGCCGATGTGCAGTCGCAGGACGGTGCCGGCTTGCATGCGGGGGGTGGCGTTGGCACCCCAGTAGTGGTGCGAGGCCAGGGCGGAGGGTTCGACCTGGGTGACGAGGCTTTCGTAGCCGCCCCAGGAATAGCCGATGCTAAAGAGGCGCAGGTGGTCGATGAGGCGTCGGGTTTGGGGGGTGGTGAAATCGACGGCGACGGCCAGGAGGCCATTGGAGCCCTTGGCGTCTCGTTGCCAGAGGGCGTGGCCGGGGTCTTCTGGCCAGGCGGGGAAAAAGATGCGGGAGACCTGGGGTTGCTGGGCCAGCCATTGGCAGACGGTTTGAGCGTTTTCGGCGCAACCGCGCATGCGCAGGCCCAGGGTGCGGGCGCCACGCAGTGCAAGCCAGGCGTCGTCGGCGCTGACGGTGCTGCCCAGGGCGTAGTGGGTTTCGTGCAGGCGGGCGATGAGGGCGGGGTCGGTGGCAACGGCGGCGCCCAGCATGAGATCGGAGTGACCGCCGATGTATTTGGTGGCCGCGATGACGGAGATATCGGCGCCTAAGGTGAGGGGCTGGTAGATGTAGCCGGAGCCCCAGGTGTTGTCGACGATGACGGTGAGCTTATGCTGATGGGCCCAACGGGCCAATGCGGGGAGGTCGAGCATTTCGAGCAGCAGCGAGCCCGGGGATTCGAGATACAGGATACGGGTTTCGGGGCGTAGGGCGGCTTGCAGCTTCTCGAGGCTGGGAGCGATGAAATCGGCGGCGATACCCATGCGCGAGAGGATGGTTTTGTGCAGGTAGCGCACCGGACCATAAACGCAGTCGACGACCAGGGCATGCTCTCCCTGGCTGAGGCAGGCCATGAGGGCCATGCTGATGGCGGCCATGCCGGACGGGGCAAGAAAGGCGCGTTGGCCGCCTTCGAGGCGGCACAGCAGGGTTTCAAGGGCTTCGTGGGTTTGCAGGCCGACACGGCCGTAGGTGGGCACACGCTCTCCACGCTGTTTGGCAGCCTGGGCGCGATCGAGCATGTCCATGGAGGCGAAACGCACGGTGCTGGTGCGCATGGAGGGCAAGGCAACCGGGCCTGATCCGGTGACGGGATCCAGGGGCGCCTGGCCAATGTGCTGCAGTTGGGTGTCGATGTGGTCAGGGGTTTCGCCGGTTGGTTCGCGGAGCATGGGTTTTCCTGTGTTGAAAACGGTGCGGGATGGTCCGCGCAGCCGCCACGATGGCGGCCGTGCGTGTCAGGCCCGCTGAAAGCGGTAGACGCCGTCGGCGTCCAGGGTGCGGATCAGGGCACCCTGAAAGTATAGGGCGTGCAGGTGGGCAATGGATTCGCCCATGGCAAAGCTGAGCTGGTGAAGATCGAGCTGGCGGTGGAACAGGACAGGCAGGAGATCGTGTGCGCTTTTGGGCTGGGCGCAGGCCGCCAGTACATCGGCCAGACGGTCGGCGTGGTGGGATTGCTGCTGGGCGATGCGGGCATGCAGACCTTTGAAGGGACGGCCGTGCGAGGGCAGCACCAGGGTTTGCTCGGGCAGGGGGTCGTAGGCGTTTAGCGACTCCAGGTACAGCGGCAGGGGATTGGCTTCTGGTTCGAGGTCGAAGACGCTGATATTGGTGGAAATACGCGGCAGCACCATGTCGCCGGAGATCAGGACATCCAGGGTGGGGCACCAGAGCGAGACGTGCTCGGGGGCATGGCCGTAGCCCACAATGATGTGCCAGGGGCGACCGCCAATTTGTATGGGGTGGCCGTGCAGCAGGCGATGAAATCGCGCAGGGACATCCGGCACCAGGCGGGCGTAGTAGTCGTGGCGCTTGCGGATGAGCGCCTGGGCCTCAGGGTTGACGAGGCCATGGCGGGCAAAGTGGCGGGCGGCGGTTTCGCCAGCCGGGCCACTGCCTTCGGTGGCGGTATCAGCCACCGCGCTGCCAGCCCACAGACGGGCCAGTGCGTAGTCGGTCATGGACATCCACAAGGGGGCGTCCCAGCGTTTGCACAGCCAGTGCGCCAGGCCGACGTGATCGGGGTGCATATGGGTGACAAGAACACGCAAGACGGGCAGGCCTTCCAGGGATTGCGAGAATACGGTTTCCCAGCAGTCGCGCACTTCGCTGCGGTCGATGCCGCAGTCGATGACCGTCCAGCCGTCCCGGCCGTCGATGCGGTCGCGCAGCAGCCAGAGGTTGATATGATCAAGCGCAAACGGCAGGGGCATGCGAATCCAGCGTACGCCATCGGCAACGGCCAGCGCCTGCCCGGGTTCAGGCAGCGTTTGGTTCCAGGGATATTGCAGTGCGTTTTCCTGCGGATTCATGCAGGCCTCCTTGTATAGGGTAGAAACCGGGCCGATAAGAGAATAGGCAAAGAGCCATTATGGCAGAGTCTTGTCTTTACGTTAACGTAAACTGCGCGCATAATAAAGAGACTTCAATTTCACGACGGGCTGTGCCATGAGTCAAGCCACCTGGACGATCTCCGAACTCTCCCAAGAGTTCGGCATCACGCCCCGCACCCTCCGTTTCTACGAAGACCAGGGCATCGTCAGCCCCACCCGCAACGGGCGCAACCGGGTTTATGTCACCCGCGACCGCACGCGCCTCAAACTGGCACTACGGGGCCGACGCCTGGGGCTGCAGCTGGCCGAAATCGTCACACTCATCAACCTCTACGATCGCAGCCATGCCAGCACGCTGGCACAGCTGCAGCACTACGCCGACGTGCTCGAAAGCCATCGTCAAAAGCTCGAGCAGCAACGCCGGGACCTCGACGAAACCCTTAAAGAACTGCACCAGCAGCAGGCAGATTGCGCGGCCCTGCTGCGCAGCCGGCAGGCCGCAGCGCACAAGCAGCCAGTAGCGGCTGCCCAGCCTGCCGATCTTCCCGCACTGGCCAAATAACACCCCACTCCCAGGAGACTCCCCATGGATTTGCCCGGCCTGAACTTCGAACTTGGCTCTGATCTCGACATGCTGCGCGACGCCGTACGTGATTTTGCACAGGCAGAAATCGCCCCCCGGGCGGCTGCCGCCGACCGCGACGATCAGTTTCCGATGGACCTCTGGCGCAAGTTTGGCGATCTCGGCCTGCTGGGCGTGACGGTGTCCGACACGTACGGCGGCGCCAATCTGGGCTATCTGGCCCACATGATCGCCATGGAAGAAATCTCCCGCGCCAGCGCCTCGATTGCGCTGTCCTATGGGGCGCACTCCAATCTGTGCGTCAACCAGATCCACCGCAACGGCACCGAAGCGCAAAAACGCAAGTATTTGCCCGGCCTGATCTCCGGCGAGCACATCGGCGCACTGGCCATGAGCGAGGCCGGTGCCGGCTCGGACGTAGTCAGCATGCGACTGAAAGCCGAGAAACGCGGAGATCACTACATTTTGAACGGCACCAAAATGTGGATCACCAACGGCCCCGATGCCGATACGCTGGTGGTGTACGCCAAAACCGACCCCGATGCCCGCCAGCGCGGGATCACCGCCTTTATCGTCGAAAAATCCTTCGCGGGTTTCTCGGTGGCCCAGAAGCTGGACAAACTGGGGATGCGGGGCTCGCACACGGGCGAGCTGGTGTTTCAGGATTGCGCCGTACCGGCCGAAAACGTGCTGGGAGAGCTTAACGGCGGAGTGCGGGTGCTGATGAGCGGCCTGGACTACGAGCGCGCGGTTCTGGCCGCAGGGCCGCTGGGCATCATGCAGGCAGTGATGGATACCGTGGTGCCCTATGTGCACGAGCGCCACCAGTTTGGCCAGGCAATTGGCGAGTTTCAGCTGATCCAGGGCAAGCTGGCCGATCTGTACACCACTTTGCAGGCCTGCCGCGCCTATTGCTATACGGTGGGCAAAAACCTGGATCGTCTGGGCTCACAACATGCCCGGCAGGTGCGCAAGGATTGCGCCGGTGTCATCCTGTACTGCGCCGAAAAAGCCACCTGGATGGCCGGTGAAGGCATACAAATTCTGGGCGGCAACGGCTATATCAACGACAACCCCACCGGACGCCTGTGGCGTGATGCCAAGCTGTACGAAATCGGTGCCGGCACCAGCGAGATCCGGCGCATGCTGATTGGCCGCGAGCTCTTTGGCGAGACGGCCTGACGCCATGCGCAACGAAGGCGATCATCGACACATCGAGCCTGCGCCATCCCGGGGGCAAACCCCCGAGGCGGTCGCGCGCATGATCCTGGCGGGCTTCGATCGCCATTATTCTCTGTTTCGCTACAGCGCCCAGCGCGCCAAGTCGCTCTTCGAATCCGCCAACTGGCACGGCATCCAGCAACTCTCGCGCGAACGCATCGAGTACTACGACACGCGGGTACGCGAATGCGCCAGCACGCTGGGGCAGGCACTGCGCGGCACGACACCGGCTCAAACCGCACCAGATACAGCGCTCACCGCCGACCAGCTCACCTTCTGGCAGGCAGCCAAGGCCTGCTATATCGGCTTGCTGGCCAGCCATCTGCAGCCCGAATGCGCCGAAACATTTTTCAATTCGGTCTCATGCCGCATCCTGCACCGCAGCTATTTCAATAACGATTTTCTATTCGTGCGCCCGGCCATCTCCACCGAATACATCGATGGCCACCTGTCCACCTATCGCTCGTACTATCCTCTTACCGAAGGCCTGCTGCCTGCCCTTGTGCGCATGGTGGCTGATTTTGGCCTGGCCGCGCCGTATCACGACCTGCCCGCCGACACCCGGCAGCTGGCGTACAAGGGCCTGCGTCACCTGCGCCAGACCTTGCCGCGCGGGCTGGGCAAGCGCCTGGCTCCCGACTGCCAGATCCAGGTGCTGAACACGCTGTTCTTTCGCAACAAGGGCGCCTACATCGTAGGGCGGGTGCTGAACCAAACCGCCATCCACCCATTTGCCATTGCGCTGCTGCACACGCCATCCGGCCATCTGCAGCTGGATGCCCTGCTGCACAGCAGCGATGACCTGAGCACGCTGTTCAGCTTTACACGGGCTTATTTTCTGGTGGACATGGAAGCGCCCGCCGCGTACGTGGATTTCCTGTCTTCCTTGTTCCCACGCAAGCCCAAGGCCGAGATCTACACCACCATCGGCCTGCAAAAGCAGGGCAAAACGCTGTTCTACCGGGATTTCCTGCACCATCTGGCGCACTCCACCGATAACTTCGATTACGCGCCTGGCATTCAGGGGATGGTGATGACGGTATTCAATCAGCCATCCTACCCCTATGTGTTCAAACTGATCCGGGACCGCATCGCCAAAGAGGGGATGGACGAGCCCACGGTGCGGCGCAAATATCAGATGGTCAAAAAGCACGACCGCGTTGGCCGCATGGCCGACACCTGGGAGTACTCGCTGGTGGCCCTGCCCCGGCAGCGGTTTTCGGCACGCCTGCTGGAAGGCCTGCGCACTGAAGTGCCCAATCTCATCGAAGAAACCGACGATCTGGTGGTGCTCAAGCACGTCTACATCGAGCGACGCATGACCCCGCTCAATATCTTTCTTGCCAGCGCCTCGGACACCGCCCTGGAAGCCGCTGTGCGCCAGTATGGCCAGGCCATCCGCGAGCTGGCGGCGGCCAATATTTTCCCGGGCGACATGCTATACAAAAACTTTGGCGTCACACGCCTGGGCCGGGTGGTGTTTTACGACTACGACGAGATCCAGCGCATGACCGAAATGCAGTTCCGCCGCATCCCGCCAGCCCCCAACGAAGAAGCCGAACTCTCCAGCGAGCCCTGGTATCCCGTGGGCGCCAACGATGTGTTTCCCGAGGAATTCGAACACTTTTTACTGGGCGACCCCCGCGTGCGCGCTGCCTTCATGAAACACCACGCCGAGCTTCTAGAGGCACAATGGTGGCAAGAGTGCCGCACGCGTGCAACCCAGGGCCGCATCGAAGACATTTTCCCCTACGACCCCGCCCGGCGTCTGCAGTCTCAACCATTAGGGACGTCTAGCCCTGACGCCCCACCGCTGTCATAAAGACAAGGAGATCATCATGTCCGATTCCATCGTCATCGTGTCTGCCGCCCGTACCCCCATGGGAGGCATGATGGGCAGTCTGTCCAGCCTGTCGGCCCACGAGCTCGGCGCCATCGCCATCCGTGCGGCTGTCGAACGCGCCGGAATTGCCGGAGACGCCGTCCAGGAAGTCATCATGGGTAACGTGCTGCAAGCCGGCCAAGGCCAGGCGCCAGCACGCCAGGCCGCCATCGAGGCCGGCCTGCCCAAAAGCGTGCCGTGCAGCACGCTGCACAAGGTGTGCGGCTCGGGCCTCAAGGCCGTGATGCTGGCGCACGATATCATCAAGGCAGAATCCGCTGATGTGGTGGTGGCCGGCGGCCAGGAAAGCATGAGCAACGCGCCGTACCTGCTGCTGCGCGGGCGCCAGGGCTATCGCTACGGGCACTCCACGGTATACGACCACATGGCCCTGGACGGCCTGGAAGACGCCTACCAGCGCGGCACCGCCATGGGCGTGTTTGCCGAAGACTGCGTCTCCAAATATCACTTTACCCGCGAAGAACAGGACGCCTTCTCGCTCGAATCCCTGAAACGCGCACGCAAAGCCAACGAAGACGGCACCTTCGGCTGGGAGATCACACCCGTCACCATCAAAGGGCGCAAGGGCGATACCGTTGTGGACAAGGACGAGGGCCCCTTCAAGGCCGTCCCCGAAAAAATCCCCACCCTTAAACCGGCCTTCAAAAAAGACGGCACAGTCACCGCGGCCAACTCTTCGTCCATCTCGGACGGCGCATCCGCCCTGGTGGTAATGCGTGCTTCCACCGCACAGGCACTGGGTTCCAAGCCCCTGGCCCGCATTGTGGCGCACACCCAGCACGCCCAAGAACCGCAGTGGTTCACCACCGCCCCGGTGGGCGCCATCCAGAAGCTGTTGGCCAAAACCGGCTGGAAAGCCGAAGACGTCGATCTCTACGAGATCAACGAAGCCTTCGCCGTGGTCACCATGGCCGCCATGAAAGAGCTCAACCTGCCGCATGATCGCGTCAATATCCACGGCGGCGCCACAGCATTGGGCCACCCCATCGGGGCGTCAGGCGCCCGTCTGCTCACCACGCTGATCGGCGCACTGCGCAAAACCGGGGGCAAACGCGGGATTGCCTCTCTGTGCATCGGCGGCGGCGAGGCCGTCGCACTTGCCATCGAAATGCTGTAACACAGGAAACCGTCATGCCCGTCATCGAATCCCGCATCAACCCGCGCTCACAGGATTTCCAGGACAATGCCCGCGCCATGCGGGCGCAAACCCAGGATCTGCAAGCGCAGATTACACACACGGCCCAAGGCGGTAGTGAATCCGCCCGTGCGCGGCACCTGAGCCGCGGCAAACTGCTGCCCAGAGAACGCGTCGAACGGCTACTCGATCCTGGCACCCCGTTTCTCGAGCTCTCGCCGATGGCGGCGCATGACGTTTACAACAATGCTTCACCCGGCGCCGGCCTGATCACCGGCATCGGCCGCATCAGTGGCACCGAATGCGTCATTGTGTGCAATGACGCCACGGTAAAGGGGGGTACCTACTACCCGCTGACCGTCAAAAAACATTTGCGCGCGCAAGAGATCGCACAACAAAACCACCTGCCCTGCGTGTATCTGGTGGATTCGGGCGGGGCCAACCTGCCCAACCAGGACGAAGTCTTTCCCGATCGCGACCACTTTGGGCGTATTTTCTATAACCAGGCAGTGATGTCCTCGATGGGCATTGCCCAGCTGGCGGTGGTGATGGGCTCGTGCACGGCGGGTGGCGCCTACGTGCCCGCCATGAGCGACGAATCCATCATCGTGCGCAATCAGGGCACGATATTTTTGGGTGGCCCGCCTCTGGTCAAGGCCGCCACAGGAGAAGAAGTCTCCGCCGAAGACCTGGGTGGCGGCGATGTGCACACGCGATTGTCGGGGGTGGCCGACCACCTGGCCGAAAACGACACCCACGCGCTGCGCCTGGCCCGTGACGCCGTGGCGCGTCTCAACCTGCCCGCCGCAGCACAGCCAGAGGCCTGGTCCGAGCCACTGTACGATGCGGCCGAACTCGATGGCATCATCCCGCAAGACACCCGCAAGCCTTACGACGTGCGTGAAGTCATTGCGCGCATCGTGGATGGCTCTGAGTTTGAAGAATTCAAGGCGCGCTTTGGCACCACATTGGTTACCGGCTTTGCCAGAATCTACGGCATGCCCGTGGGCATCATTGCCAATAACGGCATCCTTTTTTCAGAGGCCGCACAAAAAGGCACGCACTTTATCGAGCTTTGCTGCCAACGCAACATCCCGCTGGTTTTTCTGCAAAACATCAGCGGCTTCATGGTGGGCCGCAAATACGAAAACGAAGGCATTGCACGCCACGGCGCCAAGATGGTAACCGCGGTCTCCACCGCCTCGGTGCCCAAATTCACTGTCCTCATCGGGGGCTCTTTTGGTGCAGGCAACTACGGCATGTGCGGCCGCGCCTTTGGCCCGCGATTGCTGTTTTTGTGGCCCAATGCCCGCATTTCCGTCATGGGTGGCGAGCAGGCCGCCAGCGTGCTGGCCACGGTCAAGCGCGACAACATCGAGCGCAAGGGCGGCCAATGGTCGGCACAAGAAGAAGACGCTTTCAAGGCACCCATTCGGGCGCAATACGAGCACGAAGGCCACCCCTACTATTCCACGGCCCGTCTGTGGGATGACGGGATCATTGCGCCATCAGACACCCGCCGCGTCCTGGGCCTTGGCCTGGCGGCTGCGCGCCACGCCCCTGCCGAAGCCACCCGCTTTGGCGTGTTCAGAATGTAAGGAAGCCCCCATGTTCGATACTCTTTTGATCGCCAACCGTGGCGAAATCGCCTGCCGTATTGCCGCCACTGCCCGCAAGATGGGGATCCGCACCATTGCCGTGTATTCAGAGGCCGATGCCCAGGCACGCCACGTCCAGGCCTGTGACGAGGCCATCCTGATCGGCGGCCCCGAGCCCAAAGACAGTTATCTGCGCGCCGACGTCATCCTCGAAGCGGCCCGTCGCTCAGGCGCACAGGCCATCCACCCGGGCTACGGGTTTTTATCTGAAAACGCCCCCTTTGCCCAGGCATGTGGCGATGCAGGGCTGGTGTTTATTGGCCCGCCGGCGCAGTCCATTGCGGCCATGGGCAGCAAATCGGCCGCCAAGGCCCTGATGGACAAGGCCCATGTGCCCCTGGTGCCCGGCTATTATGGCGATCGACAAGAAGCCGTCTTCTTGCAAGAACAAGCGCGCAAGATCGGCTATCCCGTGCTCATCAAGGCCAGTGCGGGCGGGGGCGGAAAAGGCATGCGCATCGTCGAAAGCGACGACGCCTTTGCCGCCGCCCTGGCCTCCTGCCAACGCGAGGCCGCCAGCAGTTTTGGCAACCCCCAGGTGTTGGTCGAGCGCTACTTGCAAAAACCGCGCCACATCGAGATCCAGGTCTTTGCCGACCAACACGGGCAGTGTGTCTACCTCTTTGAGCGCGACTGCTCGGTGCAGCGGCGCTTTCAGAAAGTAATCGAAGAAGCTCCGGCACCCGGGATGACGCCCGAACGCCGCGCGGCCATGGGCCAGGCAGCGGTGGCCGCTGCCCAGGCGGTGGGCTACGTGGGGGCGGGCACGGTCGAGTTCATCGCCGAGCCCGACGGGCAGTTTTATTTCATGGAAATGAACACCCGCCTGCAGGTTGAGCATCCCGTCACCGAAGCCATCACCGGCGAAGACCTGGTGGAGTGGCAGCTGCGGGTGGCCGCCGGCCAGCCACTGCCGCGCACCCAGGATCAACTGGCCATTCACGGCCACGCCATCGAAGCCCGCATCTATGCCGAAAACCCGGACAAGGACTTTCTGCCCAGCATCGGCCACCTGGACGTGCTGCGCTGGCCAGACCACGCTGCGTTCAAGGTTGCTCCGGTGCGGGTGGATGGCGGTGTGCGCGAGGGGGACACCATCTCTCCCTATTACGACCCCATGATCGCCAAGCTCATTGTGCACGGCCAAGATCGTGAAGAAGCCCGACGATGCATGATCAAGGCGCTGGCACAGGTACGCGCCACAGGGCTGCACACCAATATTGCGTTTCTGGGGCGCCTGATGGACAACCCGGCCTTTGTCTCAGCCGATCTCGACACCGGTTTGATCCCGCGTGAACATGATCATCTTTTCCCCGCGGCACAGGCCACCCCAGATACCGTACTGGCACTGGCCGCTGCCATGGTGCTGCAAGCCAGCGGGCTGACGCAGCCCAAGGCCTGCCTGCCACAGGGCAACACCGGCAGCCCCTGGCAACAGGCGGATGGCTGGCGGGTAGGAGACACGTACCAGCGCACCCTGGTGTTTCAGACCCCACTGGGCGAGCGCACCGTGCAATTGCAACGCCAGGGGCTTCAATGGACACTGGCACTGGACGGGCATCCACCAGAGGCACTGGTCTGGCAAGCGGGCGACACCTGCGGGCAGCTGCAAATCCGCCTGGGTACGCAAGCAAGCCGGGCCGACACGCATGCATTGGGCGCGCGCCTGGATATTTTTGCCAACGGACAGCGCCATACGCTTATCTGGCAAGATCCCATCGCACTGGCCACCGGCCAGGCCGATGAGGGGCACAGTGGCGGCCTGACGGCTCCTATGCCCGGCAAAATCCTGTCGGTTTCCGTGGTTCGGGGCGATCACGTCAAACACGGCCAGGCATTGGTGGTGATGGAAGCCATGAAGATGGAGCACACCATCGAAGCCCCCCATGATGGCGTGGTGCAAGAGGTGTTCTATGCGGTGGGTGATCAGGTGAGCGATGGTGTTACCCTGATTGCGCTGGAGGCAGACCAATAAGCCAAGTACACTAGAGGCAACTTGTTCTCTCTCGCGCCATGTACGATATTTTGGTTTATTTGTTCGAAAACTACTACACGCCTCAATCTTGCCCCCGGGCAGAGATTCTGGCCAGCAAGCTTGCGGCTGTAGGATTCGAACACGACGACATCAATGACGCCCTCAACTGGCTGCGCAGCCTGGCCAGCTCCACCGAGCGCTGCCTGCCGCTGGCACTGCCCGAGGGTCCGCACCCGGCGGCCACGCGTATCTATACCTCCAACGAATACGCAGCCCTGGGCTCCGAAGCCATCGGTTTCATCACCTTCCTCGAGCTCTCGGGCAGCCTGCCGCCTGCGCTGCGCGAAATCCTCATCGAAACCGCCCAAGAAGCCGACAGCTTCCCGCTGTCGCTCTCCGAAATCAAAGTGCTGGCCCTGATGGTGCTCTGGAGCCAGGAGGCCGAAGTCGACCACCTGGTGTTCGAAGAACTCCTGGCCGACGACGACAACCGGCTCTCGCACTAAGCCCATGACGCCCACCTATGTGGGGCGTTTTGCACCCAGCCCCAGTGGTCCGCTGCACGCAGGATCTTTGGTAAGCGCCCTGGCCAGCTATCTGGATGCCCGCGCACACCATGGCCGCTGGCTGGTGCGCATCGAAGACATCGACGAGCCGCGCACCGAGCCGGGCGCAGACCACTTCATCCTGCACCAGTTGCAGGCACTGGGCATGCAGCCAGACGCGCCTGTGGTGTGGCAAACACACCGCAAGGCCCTGTACGCCCGCGCGTTTCAGGCCTTGCAAGAAAACGCGCGAGTGTACCCCTGCTACTGCACCCGGCGGCAACGCCCGCCCGGTCCCTATCCGGGCACCTGCCGGCCACAGAAGGCCTCAGGGCAGCATCCGCAGGCAGTCGGCATGGCAGGCACCCCTACCCAGCGGCCCGGCAAGCACGCGCCCGCCTGGCGTTTTCTGCTTGACCCTCAAATAGAAACATTTACTGATCGCTGGGCAGGCCCGCAGTCTCAGGATGTCAGCCGCGAGGTGGGAGACTTCATTGTGCGACGGGCCGACGGCTTATGGGCATACCAGCTGGCGGTTGTGGTGGACGATGCCGAGCAAGGGGTTACCCATGTCGTGCGCGGCGCCGATCTGCTGGGCTCAAGCGGCTGTCAGGCCCAACTGGCACGGGCCTTGCAGCTACCCTGCCTTCAGTGGCTGCACGTTCCGCTGGTGCTGGATGCCCAGGGCCGCAAGTTATCCAAGCACAATCACGCACCGGCATTAAACCTGGATACCCCGCTGGACACCCTGCAACAGGCCTGGGTTACCCTCGGGTTCGCGCCGGTGGATTGCCACACACTGACAGGCTTCTGGCCCCTGGCAACCGAGCACTGGGCGCGACGCTTTGCCGCAGTTTGATATATTTGATCCACCCGCACGAGCACCCCGCCGGTGGCAGGCACACCCTGGCCCCAAGCCATTTTGCAGCACTTTCCGGCACACAGGCCCGGTACCGGGGACGAGACGGAAACTTGCATGCTGCGGTAGCCCCTCGTATGATCCGCGCTATTGTGGTTGCAAAACGGCCACCAATGGAACCCCATGACCAAAACTCTGATTATTGCTGAAAAGCCCTCGGTTGCCCTGGATATCTCCCGTGCATTGGGTGGTTTCACCCGCGAAGGCGATTACTTCGAAAGCGAGCAGTACGTGCTGTCGTCCAGCGTCGGCCACCTGCTCAGCCTGGTGGCGCCCAACGACCCCGTCCGCGGCAAATGGAGTTTTGCGCATCTGCCCGTCATCCCGCCACAATTTGAACTCAGCCCCACCGACAAGCGCTCCTCCGAGCGCCTGAAGCTGCTGGTCAAATTGCTCAAGCGCAAGGATGTCGGCGCCGTGATCAATGCCTGTGACGCGGGCCGTGAAGGCGAGCTGATTTTCCGCTACATCGTGCAATACGCCGGTATCAAAAAGCCCATCCAGCGGCTGTGGCTCCGGTCCATGACGCAGGCAGCCATCCGCGAGGCCTTTGCCAACCTGCGCGACGATGACACCATGAAGCCGCTCGAAGCAGCGGCCCGCTCGCGTGCCGAGGCCGACTGGCTGGTGGGCATCAATGGCACGCGCGCCATGACTGCCTTTAACAGCAAGGATGGCGGCTTTTTTAAAACGCCAGTGGGTCGAGTGCAAACACCAACCCTGGCCATCGTGATGGAGCGCGAAGACCGCATCCGCAGCTTTGTCAGCCGTGATTACTGGGAAGTTCACGCCACCTTCGTGGCGGCAGCAGGCCTGTACGAAGGCCGCTGGTTCGATCCGGATTTCAAGAAAAACGAGCAAGACCCCGATGCGCGTGACTCGCGCCTGTGGGCGGCCAGCGCGGCACAAAGCGTGGTCAGTGCCTGCCGCGAGCAAGCAGGTGTGGTAACAGAAGAATCCAAGCCCAGCACGCAGATGTCTCCGGCGTTGTTTGATCTCACCACCTTGCAGCGAGAAGCCAACTCGCGGTTTGGCTTCTCGGCCAAAACCACGCTGTCACTGGCCCAAACGCTGTACGAGCGCCACAAGGCCCTGACCTATCCACGTACCGACTCACGTTACCTGCCCCAGGATTACGTCAGCACCGTGCAGCAAACCATGCAGGTATTGTCTGCGGCCGACTCCAGCGTGGCGCACTCGGTGCAGCCCTTTGCGCAGCAAGTGGTCGAGCAGCAATGGGTCAAGCCCAACCGGCGCATCTTCGATGACAAAAAGGTCTCGGATCACTTTGCCATCATCCCCACGCTGCAGATACCCCGCGAGCTAAGCGATGCCGAATTCAAGATTTACGAACTGATCGCCCGACGTTTTCTAGCCGTGTTTTTCCCGGCAGCCGAGTTCCGCGTCACTACCCGCATCACCCAGGTCTCGGGTCATCATTTCAAAACCGAGGGCAAGATCCTGGTGTCACCGGGCTGGCTGGCCATTTATGGCCGCGAATCGCAAGGCGACGAAAGCTCTCTGGTGGCCGTAGCCGATGGCGAACGTGTACGCACCGAAGACATCGAGGCACGCGGCCTGGCCACCAAACCACCAGCACGATTTAACGAAGCCACCCTGCTGTCTGCCATGGAAGGCGCCGGCAAGCTGGTGGATGACGAAGCCCTGCGCGAAGCCATGTCCGAGCGAGGCCTGGGCACGCCAGCCACGCGTGCAGCCATCATCGAAGGGCTGATCAACGAAACCTATCTGCGCCGTGAAGGCCGTGATCTGGTGCCCAGCGCCAAGGCACGCCAGCTGATGACGCTGCTGTCGGGCCTGGGGGTCAACGAACTGACCTCTCCAGAGCTTACCGGCGGCTGGGAGCACCAGCTGAAGCTGATCGAACAGCGACAGCTGGATCGCGAATCCTTCATGCGCGAAATCGCCCAGATGACGCAGGTGATTGTGAAGCGCGCCAAAGAGTACGAACGCGATACCGTGCCGGGCGACTACGCCACCCTGCAAACACCCTGCCCAAAATGTGGCGCAGTGGTCAAGGAAAACTACCGTCGTTATGCCTGCACCGCCTGCGACTTCTCGATCGGCAAGCACCCGGGCGGGCGCACCTTCGAAGTCACCGAGGTTGAAGAGCTGCTGAAAACACGCACGCTGGGCCCCCTGACTGGCTTCATCAGCAAGATGGGGCGGCCCTTTGCGGCGGTGCTGCGCATCACCGATGAATTCAAGCTTGAGTTTGATTTTGGCCAGAAAGAAGACGAGGACACCGAGCCCGTTGATTTCTCCGGCCAGACGGCCCTGGGCCCCTGCCCCAAGTGTGGCGGCCAGGTATACGAGCACGGCATGAACTACATCTGCGAACATGCCACCGGGCCCAATAAAACCTGCAGTTTCCGCAGCGGCAAAGTGATCTTGCAGCAAGAGATCCCCGCCAACCAGATGACGCAACTGCTGGCCACAGGGAAAACCGATCTGTTTGACGGCTTTGTCTCCAGCCGCACCAACCGCAAGTTCAAGGCCTACCTGGTGCGCCAGGCCGATGGCAAGATCGGCTTCGAGTTTGAGGCGCGCGCACCCAAGGCGGGTACCAAGGCTGCGGCAGGCAAAAAGGCAACCACCAGCAAGGCTGCAAGCAAGACGGCTGCCAGCAAAACAGCGGCAAAAACCACCACGGCGGCCAAGAAAGCTCCCAGCAAGACGGCCACCAAGGCAAGCGCCGGTAAAACCGCCTCCGCTGGCAAGAAGGCCACCGCCAAAACGGCCAGCAAAGCCACCACGCGCCGCAAACCAGCGGCCAAGGCCACCCAGCCCGAAGACGATACACCCGCCTTCTGAGACACAAGCAGATCCAGCAAACCACATACCCGGCCTGCTCCATGCAGAGCAGCCGGGTATGTGGTTTTCAGCGTTAGGAAAGGCGGTATCTACTGCGTCTGCCGCCAGACACAGCCACACCGGCGCCAGCCGATGCAGCCCATACCGTTAGCGGTAAACCAGATCGCGGAAATACAACGAGAGATCGGGCCAGTAGGTGATGATCATCAGACAGACCAGCACCACGCCCACAAACGGCAGCAGCGGACGAATCAGACGCTCGATGGGCACCTTGGCCACCGTGCAGGCGGCAAAGAGATTGACACCGAAGGGGGGCGTGACCATACCCAGCGCGAGGTTGACCACCATGATGACGCCAAAGTGGGCGGGGTCGACCCCAAACTGCATGGCCACCGGCAGCAGCAAGGGGGCCAGCACCACGATAGATGCCGAGGTTTCGATAAACATGCCGATAAAGAACAGCGCAACGTTTACCCCCAGCAAAAAACTGATTTCGCTACCAAACAGTTGGCCCAGCCAGTGACCCAGCGCCATGGGTACCCCGGCCCGGTTGAGCAGAAAGCCAAACACCCCGGCATTGGCGATGATGAACATGATGATGGCGGTGGACACCACCGAGCGGTGAAACGTGCGGCCCAACGAAGCAAAGGTGAGACGGCGATAAATAAATGTGCCGACAAACAGGGCATATACCACGGCCACCGCGGAGGCCTCGGTGGGCGTAAATACGCCCCCGTAGATGCCGCCCAGGATGATCACCGGCATCAGCAGTGCCCACCACGCTTTTACAAAAGCCGTCCAGACAGGCAGGCGGTTTTCACCGTCACGTTTACCCAAGCCATTGCGCCGCGCATACAACCACACGTAAAGCATCATGGCCACAACAATCAGCAGGCCCGGGCCGATGCCGGAAATAAACACCTCGCCCACGGATGTGTCAGTGGACACGGCGTAAAGAATCATGGGAATAGAGGGCGGAATAATGACGCCAAGCTCGGCCGCTGAAGCCTGCAAAGACGCGGCAAAGGGCGCAGGATAGCCATGCTTGACCATGGCCGGAATCAGGATCGCGCCCACAGCAAAGGTGGTGGCCACACTGGAGCCCGCCACTGCGGCAAAGATCATGCAGGTAAGCACGCAGCTGCAAGCCAGGCCGCCCTGCACACCACCCACCACACTCTTGGCAAACTCGACCATGCGCTCGGAGATGCCCCCTTGCTCCATGAGGTTGCCGGCCAGGATAAAAAACGGCACCGCCACCAGAGGGTATTTATCCAGCGCAGCGTACAGTTGCTGGGCAATCACCAGCCAGGTCATGTGGCCGTCGAAACCGACCCCAGCCATGGTGGCCAGCCCGATGGACACGGCCACGGGCACGGTAAGCCCAAAAAACAGCAACATGGAGACGACCATGAGTTGCGACATGATCAGCTCCTAGACGGTTTCAACATAGGGAACACGGGAGTCTTCGGCCCAATAGGCCAGCGCCCCCAGCAGCGACAAAAGGGCCCCTACCGGAATGGAGAGATAGATCCAGGAAATGGACCAACCCAGACTGGGCGTGGTTTGAAAACGTACCCGCCATGTCATGTCTGCGCCGATCCAGACCAGGAACCCTAAAAAACACACCACAATCGCCAGCACCAGATGCTCGAGCAGCCGCGCCTTGCGCCGTGCCAGCAGATTGTGCAGGAGATCGACCCCCAGCATGGCGCCCTGGCGAAACGCCAGGGAGACGCCCAGCATCACAGCCCAGATAATGGACGCCCGTGTCCAGGCCTCGGACCAGGCCGATGGCGACTGAAGCACAAAGCGCGCCATCACCTGATAAAACCCGGCGGCCACGGACGACCACAACAGAGCCTGTGCAAGCCGGGACACCCAGCAGGAGAGAAAACGGTCGAGTACTCCTAGTGCGCGCATCGGCTTACTGCGTATCGCGAATGGCTTCGACGAGTTCTTTGCCGAACTGCTTGTAGTACTGGGGATAGACGGGCTGAACAGCCTTTACAAAGGCGGCATGATCCACTGTATTGATCTGCATGCCATTGGCCTTGAGGGTTTCAAGGCCGTCTTTCTCGACCTTGTCAACAAACTGGCGCATGGCCTGGGCACTGGCCACACCGGCGGCCTTGAATTTGGCCTTGTCAGCGTCCGACAGACCGTTGTAGACAGCGGGCGACATCAACACCAATGCCGGGCCGTACACGTGGGCGGTAAGCGACAGGTATTTTTGCAGCTGCCACATCTTGACGGAAACAATCACGGACAGGGGGTTTTCCTGGCCATCGATGGTGCCTTGCTGCAAGGCGGTGGCCACTTCAGGCCAGGCCATGGGCGTTGCCAGCACACCCAGTTCGCGGAACGCGGCAATATGGATGGGGTTTTCGGTGGTGCGGATCTTCAAACCCTTGATGTCGGCGGGCTCTTTGACCGGCCGCACATTATTGGTGAGGTGACGGAACCCTTGTTCACCCCAGGCCAGTGCAATCAGGCCGCGCTTGGGAAACTCGGCCAGCATGTCCTGACCAATCTTGCCGTCCAATACCTTGCGGGCATGAGCAAGATCACGGAACAAAAACGGGATGTCGAAGACACCGGTTTGCGGCACAAAATTAAGCGTGGCCCCCGTAGACACAATCGCCAGATCGATGGTGCCCAGTTGCAGGCCTTCGATGACTTCGCGCTCGCCACCCAGCTGGCTGTTGGGAAACTGCTGGACTTTGAAATCGGGTGTGCTGGCCTCTAGTGTTTTGGCAAAGGCGGCAGCACCTGCTCCGTAGTGCGAGCTTTCGGATAGCGCATAGGCCATCTTGAGCGTGGTTTGGGCCAGTACCGGCCCGCTTGCAGTAAGGCCCACAAGGGCCACGGCGGCCAGCCAGCCGGCAAATTTCTTAGCGTGATGCATGATGTCTCCTGTGAGTGCGGACAGCCCTGGCCAAACAGGTAATGGCAGGTTGTTGAACCGGTAAAGTTCTAACACGAAGCGCTCCTTACCCGCAACGCGGGCAAACCTGGGGATATCCACAATCCATGCGCCTGCGAGAGACTCAGATCACCGCAACAGGCAGGCAGATTATTCTTCGACGTACCAGGTGTCTTCGGACAACATCACCTGCTGATGGCCGTAGCCAGCCGGCATCATCGGGAAACAATTTTGCAGGGGCACCACGGCCACATCCAGAAAATACGGGCCATCGTGTGCCATGCAGGCGGCCAGCGCGGCGTCGAGATCGCGCGGGTGATCCACCCGGGCAGCCCCCCAGCCAAAGGCACCGGCCAGCGCCACAAAATCGGGGATCGACGCGTTGTAGCTGTGGCTGTAACGGCCTTCGTGAATCAGCTCTTGCCACTGGCGCACCATGCCCATATGGCCGTTATTGCACAGGATCACCTTGACCGGGGCATGATGCTGCATCGCCGTGGCAAGCTCCTGGATGTTCATCAGCACCGAGGCATCGCCACTGATGCACACCACGGGTTTGTCGGGGTGTGCCACCTGCGCGCCGATGGCTGCCGGCAAGCCATAACCCATGGTGCCCGCCCCGCCCGAGGTTAACCAGCGATTGGGGCGATCCAGGTGAATATACTGGGCGGCCCACATCTGGTGCTGGCCCACATCGGTGGACACAATCGCATCGCGCCCGGCGATCAGGCGATCGACCCGCTGCATGAGATCTTGCGGCAGGATGACATCGGCCGAGGGCGTTACCTTCAGGCAATCGCGGGCCTGCCACACGCCAATGCGCTGCCACCAGTCGGCCAGCCGGCCAGCATCCAGCGCATATTGGCCCAGCTCTTTGTGCAGGGCGCGCAGCAGCGGATAACAATCTCCCACCAGCGCCACATCGGCCCGCACCACTTTATTGATGGAAGCGGGGTCGATATCCAGATGGATTTTGTCGGCATGCGGGCAAAAATCGGACAAACGCCCCGTGATGCGATCGTCAAACCGGGCGCCCACACAAATGATGAGATCGGCATGGTGCATGGCCAGATTGGCCTGCAGGGTGCCATGCATGCCCAGCATTCCAAGAAACTGGGGCTCGGCCGCCGGAAAAGCCCCCAGGCCCATCAGCGTGAGGGTGCATGGCGCGCCAGTGGCCTGCACCAGCGATCCAAATGCGTGGCAGGCATCCACGCCCGAGTTGATCAACCCGCCACCACCGTAAAACACAGGCCGGCGCGCCTTGGCAATCAGCGCCGCCGCCCGCTTGATAGCGGCTTCGGCGGCCGGTTGCATGGTTTCAACGGCAGGCTCGGGCTCGGCCACCGGCGATTGATGCTCGGGCGGCACCAGCGCCATCTGTAAATCTTTGGGGAAATCCAGTAACACAGGGCCCGGACGCCCGGCGCGTGTGAGACGCAGGGCCTTGGCCACGAGGTCGGCCACGTCTTCGATGCGCCGCACCTGGGCATTCCATTTGGTGACCGGCCGCGAGATGCCCACAGCGTCGCACTCCTGGAAGGCGTCTGTGCCGATGGCGCTGGACGCCACCTGGCCACTGATGCACAGCACCGGGATGGAATCACACAAGGCATCCAGCAAGCCGGTTGTAGTGTTGGACATCCCCGGGCCGGAGGTGACAAACACCACCCCCGGGCGCCCCGTAGACCGCGCGTACCCCTCGGCGGCATGCATAGCGGCCTGCTCGTGGCGCACCAGCACGTGATGGATACCTGGCTGGGCATACAGGGCATCGTACAGGGGCAGCACCGCCCCACCTGGATAACCAAAAACGGTGTCCACACCCAGGGCAATCAGGGTATCCAGCAAGACCTCGGCGCCATTGCGGCCAGCGGATATTTGATCGGAGGCATCGCGCAGCGGCGCAGGGGCGGGGGCATTCACGGGACAGAACCTGAGAGTGGAGAAAGAACAAGACCCAGTGTATCTCGTTTCCCCCGCCACCAACCCCACCAGGCAGGTGGTTTCCACGGGATCTCCCGGGCTGGCAAACCGCTCAATCCGCAGTAGCATGCTGTAGTTCAGTGCCTTTTGGGCACCCGCCATTTGTCTTCTCTCCTGCGTATTCATGTCCGATCAGCCCGCACCAAACCCTGCACTGCCTCTCGACATCCCCAGCCCCGACCCAGCCGTCCGCGTCTCGCTACGCTTCGAAGACTGGCTTACCGTGCTTAGCCTGGCTACCCTGGCGTGTATCACGCTGGCCAATGTCATCGTGCGCTACCTCACCGACCAGTCCTTTGCCTGGACAGAAGAGATCTCCATTTTTCTGCTGGTGGTGCTTACCATGAGCGCGGGCTCGTCGGCATTTGTGCGCCGCCTGCACATCCGCATCGAACTCATCGCCGATGGCGGCACTGCCCGCCGCCAGCGGCGGCTGGCGCTGCTCTCGGATGGCATTTGCCTGCTGTTTTTCGCGGTGCTCACGGTTTTGCTGGGCCGCATGGCACTGGATGAATTCAACTGGGGCGACACCTCGCCCGCCATCGGAGTACCCACCTGGTGGTATTCGATGTGGCTGCCCGTTTTGGCGGGCATCATCACGTTGCGGCTAGCCGGGATGCTGCTGCGCACCTGGAGGCTGCCACGATGATTGCCTCCCTGTTATTTGGCCTGTTTGTCATCCTGATGGTCATCGGCGTGCCCGTGGGCGTGGCCCTGGGTGGCGCCGGCACACTGGCCATCGCCCTGGCCAACCCCGATACCCACTGGTTTGGGCTGATGGCGGTATCGCAAAGCTTTTATGCTGGCCTGGCCAAGTACCCGCTGCTGGCCATCCCGATGTTTGTGCTGGTGGGTTCCATTTTTGATCGCTCGGGCGTGGCCGCAAAGCTGGTGCGCCTGGCACAGTCCATCACCGGCAACGGGCCGGGCATGCTGGCCGTGGTCACCATCACGGTGGCGATGTTCCTGGGGGGCATTTCAGGCTCGGGCCCGGCCTGTGCCGCCGCTGTGGGCGCCATCATGATTGGCGCCATGAACCGCGCCGGTTATCCGCGTGCCTACTCGGCCAGCGTGGTGGCGGCAGGTGCTGCCACCGACATCCTGATCCCGCCCTCCATTGCCATGATTGTGTACTCGATCCTGGTACCTCAGGCCTCGGTGCCCGCCCTGTTCGCCGCAGGCATGCTGCCGGGCATCTTGGCCGGTATTGGCCTGATCATCCCGGCCGTGTGGCTGGCTCGGCGCCACAATATGGGCGCCGAATCCCGCAAAGAGCCACGCCCGGCATTCTGGCGCAGCCTGTTCGAGGCCATCCCGGGGCTGGCCGCCCCGGTGATCATCCTGGGCGGCATGCGCATGGGGTATTTCACTCCCACCGAAGCCGCCGTGGTGGCGGTGTTCTACGGCCTGTTCATCGGATTTTTTGTGCATCGCACCATGCGCTGGCGGGATTTATTCCCCATTTTGCGCGAAGCCGGCGAGCTCTCCGCCGTGATCATGATGATCGTGACACTGGCGGGCATTTTTGCCTGGTCGCTCTCTACCCTGTCAATCATCGATCCCATCACCAAGGCCATCGTGCACTCGGGCCTGGGCTCTTACGGCGTGATGACGCTGCTGGTGTTGCTGCTTATCGTGGCGGGGATGTTTCTCGACGGGATTTCCATCTTCTTGATTTTCGTGCCGCTGATCCAGCCCGTGGCCATGGCTTTTCAGTGGGATCTGGTGTGGCTGGGCGTGGTGCTGACACTGATGGTGGCAGTGGGGCAATTTACGCCGCCTGTGGCGGTTAACCTGATGGTTTCCAGCAAAATTGCCCGTATCCCCATGGAAACCACGGTGCCCTGGGTGCTGTGGCTGGTGGGCGGCATGTTGTGCGCACTGATTCTGGTGGTGGTTTTTCCGCAGATTGCGTTATGGTTGCCGCATTATCTGGGATACTGATTATTTGCTGGATCTCGCGGGGAAGGCTGTTGTGAGGGTCATTTTCACAGACCTCGCCCGGACATGTGGGGGGTTGCAAGCACAGGTCGCAATTTTGCGGCTGCGCCGCGGATGGACGAGTGTGCTCCAACAGTGCTTGCAACACCCCACATGTCCAGGCTGACGAAAAGAGGGGCGGCGTGGACCCAAGTTGTGGCGGACGAAAAGAGGGGCGGCAGCCGCTTCGCGCTGACGAGAGCATCAATCAGGGATACAAATTTCACACGTGGTCCGGGAGGACTGCGGATTTTTCAGGAGAGGAGACTACACCATGCATTTCACACGACTCATCGGCGCCGCAGCCCTGGCCGTCACGGCCCTGGCCACGACGCTACCGGCCCAGGCGGCCGACTACAAATCGGAATACAAGCTGTCCATTGTGGTGGGCACCAATTTCCCCTGGGGTCAGGGGGCGGTGATCTGGTCTGATCTGGTGCGCGAGCGCACCAACGGGCGCATCAACATCAAGGTCTACCCAGGCACCTCTCTGGTGCAGGGCGACCAAACCCGCGAGTTCACCGCCATCCGCCAGGGCGTGATCGACATGGCCATTGGTTCCACCATCAACTGGTCGCCGCAGGTCAAAGAGCTCAATCTGTTCTCGCTGCCTTTCCTGATGCCCGATTACCCGGCCATCGATGCACTCACCCAGGGTAAAGTCGGCCAGCACATTTTTGACACCCTGAGCAAAAAAGGCGTGGTACCCCTGGCCTGGGGAGAAAACGGTTACCGGCAGCTGTCCAACTCGGTTCGTGAAGTCAAGGCACCCGAAGACATCAAGGGCATGAAACTGCGCGTTGTGGGTTCGCCGCTGTACATCGACACCTTTACCGCGCTGGGCGCCAACCCCACCCAAATGAGCTGGGCAGACGCACAACCCGCGCTGGCCAGTGGCGCAGTAGATGGCCAGGAAAACCCACTGTCCATTTACGCCGGTGCCAAGCTGTACGACGTCGGCCAAAAATACCTCAGCCTCTGGAACTACGTCGCCGATCCGTTGATCTTCGTGGTCAACAAGGACGTCTGGAACACCTGGTCTCCTGCCGATCAAAAGATCGTCCGTGAGGCGGCCATCGAAGCCGGCAAAAAAGAGATCGTGATTGCACGCAAGGGTGTCACCAACACCGATAACTCGCTGCTCAAGGAGATCGAAAGCCATAACGTCACGGTTACCGTCCTGTCGCCAGAGCAAATCGATGCATTTGCGAAAGTCACCAAACCCGTGTTCGACAAATGGTCCAAGGAGATTGGCGCTGATCTGGTGAAGCAAGCCCAGGAAGACATCGCCAAGCGTTAAGATAGCAACGTCCACCAGACGTTTGCGTCTCTGAACAGCCAGTCTCCCGACTGGCTGTCTGCATTTTATCCAGCCTCCCGGCCACCATGGAAATCTCTTTCGACATTGTCGTACTGCTGTTTTTTGTCGCCATGATGGCCGGCACCATTGACGCCATCGCCGGGGGCGGCGGCCTGATCACCATTCCCGCGCTGCTGGCTGTGGGGCTGCCTCCGGGGGCCGCCATCGCCACCAACAAGATCGGCGGGTTTGCCTGCTCGGCTGCAGCCACCATCCATTTTTTACGCATCCGTCAGCTCGATCTCAAGCGCAGCCGCCGGATGATGCTGGGTACGCTCCTGGGGTCGCTGGTTGGAGGCATTGCGCTTACCCACATCGATAGCAACGTACTCAGGCAAGTCATCCCGGTGCTGCTGATCGGCTTTGCCGTGTATTTTTTGCTGTCACCAAAAGTAGGGGCACAAGATCGCACCCAGCGCATCACCACGGGCATGTATGCACTTTGCATCGCACCGCTGATCGGCTTTTACGACGGTTTTTTTGGCCCCGGATCGGGCACCTTTTTAGCCATTTCATTGGTGACGCTGCTTGGCATGAACCTGGTCAAAGCCACGGCTCATGCCAAGCTTCTCAATCTGTGCAGTAATCTGTCGGCAGTCATCTTTTATGCCTTGCACGGCAATATCTGGTGGGCCTATGGCCTGCCCTTGCTGGTGGGCCAATGGATCGGTGGCACGATCGGTGCGCGGCTGGTGGTGACACGAGGCCATCAGCTCATCCGCGTCTTGATGGTGCTGATGGCGGTTGCCGTATCGCTGAAAATGATTTTTTTTGATTAATCTGCAGGGTGCAGGCGGCGCACATCCAGGCTCACATCGCCCCGATCACAAGACACCCAGGCATTGCGATCCGTCACATTGATGCTCAGACTCATATTGCGCTGGGCCAGCTCGCCCAAAGCCCTGCTGGCGTCAGCATCCAGGCAGTACACCTGCAAATTGGCAGCCCGGGCCACCTTGTTGCGCACACCCGCCCACCAAAGGTCTACCCCGCGCCCATAGGCCAGCACCATCACCTGCCCGGCGCGTCCACAGGCTTTTAGCAGACGGCGTTCATCTGGCAGGCCCACTTCGATCCACTGCTCGACGGCACCCGTGAGATCCAGCTGCCAGAGCGCCGGCTCATCCGTGTCGCTTAATCCCCGCGTAAACACCAGGCGCTCATCTGCCTGAACCCACAGCGCATACGCCAGCAAACGCACCATCAGGCGTTCGTCGGTTTCCGAGGGATGTCTGGCCACGGTAAGCGCGTGGCTGGCGTAATAGCCACGGTCGTTGTCGGCAACGTGAAGGTCGGCTTTGAAAACAGTGGCGCGCAATGCCATTGAACAATCTCTGAAAAATGAAGGCTCAGGCCTGAAAGCGAGACAGGACAAGGTGGCTGCCCGGACACCTCCTTGCCAAACCCAGGTCTATTTAAATGCAGTCTCGATGAAGCTGCGCAATTTGCGTGAGTGCAGGCGCTCACCCGGCATCTCCCGCAGGTGCTCCAGCGCCCGGATGCCAATATGCAGGTGTTGATTGACCTGTGTGCGGTAAAACGCACTGGCCATGCCCGGCAGTTTAAGCTCACCATGCAAAGGCTTGTCGGACACGCACAGCAGGGTGCCGTACGGCACCCGAAAACGAAACCCATTGGCCGCGACGGTGGCAGACTCCATATCCAGTGCAATAGCCCGCGACTGCGAGAGGCGCTGCACAGGTTCTTGCTGGTCGCGAAGCTCCCAGTTGCGGTTGTCGATAGTGGCCACCGTACCGGTACGCATGATTTTCTTAAGCTCCCAGCCCGACAGGCCGGCCACTTCGGCCACGGCTTGCTCTAGTGCCACCTGCACCTCTGCCAACGGCGGCACAGGCACCCACAAAGGGAGGTCGTCATCCAGTACGTGGTCTTCACGGACGTAGCCATGGGCCAGCACGTAATCGCCCAGGCGCTGTGTGGTGCGCAGGCCGGCGCAATGGCCCAGCATCAGCCAGGCCGATGGGCGCAGCACCGCCACGTGATCGGTAATGGTTTTGGCGTTGGACGGCCCCACACCGATATTGATCAAGGTGATGCCGGTGTGTCCCTCGCGGGTGATGTGGTAGGTAGGCATCTGGGGCGTAAACGCCAGTGCCGGTGCCTCCTGGGTAGCGGTTTCGCGGGTGACGATATGGTTACCTGGCTGCACCAGCGCCTGGTAACCGCCCGTGCCGCTGGCCAGGGTGGCCCGTGCCCATTTTACAAACTCATCCACGTAAAACTGGTAGTTGGTAAACAGCACGAAGTCCTGAAAATGTGTGGGCGACGTGCCTGTGTAATGCTGCAGGCGCTGCAGTGAGTAATCTACCCGCGGTCCGGTAAACGGCGCCAGTGGCCGCGGCTGATTGGGCCGCCCGCGCCAGGTACCATTGACAATGGCATCATCGGTGACTGCAAGGTCGGGCACATCGAAGTGGTCGCGCAGCGTATGCCCCGGCACTTCAGAGTACTCACCCTGTGCATACTCGCCCTCGGGGAACGCAAAGTGCAGCGGGATCGGCAGATCGGACTCACCGATCTCGACGGGCACATTGTGGTTGCGCAACAGCAGGCGCACTTGCTCACGCAGATAATCGCGAAACAGCGTGGGCCGGGTGACGGTGGTCATGTAGACACCGGGCTCGACCAGATGCCCGTACGACAGGCGGCTGTCGACTTCGGGATAGGTATTGATCCGGATCCGGATAGCCGGATAGCAGGCCCGCACCCGTTGACCAAGCTCAAGCGTGCCGGCACCGTACTCGCGAAACGCATCCCGAATGAATGCAGTGTTGCGTTGGTACAGCTTGATCAGCTGCTCAACCGCTGCATCGGCATCGGTATAGCTGGAAAACGGCACCAGTGGCGGCAGCCGGGTCGGGCGGAGTGCATCAGCGTATTTGTCCATGCCTGATTATGGCAGGTTCGGGTGACCATGGGATGACAGAGCCCCCCATCGACCTGATCTTGTGACGCGATTAGCTCGTCCGGCGGTGCACTTCCCGTCCGGCTGCATAAGTGGCGGCAATGGCACGGTCATCGCCCAGCATGGCCAGGGCAAAGAGCAGCTCTTCAAGCGACTCCACGCGCGCAGTGCGGCGTGCCAGCAATGGCGTGGCCTGGGGGTCGAGCACAATGAAATCGGCTTCAGCACCGGGTTCCAGTGTGCCCACCTGGCCCGTCAGGCCCAGGTGCTTGGCAGCGCCTTGCGTGGCCTGCCAGAACATGCGCCGGGCGGTCAGGTGATGGCCTGACAGGCGGGCCACCTTGTGGGCTTCGTTCATGGTTTGCAGCATCGAAAACGACGAGCCGCCACCCACGTCGGTTGCCAGCGTGACAGGCATGGAGAAATTCCGCGCAGCGGCAAAATCAAACAGGCCGCTGCCCAGAAACTGATTGGAAGTGGGGCAATGTGCCGCCACCGCGCCGGCATCACGCATGCGGCGGCGGTCATCGTCATCCAGCCAGACACAATGGCCGTACACCGCACGCGGACGCAGCAGACCAAAGTGGTCGTAAATATCCAGATAGCTGCGATGGCCGGGAAACAGGCTCATCACCCATTTCACTTCATCCTTGTTTTCAGACACATGCGACTGGATGAAGACATCGTCGTATTGCTGGGCCAGCTCGCGGCAGCGCCCCAATTGCTCGGGGCTGGAGGTAGGGGCAAAGCGCGGCGTCAGGGCATACATCTGGCGTCCGGTACCGTGCCAGCGTTGCAGCAGCATTTCGCTGTCGCGGGCTCCGGTTTCAGCCGTGTCGCGCAGGTACTCGGGGCAGTTGCGGTCCATCATCACCTTACCGGCCACCATACGCAAATTGCGGCTGTGGCTTTCCTCAAAAAAGGCCTGGGCCGAGCCCGGATGGACCGTGCAATACACCAGTGCCGTCGTGGTGCCACAACGCAGCAGCTCATCCAGAAAAAACCGCGCCACCTCCTGCGCATACTCGGGATTTTCAAAGCGGCGCTCGGTAGGAAACGTATAGGTTTCCAGCCAAGGCAGCAGGCCGGGTGCCGGCGAGGCAATCATGTCGGTCTGCGGATAGTGGATGTGTGTATCAATGAAACCGGCAGTAATCAGGCGCCCGCGCCAATCGTGCACTGCGATGCCCGGTGGCAGATCCTTGATCAGTTGATCATATTCGCCACAATGCTGGATCTGGCCATCACACACCACCAACAGGCCATCGCGGATCCATTCACAAGCCTCGTCCTCTGCCTTGGGCGTATCGCGAAAATACAGCAGTTGCGCGCGATAGGCCTGAACCTCGGACACAGCGGGGATGGTTGACGATGAGGTCATGGAGTCTCCTGGTTTTTGTATTGGCTGCCCTGCGGCAAAGCCTGTGCAAAGGGGTATCAATGCGCCATGGCAGCATCCACGCCAGACAGGCTGGGAGCCTGTGTGAGGCGCGTGCGCAGACGCATCAACTGGGCGGCAACCGAAACGGCGATGATAGCCGGCTGCTTGCCTTCGATGCCGGGTTCGCCGATGGGACAGGTGATGCGGGCATAGCGGTCGGGCGAAATCCCGCGCAGCCGAAAACGTTGTTGAAACTTATGCCACTTGGTGGCCGAGCCAATAAGGCCAATGTAAGCTGTGTCGTCACGTTTGAGCAGCTCTTCACAAAGGTGCTGATCCAGTGCGTGATCGTGAGTCATCACCAGAAAGCAGCTGCCGGGCGGAGCATATTCGATGAGGGCCTCGGGCGTATCGGTGGCTTCGATGGTGACATTGGGCGCCACGGCGTCGGGAAACATCCCGTCGCGCGTATCCACCCAGGTAACCTGGCACGGCAAAGTGCCCAAAATGCTGACCAGGGCCTGGCCCACGTGTCCGGCGCCAAACACCATCACCTGCAGAGGATCCGGCATAAGCGGCTCTGCAAGCACCGCACAGCCGCGGGCATCTTGCGGATTTAACAGGCGGGCTGCCTGAAACCGGTTGGCCGGCCTGGAGGCTGCCCCCGGCGCCTGCAGGCGCACCCAGGCGGCTACCCCTGGCGCACCTACCCCCACCTCGCGTTCAAACGCTTCCTGCCGATGCAGACGATCGTGGCAATCCTGCAGCCAGCTCTGGTCGCCAGGCTGCAGCTGCTCAAAAAGCAGGGTAACCAGCCCGCCACAGCACTGGCCTGCCGAGGCCGCCAACGGCATCTCCTGCACCCAGCGATCCGGCTGGCCGGGGTGCTGAAGATGTTGCCGGGCCAGATGCGTGGCCTGCCACTCAAGCTGGCCGCCGCCAATCGTCAGCCACTGATGGCCTGCTGACACCAGCATCTTGGCACCGGCCTCGCGAGGCGCGGAACCACGCACTGCCGCGACGGTGATCAGCACCACCGCCTGTTGCCGGTTCAGGCACCAAAGCGCCTGATCGATCCAGGCCGTCGTCGACATATGCGTCAGGCCGCCACGGCCTTGCGTTGCCGCAGTCCCTGGGCCGCCTTGAGAATGGCTTCGGGGGTGGCCGGTGCACTGAGTTCCGGCGAGACATGGCCGTCGCCCAGGGAAGCCAGCGCCTCGCAGATGGCATTGAACACGCTGACGCCATGCACCAGCGGGGGCTCGCCCACCGCCTTGGAGTGGTGCACGGAATCCTTGTGGTTGCGCGCCTTGAACAACCGCACGCGGAAATCACGCGGGCAGTCGCTGATGGCCGGGATCTTGTAGGTGGACGGCGCATGGGTGGTCAGGCGGCCATCCTCGCGCCACACCAGCTCTTCGGTGGTCAGCCAGCCCATCCCCTGGATGTAGCCGCCTTCGATCTGGCCAATATCGATGGCCGGATTGATGGAAGCACCCACATCATGGAGGATATCGGCCCGCAACAATTTCCACTCGCCAGTCAGCGTATCCACGACTACCTCGGACACCGCGGCACCAAAGGCGTAGTAGTAAAACGGATTGCCGCGACTGGTGGCCTTGTCCCAGCTGATGTCCGGGGTCTTGTAAAAGCCGTCAGACCAAAGCTGCACACGATCCCAGTAGGCTTCTTCAACCAGCTGCGCAAAGGGCAAGGTCTTGCCATTGACGCTCACCTGGCGCCAGGCGAAGGTAACATCATCAGCCTTGCCGCCATACTTGCGGGCTGCAAAATCAGCCAGGCGGGTACGCAGGGTCAGTGCGGCGTCTTCGGCCGCCTTGCCATTGAGATCCGAGCCCGTGGAGGCTGCGGTGGCCGAGGTGTTGATCACCTTGTAGGTGTCCGTGGCGGTGACCCGCACGCATTCGAGATCCAGCCCCAGGGTATTGGCCACAATCTGTGCCACCTTGGTGTTCAGGCCCTGGCCCATTTCGATGCCGCCATGGTTCAGCAGCACCGAGCCGTCGCGATAAATATGCACCAAGGCACCAGCCTGGTTGAAGGCCGGCACATTAAACGAGATGCCAAACTTCACGGGCGTAAGCGCCAGGCCTTTTTTAAGCACCGGGCTGCTGGCATTGAACGCCTGCACGGCCTGGCGGCGCGCCCGGTAATCCGAGCTGGCTTCGAGCTCGCTGATGATGGGGTGCAGCAAATTGCCTTCGACGACTTCACCATACGGCGTGGTGTTGCGCGTATCGGTGCCGTACAAATTAAGGTAGCGGATATCCAGCGGATCCTTGCCCAGCTGTCGGGCCACGCGATCAATCAGGACCTCGGTGACCAGTGCCCCCTGGGGCGCCCCAAAGCCGCGAAATGCCGTGGCTGATTGGGTGTTGACCTTGCCGCACATGGTGTGGATGTCGGCAGCCGGGATGTAGTAGGCATTATCAAAGTGCGCCAACGCACGGCTGGCCACGGCTTCAGACAAATCGGCCGAGAACCCGGAATGCAAGGTCATATCCAGACGCACGCCCTGGATGAGGCCCTCGGTATCGAAGCCCACGTCGTACTCAAAATAAAAGCCGTGACGCTTGCCGGTGATCATCATGTCATCGTCGCGATCCGCCCGCAGCTTGACGGGGCGCTGCAGCTTGGCCGCGCACACAGACGCCACGCAGGCAAATAGGGCTGACTGGGACTCTTTACCGCCAAAGCCACCGCCCAGGCGACGGCACTCGATTTCGACCTGATGGCGCTGCCAGTTCAGGGCATGAGAGACAGCATGTTGCATCTCGGTGGGGTGCTGGGTAGAGCACAACACCAGCATGCCGTCTTTCTCGCGCGGGATGGCGTAGGCAATCTGGCCTTCGAGGTAGAACTGTTCTTGTCCACCGCAGGAAAACGTGCCTGTCAGGCGCACCGGGGCGCTGTCCAGCGCCGCTTGCACATCACCTTTAAGCAGGCGGAGCTCGTCGGTGGTGCCCACGCCGGCATCCTTGGCCTGCTTGGGGGTCAGCAAAAAGGGCAGATCCTCGTAGGTGATCTTGCCCAGGCGCGCAGCGCGGCGGGCCTGGTCGACACTACGGGCCACCACGGCAAACATGGGCTGACCCACGTATTGCACGATGCCATCGGCCAGGATGGGATCATCTTCGATGACCGGGCCGCAATCGTTCTTGCCAGGGATGTCCTTGGCGGTAAGTACGGCCAGCACACCCGGGGCCTGGCGCACGGCATCCAGGTCCATCCCGGTAATGCGGGCATGCGGCTTGTCGGACAGGCCCAGCGCAGCATAGACCGTACCGCGCAGTTCAGGGATATCGTCGGTGTAAGTAGCTTCGCCGCTGACATGCAGGACGGCGGATTCGTGGGGGCTGGCTGCACCGGCAGCGGGCTCGCCCACCACCGGGTGGGGGATGCTGTCGTTGGCAACAGCCAGACGGTCGAGTTCAAGCGGAATATTGACACGCATGTTCATGATGGCCTCCTCAAGCAAGTTCGGCCAGATTGGCCGTATTCACCTGATGCGTCGCCAAGGGCGCGCCAGGGGCGGTTTCAAGATAAAAGCGATACAGCAAATTCTGTGAGGCCAGCAAACGGTACTCGCTGCTGGCACGCATGTCGGTCAGTGGCTTGAAATCCTGGCCAACAGCCTGCATGGCGGTTTGCACCGTGGTCTCGCTCCAGGCCTGGCCTTGCACGGCCGCCTCGACAGCCTGCGCTCGGCACGGCGTTGCTGCCACGCCACCAAAACCGGTGCGCAGCTGCTGCACCCGGCCGGCATCATCCAGCACCACCGCAAATGCGGCACACACCGCCGAGATGTCCTGGTCGAAGCGCTTGGACAACTTGTAGGCACGGAACTGGCGGCCGGCCACATTGACCGGCACTCGCAGCCCCTGCACGAACTCGCCTGGCTGAGCTGCATTCTTTTGGTAGGCCAGGTAAAAGCTCTCAAGCGGCATCTCGCGCACGGCATCGCCACGGCGCAAGATAATGGAGCCGCCCAGCGCAATCAGGGCCGGCATGGAGTCGCCAATGGGAGAACCGTTGGCCACATTGCCACCCAGGGTGCCGGCATTGCGAATCGGAAAAGAAGCAAAGCGTTGACGCAGCTCGGCCAGCTCGGGAATACGCTCGACCAGTGCATCGTAGGCGTCGTTCAGCAAGGCGCCGGCGCCAATCAGGAGATCGTCGCCTTCGGTGTGGATGTCGCGCAGCTCGGCCACCTGGCCGATATAAATAAGGTGCGGCAAATCACGTTGCTGCTTGGTGACCCACAGGCCAACATCGGTGCTGCCGGCCAGGATACGTGCATCGGGGTAATCCAGGCGCAACTGGGCCAGCTGGGCCAGCGTGCGCGGGGCATGAAACGTGTGATCGCCATGCGTATAGGTAAAGACATCATCGCGATGCAAGGCGGCCAGTGCCTTGGCGAGGCCGGCGCGATCAAAGGCGACTTCGGGGTACTGATACATTTCGGTGGCCGCCCGCACAATAGGCTGGTAGCCCGTGCAGCGGCACAAATTGCCGGACAATGCATCGTCGATCTGGGTGCGGGTGGGGGCGGGATCTTGCGGGCCATGGGCCAGATACATGCCCCACAACGACATCACAAACCCCGGGGTGCAGAACCCGCATTGCGAACCATGGCAATCCACCATGGCCTGTTGCGCAGGATGCAGCGCACCATCAGGCTGACGAAGGTCTTCGACCGTATACAAGGCCTTGCCATCCAGCGTAGGTAGAAACTGAATGCAGGAATTGACCGCACGCATCGCCACACCGCCCTTGCCGTCGGGCTCGGCCACCATCACGGTGCAGGCACCGCAATCACCTTCGGCACAGCCCTCTTTGGTGCCTGTACAGCCGAGGTCTTCTCGTAGATACTGCAGCACCGTACGGGTGGTGGGTTGATCGGTGACCTCGTGGATCTGGCCCCGATACTGAAAACGAATGGCTGTTGTCTCCATCGTGATACCTTTTTAGTCTAGCCTTGTGTTATCAGCCAAGATAGCACCAAGGTTATGGCTGCAGTATTCACTGGTGATGATGGCCAGTATCAGGGGGGATGAACAGCCCCCACCATGGACGCCGCTGCCGATGCCGTGAATAATGAAGCCCATGAGCAAACCCCGCGATTCTATGGATACCCACCTGCTGCGCACCCTGCAGATTTTGCTGACCGAGCAAAGCGTGTCGCGCGCGGCCATCAAACTGGGATTGTCACAGCCCGCGATCAGCAATTCGTTGCGGCGCCTGCGTGACATCACTGGCGATGCCATCCTGGTACGCAGCAAAACGGGGATGGTAGCCACTGCGCGCGGCCTGGAGCTGTTGGCCTATGCCAACGAGGCTTTATCGGCCATTGGGCGTATTACCCAGCCGCCTGGCGCATTTGACCCCACCACAACAGAAAGAGAGTTTCATCTGGGCGCGCCGGATTATCTGGATGCGATGTTTCTGCCCAATATTGCCGAAACCCTGCGCCGCGAAGCGCCGCATGCCAAGTTCATCGTACACCCGATCAACGCCGATTACGACTACGCGGAGGGCCTCGAAGACGGCGGCCTGGACGTGGTGATTGGCAACTGGCTGCAGCCGCCCCCGCAGATGCACATGGCCCGGCTGTTCGACGACGAAGTGGTGTGCATGGTGGGCAGCCAGAACCCCGTGGCTCACCGCGAGCTCAGCCTGGCGCAATACCTCGAGATGCCGCACCTGGCGCCGTTTCCGTACGTCTCCGAGCGGCAAAGCTTTATCGACGGCTATCTGGCCTCCGAAGGGCTGCGACGCAATATCCAGATGACCATCCCGTATTTCGGTCAGGTGGCCGGGATGCTGCTGCGCACTGACCTTATCTTTACCACGGGGCGCCAGTTTGCCCAGCATTACGCCCGCTACCTGCCCATCACTGTTTTACCCTCGCCGTTTCCGTTTCCACGCATGCGGTTTTATCTTTTGTGGCACCATCGCTGCCACGGCGCAGCCGAAGTCATCTGGCTGCGCCAGTGCATTGTGCGGGTCGCCTCCATGCTGCAGGCCAGCCTGCAAGCACCCCCCGAAACCCTCTAAAAATCGCACCCGGCCACGGGTTTGCCGCGCCCTATTTCGCACCGTCAATGCGTTGCGGGCGCGGCGACAACTATCAGCCAGAATTGATAACCGTCATCATCGACGGCCACGCACAGCGCAAAACCTTGTCCCTAGAATAATTCGGGCCCATTGTAAAAAAGTGGCGCGCCCTTTTAA
The DNA here is from genome assembly GCF_040276085.1 of Castellaniella sp. FW104-7C03. NCBI lineage: Bacteria > Pseudomonadati > Pseudomonadota > Betaproteobacteria > Burkholderiales > Alcaligenaceae > Castellaniella > Castellaniella sp. FW104-7C03. The sequence goes on from NZ_JBELOK010000003.1 coordinate 231,008, forward strand.
AAAAACCGGCCACAGATCCGGCAGATCATCAGGAGACAAGGCTCATGAGCGAGCAAGAATCAGTCATGCCGGCAGGTTTTCCCGCCGCCCCGGCTTCCCATCCAGCGCATACAGGTAACTGGCTGGAAAAGCACTTTCAACTTAGCGCCCGCGGCACCAATGCCCGCCAGGAGACTCTGGCCGGCCTCACCACTTTTCTGGCGATGGTGTACTCGGTGTTTGTGGTGCCCGCGATGCTGGGCAAGGCCGGCTTTGACACCTCATCGGTCTTCATCGCCGTGTGCCTCACCAGCGCCTTTGGCTCTTTGCTGATGGGGCTGTGGGCCAACCTGCCCATCGCCGTGGGCTGTGCGATCTCGCTTACCGCCTTTACGGCATTTGACCTGGTGCTAGGCCAGGGCTTGTCGCCCGCTGTGGCGCTGGGTGCCATTTTTCTGATGGGCTTGATCTTCACCGCCATCTCGGTGACCGGCGTGCGCACCTGGATTTTGCGCAACCTGCCGGCGGGCATTGCCCACGGCACAGGGATCGGGATTGGCCTGTTCCTGCTGCTGATTGCCGCCAACGAAGTCGGCCTGGTGGTCAAGAACCCGGGCCCGGGCCTGCCGGTGTCGCTGGGCGACCTGAACGCCCTGCCCGCGCTGATGTCGGTGTTGGGTCTGGCCGCCATTTTTGGGCTTGAACACCGCCGCGTGCCGGGCGGCATCCTGCTGGTGATTCTGGCGCTGTCTGGCGTTGGCCTGATCTGGGATCCGGCGGTGAAGTTCAATGGTCTGTTTGCGCTGCCTTCGTTTGGCGGCGAGCACTCTCTCATTGGCACCATGGATATCGGCGGCGCGCTGAGCGGGCTGGTGATCCCCAGTGTGCTGGCTTTGGTGATGACCGCCGTGTTCGACGCCACCGGCACCATCCGCGCCGTGGCCGGGCAGGCCGGCCAGCTGGACGAAAACGGCCAGATCATCAACGGCGGCCGTGCCCTGACGGCAGACTCGGTCAGCTCGATCGTATCGGCCGGCCTGGGCGGCGCTCCGGCAGCGGCTTACATCGAATCGGCAGCGGGCACCGCTGCTGGCGGCAAAACCGGCCTGACGGCAACCATTGTGGGTCTGGGTTTCCTGGCGCTGATCTTTTTGTCGCCCCTGGCGGCGCTTGTACCTGCCTACGCCACGGCACCCGCCCTGATGTACGTAGGTCTGCTGATGCTGGGCGGCGTGCGCAAGCTGCATCTGGACGACACGGTAGACACCATGGCCGGCATGGTCTGTGCGGTTTTTATTGTGCTCACCTGCAACATCGTGACCGGCATCATGCTGGGTTTCAGCACCCTGGTGATTGGCCGCATCTTTGCCGGCGAATGGCGCAAGCTTAACGTTGGCACCCTGGCCATCGCCATTGCTCTGGCGGTGTTTTACCTGGGCGGCTGGGCCATTTAAGCTGTTACCCGGGCCGGGCGCTTTACGCCTGGCCCAGTAAACCCCGGCCGCAGTCGCCCAACAGGTGACGCAGCCACTGATGGGACGGAGCATGGTGATTACGTGCGTGCCACAACTGGTAAAACCGCATGGCCGGAAACTCGATGGGCGACTCTACAATCGCCAGCGGCAACAAGCCGGCGTAGTAGCGGGCAAAGTGCCGGGTGGTGGTAAAGACCAGATCAGAGCCCGGCAGCAGATAGGGTGCCAGCATGAACGACTGCACCTCGACACATTCTTCGCGCTGGATGCGCAAGGATGTGAGCACGGTGTCAATCATGCCGCGCTGCGTCATCGAGTACGGGGTAGGCACCACGTGCTGCATGCGCCGGAAATCATCCACTGTCAGAGTGCGCGAAGCCAGCGGATTATCCGCCGACATCAGGCACACGATCGGGTCTTCCAGAAGCATCGACAAATGCATGCGATCGGGGGGCTCGGGCCAGTTGCCGATCACCACATCCAGCTCGCCTTCAGCCAGCGAGCGCTCGAAATCAAACGCGGGGCCCAGCGCATGCAGTACCAGGCGGGCGTGCGGGGCCTCTTGCCGAAACCGGGCCACCACCGATGCCGCAAAGGCGGGTGCCAGATAATCGGGCGAACCAATCCGAAACACCTGCCGGCTGCTCTCGGGCTCGAAGGACTCGCCCGAATCCAGCATGGTGTCAATCGACTGCAGCGCCGTTTTGGCATGATCCAGAATCGCCATCGCGCGATCCGTAGGCACCATGCCGCCTTTTTCACGCACCAGCAGCGGGTCGCCAAAAATCAGACGCAGGTTTTTAAGTGCCACGCTAATGGCGGGCTGAGATTGATTCAGTTTGAGCGCCGTGCGCGACACACTGCGCTCTGCCATCAGGATGCAAAATACTTTAAGCAAATAAGTATCCAGCGTTGCACTGCTACGTCGTATGGCCATCGTTATTTTTCCTGGATGGAGATGCGGTTGGGCTTATACCACTTATACGTTGGAACACCCTTCTTTTGATGCAGGATACCCCTTAGACTTTCTACCATGATGCAATTGACGACACCCACCATGACCCTGACAGACCTGTGCGCATTGCCGCAAGCCGAATTCTCCCACGAACTCAGCGGCATTTTCGAGCACTCTCCCTGGATTCCGCAACGCGCCTGGGCAGCCCGTCCGTTTGCAACGGTTGACGACCTGCACCACGCCATGGTGCAAGTGGTGCAGCAGGCAAGCCTGGCAGAGCAACTGGCCCTGATCACGGCCCACCCCGAGCTTGCCGGCAAAGAAGCCGCCGAGGGCACGCTGACCGACGCCTCTACCCACGAGCAGCGCGGCGCCGGCCTGGATCAATGCAGCGCGCAAGAGCTTAAGCGCCTGCGTGGATTAAACGCGGCTTACCGCCAACGTTTTGGATTTCCCTTTGTGATCGCCGTCAAGGGACGCAGCCGGTATCAGATCATGGACGCCGTCGAGGCGCGCCTGGAAAATGACCGCGACACCGAACTGGCCACCTGTCTCGATCAAATCGCACAGATTGCGCGGTTTCGCCTGGATGCCCTGTTTGCCCGATAATCTTTCATTGTCTTTACTCAATAACCGCCATGACCACTCCCGTGCAGCTTCACATCGAACCCCTGACCCACGAGGCCTTCGCGCCCTTCGGTGATGTCATCCAGGCCGATGATGCCGCCAAACACTTCACCATCAACGACGGCAACACCGAGCGCTACCACGACCTCGCCCACATCGACGCCGGCGCGGACGGCCACGCGATTGTCTCGATCTTTCGTGGCCAGCCGCGCACGCTGCCCTTTACCGTCAGCATGATGGAGCGCCATCCAAAAGCCAGCCAGGCCTTCATCCCGCTGTCCGGGCTGCCCTATCTGGTGGTGGTGGCCAACCCCAACGCCACGCCCACTGCCGGGAATCTTCGGGTTTTTGCGTGCACGGGACAGCAAGGGGTTAATTACGCCAAAGGGGTGTGGCACCACCCGCTGCTGGCACTGGATGCCGTATCCGATTTTCTGATCATCGACCGCGCAGGCCCGGGAGATAACTGTGATGTCGTGCAGCTGCCGGATCAGGGGCTGATTCCCGCACTGGCTTAAACGCAGTCCCCCGGCGCAGCAAATATCCAACACCGGTTTGGGCTGCGCCGGGCAGCCTATCCCGCAAGCAGTGCCAGGGTCACGCGCCCAGATAGGCCTGCTGCACCTGCGGCACTGCGCGCAGGGCCCCGGATGGCCCTTCCCACACCACTCGGCCTTTCTCGATGATGTAGTGGTGGTCTGCCAGCTGCAGCAAGGGTGCCAGGTTCTTGTCGATCAATAAAATGGCCATGCCCTCGCGGCGCAACATGGCCAGTGCCGCCCAGATTTCCTGGCGCACCAGGGGCGACAAGCCCTCGGTGGCTTCATCCAGAATCAGCAACTCGGGATTGGTCATCAGCGCCCGGCTGATGGCCAACATTTGCTGCTCGCCACCCGAAAGCTGATTGCCAAAGTTGCCGGATCTTTCATGCAGCCGCGGAAACAGTGCATACACGCGGGCAAGATCCCACGGGGCGGCGGCTCTTTTGCGATTGGCAGCCGTGGCCACCAGGTTTTCTTCGACCGACAGATTGGGGAAAATCTGACGCCCCTCGGGTACCAGGCCAATGCCTCGCTGCGCAATGCGGTAACTGGGCAAATTGTGGATGGGCGCACCCGCAAAACGAATCTGGCCCTGCCACATGGGATGCATCCCCATGATGTTTTTGACAGTGGTGGTCTTGCCCATGCCGTTGCGGCCCAGCAATGTCACACACTGCCCGGCCTGGATGCTGAGCTGCATGCCGTACAACACCTGGCTGCGGCCATAACCGGACACCACCTCGCTGAGCTGCAGCAATGGGCTCATGCCGCAACCTCTTCGTCGCCCAGATAAGCTTCGCGAACCTCGGCGCTGTTGCGAATCGTGTCCACGTCTCCGCAGCAAATCACCTTGCCATAGCACAGCACACTGATGCGATCGGCCAATGAGAACACGGCATCCATATCGTGCTCTACCAGCAAAATGCCGCAACGGGATCGCAGACCCTGCAACAGCGCCACCATGCGATCTGACCCGGTATCTCCGTGGCCCATCCCCGCCATGGGTTCATCCAGCAACAAGACCTTGGGCTTTGCCGCCAGCGCCATGGCGATTTCAAGCTGCCGCTGCTGTCCATAAGACAGCGATGCCGCATGAACATCACGATAGGCACCCAAGCTCATCAAGGCGATCAACTGATCGGCCTGCTCAAGCAGGGCACGGGTTTGGACAGCAGGCGTCCAGAAATGAAACCCATGGCCCTGACACCCCTGCACTGCCAAAAGGATGTTTTCCAGCACCGTAAACTGCTGTATGACAGAGGTGATCTGATACGAACGCCCGATACCCGCGCGCACGCGTTGTGGCATGGATAAGCCGTTTAAAGGCCGCCCGGCCAACTGGATGTGGCCCGCATCGCTGGGGACTTCGCCCATGATCTGGGAGATCAGCGTGGTTTTGCCTGCCCCGTTGGGCCCGATCACCGCGTGGATCTCACCGGGAAAAACATCCAGATCCACATGGTCGGTAACCAACAGGCCGCCATAGCACTTGGCCAGGCCTCGCACGGAAAGAAGGGGCGCCATATCAGTGATCCTCCGGCGCAGGGCTGAGGATCCCCCAAAGCCCATTGCGCAGAAACAGCACGATCAACACAATCACCGGCCCCATGACGATCAACCAATGGTCGGTGAAGGCTTTAAGCCCTTCTTCGAGCAGCAGAAAACCTGCAGCACCCACCACAGGCCCCATCAGCGTCCCGGCACCACCCAGCAACACCATGATGATGAGCTCGCCCGAAGCCGTCCAGGCCATATAGGCGGGCGATGCAAAGGCCGTGAGATTGGCCAGAAAAAACCCTGCCAGCGCACACAGCTGAGCCGACAGCACATACGCCAGCAACAAATAGGGCAAGGGTGTCGTACCCGAGGCCCGCACCCGCCGCACATCCAGGCTGCAGGCCCGCAGGATCAGCCCAAAGCGCGAGGCCACCAGCCGGCGCATCAGCCACACGCTACCCGCCACGCAGGCCAGCAAAGACAAATACAAGGCCAGATGGCTGCCGGTGAGGCTGCCAAACCGGCTTAGCTGGTGGATGGGCAGACCCTCGTCGCCGCCATACTGTTTAAGCCCCACCGCCAGAAAATAAAACATCTGCGCCAGGGCCAGCGTGATCATGATGAAGGCAATCCCCGTGGTACGCAGCGCAATCAGGCCCACCGGCACCGCCACCACAGCCGTGACGCCCAGCACCAGCAGCAGATGCAGCACACCGCTATCGGCGCCATAGTGCGATGCCACCGCCACACAATAGGCCCCCAGGCCCACATACATGGCATGGCCAAAGCTGATCAAGCCGCCATAGCCCAGCGCCAGATTCAGACCGATGGCGGCCAGGGCAAACACCAAAATGCGGCTGAACTGCAGCAAAAGATAGGGCGTGTCGGTCACCTGGGCAAGCACGGGCACCAGCAGCAACAAGGCAAAAATCAGGCACGTGAGCACCACCGGCACGCGGCGGCGCCCTGCAGGGCGCGCAAGGCGCAGGCCTGCAGCAGAAGACGCTGTGCTGACAACAGGATTCATGGTTTTCTTACCGGAAAGAGGCCTTCAGGCTTAAGCGCCAGCACAACCACCATCAGCACATACACCGCCAGCGAAGAAATGGCCGCACCCAGTGTGCTGGCCAGCCCTTGCGCCAGGAACTTGGCCAGCAAGGCCGGCACAACGGTACGGCCAAGCGTGTCCACCAGCCCAACCACCAGGGCACCCAAAAACGCCCCGCGAATGGAGCCGATGCCGCCAATCACAATCACGACAAGGGTCATGATGAGGATGGAATCCCCCATGCCGGGCTGCACGGACAGAATCGGGCCCACCAGGGCACCCGCCAGGCCGGCCAGGCCCGCACCCAACGCAAAGATAAAGGTGTTCAGCCAGCCGATGTTGACCCCCAGCGCCGCCACCATGGTGCGATTGCTGGCGCCTGCGCGAATCAGCATCCCCACCCGGGTGCGCTCGATCAGCCAATACAGGCCCAGGGCCACCAGCAAACCGGCCAGGATGATCAGCAGGCGGTACAAGGGATAGGGCGTACCAAAGACCATGACGACGTTGCTCAGGGCGTCCGGCAAACTCATGAATACCGGCGCGGCACCCCAGATCATGCGCACTGCCTCATTGCAAAAAAGCATCAGCCCAAAGGTGGCCAGCACCTGATCCAGGTGCGCACGCGGGTAAAGGCGCGCAAAGCCGCAGCGATCCAGCACCACGCCCAGCACCATGGCACCGGCCAGGCCCGCAAAAATGGCCAGGATAAAGGAGTGGGTCTGGTGAAACGTGGCGGCCGCAAAATAAGCCCCCATCATGTAGAGCGCACCATGAGCCAGGTTGATGAAGCTCATGATGCCAAACACCAGGGTGAGGCCTGCCGCCAGCAAAAACAGCAAAATGCCATATTGCAGGCCATTGAGCGCCTGCATGAACAACAGCTGCGGACTCATGCCCGATCTCCGAGGCAGGCGGCCTGGGCCGCCTGCCAATTAAGCCAGACGGGCGGAATCAATATTTGCACTGGCCAAAGTAGGCATCCGAGTGCTTGGGCAGGGGTTTGCCCAAGGTCTTGAGCGAGACCTGGCCCTTGTCGTTTTTGGCCACCTCAAAGACGTAGAAGTCTTCGATGGGAAAGCCATTGACGTTAAAGGCATAATCGCCACGCAGCGACTGATAGTCAGCCGCCCGCAAGGCATCGCGAAAGGCCTGTTTATCGCTGACATCACCCTTGGTTTTTTTCAGTGCGCTGTCAATCAGCAAGGCGGAGTCGTATGCCTGCGCAGCATACTGCGAGGGGATGCGATTGTATTTTTTCTCGAAGGCTGCAACAAACTGCTGGCTGGTGGCATTGGTGAAATCAGGCCCCCAGAAAGTGCCGGCCTTTACGCCCAGCGCCGTGTTGCCCAGGGCCGGCAAGGTGCTGCCATCCACGGTAGACGCCGAGAGCAGCGGGATCTTGCCCATCAGGCCAAACTGCTTGTACTGTTTGACAAAATTAACCCCCATGCCACCGGGCAAAAACACCCATACCGCAGAGGGATTGGCTGCCTGCAATGCCAGCAACTCGGCCGAGTAATCCTGCTGGCCCAGCTGGGTATAGACCTCGCCGGAAATCTTGCCCTTGTAAAACCGTTTGAAGCCCAGCACTTGGTCACGACCCGACTGATAGTTGGGTGTGATCAGGTAGACGTCCTTGTACTGCTGGTCGGCGGCGTACTGGCCCATGACCTCTGCCTGCCCATCGTTTTGCCAGGAGGCAAAGAAAAACCCCGGGTTGCACTGCTTGCCCGCCAGCGGCGCGGGCCCTGCGTTGGAGCCCACAAACGTCACGCCGGCATCGGCCAGCGGTTTGGCAATGGCCATCATGACATTGGAGAACGTCACCCCCGCCACAATATCCACCTTGTCTTTCTCGAGAAACTTTTGCACGGCCTGCACGCCGACGTCGGGCTTGAGCTGGTCGTCTTCTTTCAGAAAGACGATCTCCTGCCCACCCAGCTTGCCGCCGTTTTGATCCAGCGCCAGATTGAAGCCGTCGACCATATCCTGGCCCAGTGCCGCACCAGCGCCCGATAGCGTGGCCAGAAAGCCGATTTTGACTTCAGCCAGCGCCGAGCCTGCGGTAAGGCCCAGAGATAAAGTGAGTGCAGCGGCAAGCGCCGTTTTGCAAAAGGCCATGATTGTCTCCCCAAGGTGTTTATGATTTAGTTTTAAAGTATTGCAGACATTACACGAAACTCAGCAGCGTGCAAGCCACCCCCTTAACCGGGGTTCGAGCGCCGGGTGATGATCAGCAAAGCGACCGCAATCAGTACCATGCCGCCCAGCTCAAGCATTCCGGGTTGTTCACCCAGCTGTAGCCAGCCAGCCAGAACGCCCACCACTGGCACCCCCAGGGATGACATGCTGGCCAACCCGGCCGACAGATGCTGCAGCGCAAACAGCCAGAGGAACCATGCAATCGCCGTGGCAATCAGGGCGTTGTAGGCCAGCGCACCAATAAAATACGGGGCAGGATCGATGGGGCGCTCGGGCACCAACCAGGCGGCCAGACACAGCGCCAAGGCGCCGAACAGCATCTGCCACGCCGTCAGTGGCAAGGCATCCATCGGGGCGTCCCGCCGAATCCACTTGGCCACGATGGTGGCCAGGGCCCAGCAAAGGCCGGCCGAAATCGCCAGGAACTCGCTGAGCAGATTGCTTTGTTTCAAAGACCACGGCTCGAGAATCAGCATCAGACCTGCCCCGGCCAGTGCCAATGCCACCCACTGCAAGCCGCGAACGCGCTCGCCAAAGGCCAGCCAGGCCATCGGCACCACCCAAAAGGGCATGGTGTAGACCAATATGGACGTTTTGCCCGCCCCGCCCTGCAGCAAGGCCAGCTGGATCAGGGCGGAAAACGCCCCGGTTTGCAGGATGCCCAGCAGCACCACACGCGGCCAGGCGCGGATTTTGAGTGGCCGGCGCAACACCAGCAGCACAGCCAGCAACAGCAAGGCGCCAAACAGGGTTCTCAGGGCAGAGAAATCAAACGGCCCCACATAGGCCAGCACTGATTTCATGACCACCCAGTTATAGCCCCAGCCCACCGCCATGCCGGCCAGCGCCAGCAAGGCGAGACGCCGCTGGCGTTCGGTGGTGGCCGGGGGGCGCGCGCGGGGTGTGGGCGGGGGCTCAACCCCCTTAAGAAGGCTCTTTGAAGCAGAGGATGACACGTGCTGACTGGAACTCAAGATAACTCCTGGCCTTCCCAATAACCGGGCTGCTGATAATGCTGTTTCAAATCATCGATAAAGTATCGTACCTTGGCGGGCAGGTAGCGTTGTTGCGGATACACCGCCTGGATGTCATAGGCGGGCAAGGCAAAATCATCCAGCACGGTCACCAGCTCTCCACGCTTGAGCTCCCGCTGGATCTCCCAGGTAGACCGCCAGCCGATCCCCAGGCCCTGGCGCACCCAGCGATACAGCAACTCGCCATCATTACAGGCAAGGTCTCCGTGCACACGCACCGCAAACGGTTTGCTGTCGCGCACAAATGTCCAGCCGCGATGCTGACCGCCTTGCAGATTAAATGCCAGGCAATTGTGGCGCACCAGATCTTCGGGCACACGCGGCACGCCGTTGGCCTCAAAGTAGGCAGGTGTGCCGCACACCACCCGCCGATTGGGAAACAGGCGCACCGCCACGTAATTGGGGTCGCGCACCTCGCCAATCCGGATGGCCATGTCATAGCCCTCGCGCACCAGGTCGACCACGCTGTCGGTAAAGTTGAAGGACAGCGCCAGATCGGGGTAGCGCTGCCTGAAGGCCAGCGCATGAGGAGCAACATGCAAACGCCCGAAAGAGGCCGGTGCAGACACCACCAGATGCCCGGTCAGCGAGCGGCGCCGGGACATGATACCGGCTTCGGCCGCATCAAAATCCTGGATCAGTTGCTGGCATTGTTCCAGGTAGCGCTCGCCCAGGTCGGTCAGCACCAGGCCTCGTGTGGAGCGGTGCATCAATTGCACCCCCAGGCGTTTCTCCATGGCCGTCAGGCGCCGCCCCATCACCACGGGGGTAACCCCTTCGGCCAACGCGGCAGCAGCGAAGCTGCCTTTCTCGGCAATCAATACAAAACTGCTGATGTCTGTATAGCGCCCCAAGGCAGGCTCCTGAATGGCAAATCAGCCTAAACACTGATGTTTAAAAGACTTCCACCCAAGAACATCGGTGGTCCGTTCGTTCGGATTCTATCCCATGTTTTGTTTATCAGATACTTATAGTATCGACAGAACCGAGATTCACTGGGATTCCTCATCCGCATGGCTTTCTTTATTCTGATTTCAATCCGTAGAGATCCATTGAACCAGACAAGGAGTGACCATGGCCCGAATGAGAGCCGTCGATGCCGCCGCAGCAGTCTTGCAGAAAGAAGGCATCACCACATTATTTGGCGTGCCTGGTGCCGCCATCAACCCACTGTATTCCGCCCTGCGCAAAAACGGCCAGTTCAAGCACGTGCTGGCGCGCCACGTCGAAGGCGCCTCGCATATGGCCGAAGGCTACACCCGTGCCAATCCGGGCAATATCGGTGTGTGCCTGGGCACCTCAGGGCCTGCCGGCACCGATATGATTACCGGGCTGTACTCCGCTTTGGGTGATTCAATCCCCATTTTATGCATCACCGGCCAGGCACCCCGCGCCCAGCTGCACAAGGAAAGCTTTCAGGCGGTGGACATCGAAACCATCGCCAAACCGGTCACCAAATGGGCCGTGATGGCCCGCGAGCCCGAGCTGGTGCCACGCATCCTGCAACAGGCGTTTCACGTCATGCGCTCCGGCCGGCCGGGCCCCGTGCTGGTGGATCTGCCGTTTGACGTGCAAATGGCCGAGATCGAATTTGATATCGACACCTACGAGCCCCTGCCCGTATACAGGCCAGCCGCCAGCGTTGCCCAGGCCGCCAAGGCTGTGGCCATGCTGAATGCTGCCGAGCGCCCCTTGCTGGTGGCCGGCGGCGGCGTTTTCAGTGCAGATGCCGCTGACCTGCTGCAAGAGTTTGCCGAGCTGACCGGCGTGCCGGTGATCCCCACCCTGATGGGCTGGGGCGTCATCCCTGATGATCACCCGCTGATGGCCGGGATGGCTGGACTGCAAACCGCCCACCGCTACGGTAACGCCAGCCTGCTGGCCTCCGATTTTGTCATGGGGATCGGCAATCGCTGGGCCAACCGGCACACGGGCTCCACCCAGGTTTACACCGAAGGGCGCACCTTTGTGCACATCGACGTTGATCCCACCCAGATCGGCAAAGTCTTTGGCCCGGATTACGGGATCGCCTCCGACGCCGGCGTGGCACTGCGCCTGATGATCGAAGAAGCCCGGCGCCTGAAGTCGGCCGGCCAGCTGCGCGACCGCAGTGACTGGGCCCAGGCCTGCCGCAACCGCCGTGGCGAGAAATCCATGCAGCGCAAGACGCACTTCGAGCAGGCGCCGTTAAAGCCGCAGCGCGTATACGAAGAAATGAACAAGGCCTTTGGGCGCAACACCCGCTACGTCACCACCATCGGCCTGTCGCAGATTGCTGCCGCACAATTGCTGCACGTGTATGGCCCGCGCCATTGGATCAATGCCGGCCAGGCCGGCCCCCTGGGCTGGACGGTACCGGCCACACTGGGTGTGGTGGCCGCCAACACGGGCGACGAAGTGGTGGCCCTGTCGGGTGACTACGACTTCCAGTTCATGATCGAAGAGCTGGCCGTGGGTGCACAATTCAATCTGCCGTACATCCACATCGTGGTCAATAATGCCTACTTGGGCTTGATTCGCCAATCCCAACGCGGCTTTGACATGGACTACTGCGTGCAGCTGTCCTTTGACAACATCAACGCCCCCGAAACCGAGGGCTATGGAGTGGATCACGTCAGGGTTGCCGAGGGCCTGGGCTGCAAGGCCATCCGTGTCAAGAAGGTCGAGGACATCCAGCCGGCAATTGCCCAGGCACGTGCCTGGATCCAGGAGTTCAAGGTGCCGGTGGTGATCGAGTTCATCCTCGAGCGCGTCACCAATATTTCGATGGGCAACGACATCAACGCGATCAACGAGTTCGAAGAACTGGCCGAGTGCGGCGAAGACGCCCCCACCGCAATTACCCTGCTGGATTAAAGCAGGCCGCGGCAGCCCGCCCAACGGGCTGCCCCACACCAACAAGGAGCCCATATGCCGAAATTTGCTGCCAACCTGTCGATGCTGTTTACCGAGATCGACTTTCTTGACCGCTTCGAAGCCGCGGCCAAGGCTGGATTCAAAGGCGTCGAATACCTGTTTCCCTACGCCTATCCCAAAGAAACCCTGGCCCAGCGTCTTAAAGACAACAGCCTGGAGCAGGTGTTGCACAACCTGCCCGCAGGCAAGTGGGAAGCCGGCGAACGCGGGATTGCCTGTCACCCGGACCGTATCGAAGAATTCAAGGCAGGTGTCACCCAAGCGGTGGAATACGCCACGGCCCTGCACTGTCCCAAGGTGAACTGCCTGGCCGGCATCGTTCCTGCAGGCGTAGACCAGGCCACCGCACACAAAACGTTTGTCGAGAACCTGCGTCATGCCGCGGCCGAGCTCAAAAAGGCCGGGATCCGTCTGGTGATCGAGCCCATCAACACCTTTGACATCCCCGGTTTTTTCCTCAGCCGCACCGATCAGGCACTGGCCATCGTGGCTGAAGTCGGATCGGACAATCTTCAGGTGCAATACGACATCTACCACGCACAGCGCATGGAAGGCGAGCTGGGCAACACCATCAGCCGGCAACTGGCATCCATCGGCCATATCCAGCTGGCCGACAACCCCGGGCGCCACGAGCCGGGCACCGGCGAAATCAACTACGCCTGGTTGCTGCGCCACATCGACCAGACCGGCTACCAGGGCTGGATTGGTTGCGAATACAAGCCGGCAGGCAAAACAGAAGACGGCCTGGGCTGGATCAAAGCCCTGGCTTAAAGCCCACCCCTGTCTGATTCGCTGCGGCCTTTCATGCACCGCAGCGGCTCACCCCTTATCCAACAAGGAGAATTCTCATGGCAAATATTGGTTTTATCGGTCTGGGCATCATGGGCGCACCCATGGCAGCCAACCTCATCCAGGGCGGTCATACGCTGCTTGTCCACACGCACGGCAATGTGCCACAAAGCCTGCTGGACGCAGGCGCCAAAGCGGCCAGCAACAACACCGAAGTGGCCAAGGCTTCCGACATCATCATCATCATGGTGCCCGACACACCCGATGTCGAAGCCGTGCTGTTTGGCGAAAACGGTGTGGCCGCGGGCCTGTCCAAAGGCAAGACGGTTATCGACATGAGCTCGATCTCGCCGGTGGCCACCAAAGAATTCGCCAAAAAGATCAACGCGCTGGGCTGCGAATACCTGGACGCACCGGTCTCGGGTGGCGAGGTGGGCGCAAAAGCTGCCAGCCTCACCATCATGATTGGCGGCAGTCAGGCGGCGTTTGACCAATGCAAGCCGATTTTTGAGCTGATGGGCAAGAACATCACACTGGTGGGCGGCAACGGCGACGGCCAGACCACCAAGGTGGCCAACCAGATCATCGTGGCCCTCACCATCGAAGCTGTGGGCGAAGCCCTGGTGCTGGCCTCCAAGGCAGGCGCCGACCCCGCCAAGGTGCGGCAGGCGCTGATGGGCGGCTTTGCCAGCTCGCGGATCCTGGAAGTGCACGGCGAGCGCATGGTGAAGCGCACCTTCGACCCGGGTTTCCGTATCAACCTGCACCAGAAAGACCTCAACCTGGCACTCTCCACCGCACGCCAGCTGGGGCTTTCCCTGCCCAGCACCGCAGTGGCGCAAGAGCTTTTCAACGCCTGCGTGGCACACGGCGGGGCTGGCTGGGATCACTCCGGCATGGTGCGTGCACTGGAAATCATGGCCAATCACGAAATCGGCCAATAAACTGGTCAGGGTGCCCGCCCGGGATGCTGCCTTAACCGCAGCATCTCAGCCCCCCGGGCGAAGCACCTCCCTTTACGTGGGCAGGTATCCAGGCGGGTGCCTGCCCACACGATGTCCCTGACAGGAATGCCTACATGACCGAGCCTCGCGATCTCCTGACCCGCATGTTTCACGCTGCCGTTCGCGCAGCCCAGCCCGAGCACTGTATTCCGGCATTCCTGCCCAAACCGCCCAAGGGGCGTACCCTCGTCATTGGCGCCGGCAAAGCATCGGCCGCCATGGCTCAGGCACTGGAAAAACACTGGGCCGGCCCCCTCTCGGGTGTGGTGGTGACGCGTTATGGCTATGCCGTTCCCTGCCGACACATCGAAATCATCGAGGCCGCACATCCGGTGCCCGACGAAGCCGGCGAACGCGCTGCCAAACGACTCTTTGAAGCCGTCCGCGGGCTTGGCGCAGACGATCTCGTCATCTGCCTGATTTCCGGTGGCGGCTCGTCCCTGCTGCCCATGCCGGGGCCCGGCGTCACGCTGGCCGACAAACAGGCCATCAATCGCGCCTTGCTTAAATCCGGCGCCACCATCTCCGAGATGAACTGCGTGCGCCGCCACCTGTCAGGCATCAAAGGTGGGCGCCTGGCCGCTGCCTGTGCGCCTGCCCGCGTGGTCAACCTGCTGATTTCCGACGTCCCCGGAGATGCGCCCAGCGATATTGCCTCCGGCCCCACCGTAGCCGACCCCACCCACTGCAGCGACGCACTGGAGATCGTGCAGCGCTACGGCATCACCCTACCGGCGGGTGCCCGGGCGCTGCTCGAATCCGGCCAGGGCGAAACCCTGAAACCGGGCGACAAAGCCTTGTCCCGCGTTGAAACACACCTGATCGCCACCCCTCAGATGGCGCTGGAAGCCGCCGCCGAAGTGGCGCGCGAGGCTGGCATCACACCAGTATTGCTGGGCGATCGCATCGAAGGCGAGGCCCGGGATGTGGGTAAAGTGCTGGCCGGCATCGCCCTGCAGGTGCGCGCCCACAACCAGCCGGCTGCCGCGCCCTGCGTGCTGCTCTCGGGGGGTGAAACCACGGTTACCGTGCGTGGCCAGGGCCGTGGCGGGCGTAATGTCGAGTGCCTGCTGTCCAGTGCCATTGCACTGGATGGCGCCAAAGATGTGTACGGCCTGGCAGGCGACACTGACGGTGTGGACGGCCAGGAAGAAATCGCGGGTGCACTCATCACCCCGGATACGCTGGCACGCGCCTGGCAGGCCGGCATGCCACCGCGCCAGTTTCTGGATAACAATGACGGCCATGGGTTTTTCGAAGCGCTGGGCAACTCCCTGGTTACCGGCCCTACACTCACCAACGTCAACGATTTCCGTGCACTACTGATTCTTTAACCCCACCACAGGAGACTCCCCATGAAAACGATCCGCATCCTGACTCTCGAAGACGCCCGCAAGATGGCATCCGCGGCAGAAGCCGAGGCACGCACACAAGGCTGGAACGTCAGCATCGCCATCTGCGATGCAGGGGGGCATGCGCTGTGGCTGCAACGAATGGATGGGGCGCCCCTGATGAGCGCCATGATTGCCCCTGAAAAAGCCCGCACCTGCGTGCTCAGCGGCAAGCCCAGCAAGGTATACGAAGAAATGGTTAACAAAGGCCGGTATTCGGCATTGTCGATGCCGGTGATGCCCCTCGAAGGGGGCGAACCCATCATGGAGCAGGGTCAGGTGATCGGCGCAGTCGGCGTCTCGGGCGTACAAGCCGCCCAGGACGCGCAAGTGGCTCGCGCCGGCATCAGCGCCCTGTAACGTTTTGACGATTCGTCAACAAGGATATTTTGCATGACCCGCGAACGACGTGCCCGCATTCTGGCCACCCTGGGCCCGGCCAGCTCCACCCCCGACCAAATCCGCGCCCTGGTGAACGCCGGCGCCAATGTGTTTCGGCTTAATTTCAGCCACGGCACCCACGAGGACCACGCCGAACGCTACCGCATCATCCGCCAGATCGAGCAGGACATCGGCCGGCCCATCGGCATCCTGATGGATCTGCAAGGCCCCAAGCTGCGCGTGGGCAAAATGGCGGGCGGCAAGGTTACCCTGCAGGCGGGCCAGCCGTTCCGGCTGGATCTGGACGCCGCCGAAGGCGATGCCCGGCGCGCCCATCTGCCCCACCCCGAAATCTTTGCCGCACTGGAAGACGGCACCGACCTGCTGCTGGACGATGGCAAGCTGCGCCTGCGGGTAGACCAGCATGGCCCCGATTTTGCCGAAACCACTGTGATGGTGGGCGGGCCGTTGTCCGATCGCAAGGGGGTCAATGTCCCCGGGGTGATCCTGCCGATTTCGCCCCTTACCGCCAAAGACCGCGATGACCTCGCATTTGGGCTGTCGCTGGGGGTGGATTGGGTGGCGCTGTCTTTTGTGCAACGCCCCGAAGACATCACCGAGGCACGCCAGCTGATTGGCGATCAGGCCTGGATCATGGCCAAGCTGGAGAAGCCCGCCGCTATCGACCACCTGGATGGCATCATCGAACAGGCCGACGGCATCATGGTGGCCCGCGGCGATCTGGGGGTCGAGCTTCCCCCCCAGCGCGTGCCGGTACTGCAACAGCGCATCGTGCGTCATGCCCGCGCCGCCGGCAAGCCGGTGGTGGTGGCCACCCAGATGCTCGAGTCCATGATCACCTCGCCCGTACCCACGCGGGCCGAGGCCTCGGATGTGGCTACGGCCGTGTACAGCGGCGCCGATGCCGTGATGCTGTCGGCAGAATCTGCCTCGGGCCAGTATCCGCTTGAAGCCGTCACCATCATGAACAACATCATCCGCGAGGTAGAGTCCGACCCATCGTGGCGCGACAACCTGGATGCCACCCACAGCCAGGCCGAATCCAATATACCCGACGCCATCTGCTGTGCCCTGCGCCGGGTAGCCGGCCTGCTGCAGCCGGCGGCCACCGTGGCCTACACGGCGTCGGGGTTTAGCGCCTTGCGGGCCAGCCGCGAGCGCCCCACCACCCCCATCCTGGCCCTGACACCCGAGCAGCGCACCGCCCGGCGTCTGGCCCTCGTCTGGGGCGTGCGGCCGGTGCATTTTCCCGAACAACTGCAAGAATCCAGCGAGATAATTGCTTGCGCCACCCAGGCAGCCTGCACCGCCGGCCTGGCACAACCTGGCGATACCCTGATTGTGATTGCCGGTTTGCCGTTTGGCCGCAGCGGCAGCACCAATTTGCTGCATATTTCGCAGGTGCCTGAAACGCAAAAGGCCTGCTGATTGCAGGCTAAAGCCCAATAACATCAGGGGCCGACAACCCCACGGTCACGTAGCGTGGCGATCCGCTCGTCATCCATGCCAAATGCGTGCAGCACTTCGTCGGTGTGCTGGCCCAACAAGGGGCTGGGACGCCGGATTTGCTGCGGTGTGGCTGAAAATTTGCTGGCAAAGCCCAGCGTTTTAACCAGCCCCACCGTAGGATGATCAAACTGCTGGACCATCCCGCGAGCGACATAATGCGGATCGGCCAGCATCTCTGAAAAGCGGTTGATGGGGCCGGCCGGCACACCAGCCGCATCGCAGCGCTGAATCCAGAAGGCAGTGTCCTCTTTGGCCAGCTCGGCTTCAATGAGCGGCTCAAGCACCTCAATGTGGGCCTTGCGATCTGAGTTGGTGAGGAATCGTGGATCCTGAATCCACTCAGGCCTGGTAACGACATCCTCGCAAAAGCGCTCCCAGGTGCGCTGGTTGGCACACCCCAGCACCAGATAGCCGTTGCGCGTGGCCAGTGACTGATACGGCGCAGACACCCGATGACGCCAGCCATCGGCGTGGGGCTCTCGCCCCTCGGCAAAATAGGCGGCTGCCTCCCAGGTAAACCAGGGGATGCCACACTCGCTGATCGCGACATCCACATGCTGGCCTTCGCCGGTTTTTTGCCGATGAATATACGCAGCCAGAATGGAATACAGGGCGGTAATGCCCGCACCGATGTCATAGACAGCCACGCCGGTTTTCAGGGGCCTGCCTCCTGGCTCGCCTGTCATCGACATCAGGCCCGTGGCACCTTGGGCGACCAAATCAAACCCACCCTTGTTGCGATAGGGGCCGCTTTGGCCATAGCCTGAAATAGAGCAATAAATAAGGCCGGGATTAATTTTGCGTAGTGTCTCGTAATCCACCGCCAAGGATTGTGTCACCCCGGGCCGGTAGTTCTCGACCACGATATCGCTTTGGCGTGCCATGTCGTAGAAAACCTCGCGCACGGCTTCGTCCTTGAGGTTGAGTGCCACGCTGCGCTTATTGCGATTGATCTGCATGAAGCAAGTGGATTCGCCCTCGACAAACGGCCCCATCTGGCGGGAGTCATCCCCCCCTTTGATTTTCTCGATCTTGATGACATCGGCGCCCATATCGGCCAGCACCATGGTGCAATAGGGCCCCGCCATAATCTGTGACATATCCAGTACCTGGACACCTTCTAGCGGCAAAGACATCGCGGTTTCCTTTCTTTATCGGCCATGCCATACCGGCCGGCGTTTCTGTAAAAATGCCTCGACGGCATCGTGAAAATCCTCGCTGCCATAGCACAGACGGATCAGGTCCTCGGCGGCCTCTGGGCTGGCCCGACGCACCATCTGGGTACGTCTGATGGCGGTTTTCATGGCCGTTAGCGTGAGTGGCGCCAGGCCCTGAATCTCGGTGATGACATCCTCTATTTTTTGCACCATCTCGGATGTCTCATATATGGCATTAACCACACCGGCAGCCAGCGCCTCCTGAGCTGTGATCATGCGTCCCAGCATCAGGAGCTCTTTGGCACGGGCGACCCCCACAAAATCCAGCAAAAGCGCCACATTGGCCATCGAAAGACAATTGCCCAATGTGCGGGCGATAGGCACACCCAGACGCAGCGCAGGATCTGCATAGCGAAAGTCGCACGCCAAGGCAATAGGCACACCACCGCCGGCACATATCCCGTGCAACACGGCGATGGTGGTGCACTTAAGGCGCTCCAGGCGCCCCACCACCCGGTCAATTCGCGTTTCGTAGGCAATGGCGTCGTCGCCACTTTTGAAATGCTGAAACTGTGCAATATCGGTACCCGCCACGAAAGCTTTGTCGCCAGCCCCACGCAACACAACGACCCGTACGCCGGGATCAGCATCAAGCTCATCACAGATAGCTTCCAGCCCCTCGTACATAGCAAACGTCATGGCATTGTGGTGATGCGGACGGTTGAAGCAAATATCTGCCCGTGTACCGGATTTTTTGAAAACAAGATCGTTAGTCATCTGAGCACCTGTGGGCCATTAGCCGCCATACACCAACCGCACCAGCGACAGCGAAATATCCGGCAAATAGGTGTTGATCATCAACACGACCAGCAGCACACCGATGAAGCCCAGATTGGCACGGGTGGTGCGCCAGACATCGGATTTTGCAATTGAGCACGCAGTGATCAGCACACTGGCAACCGGCGGGGTTTGCTGACCAATCGCCAGGTTGATGGTGACGATCAGGCCAAAGTGCACCGGATCGATTCCTACCGAGTGCACCAGCGGCATCACGATTGGAACGACCAGAATGATGGCTGCAGCCGAATGCAGGAACATCCCCAGCACCAGGAAGAACACGTTCATGATCATCAAAATGACGTATTTGTTGGAGCTGAAGCTTTCGATGCTGGCGGCAAGCTCCTGGGGCAGGCGCGCCTGGGTAAGGTACGAGCCTACCAGTGCCGAGGCGGCCACCAGCAACATCACAACGGCAGTCTGGATCCCGCTTTGCACGCAGGCGTCGTAGAGCTTTTTAAAGCTAAGCTCGCGATAAATAATGCCGGCAATGATCAGTGCCACCAGTACGGCCAACCCGGCACCCTCGGTTGCCGTCACAAACCCGCCAAAGATCCCTCCCAGGATAATCACCGGGATGGTAAGCGCCCAAAAGGCTTCTTTAAAAGCCTTGCCCAGCACCGATGCCTTGAATCGCGCCTCAACCGGAAAATTGTTTTTGCGTGCCAGGTAGTACGACATCGCAGCCAGGCCCAATGCCCCCAGAAGACCTGGCAACACCCCGGCAATGAACATCTTGACGATGGATTCTTGAGCCATCACCGCATACAAAATCATCGGAATCGACGGCGGCAAAATAATGGCCAGACTGGCCGCAGAAGACGAAATCGCTGCGGCGAATTCTTTGGAGTAGCCTTTTTTTTCCATCGCCGGGATGAGGACACTGCCCAGTGCCGCCACACCGGCCACGGCTGAGCCCGAGATCTCGGCAAAAAATGCCGAAGCGCCAATAGTGACCAACGCCAGACCGCCGCGGATGAAACCGAGCAATGCCGTGGTCAGGTCGATGAGGCGACGCGCCAGGCTTGAGCTGTTCATGATGGCGCCGGCAAAGATAAACAGCGGGATGGCCAGCAACGAAAAATTGGTGGAACCATCAAAAAGCACCAGCGGCACCTCTGGCAGCGCATTGGCACCGTAACTGAGATACGTGCCCGCGGCACCCACAATTGCCAGTGCCACTGCAATCGGGATATTGATGACAATCAGGGCCAACAGACCCAACAACATGAGGGTAATAGCCATGGATAACCTCGGCGGATAGGAGAGACCGGTAGCTAGAGATCAGTACGGGGAAAGATCAGAAAATGTCATCTTCGGCATCGCTTTCGGCCGAGGAATTACCAGCAGCCGTTGTTTTCAGAAGCTCGGGCAAACGCAGGATTTCGGCCAGAATAAACAGGGCCGCACCCACCGGCACCGCAGATTGCGTGAGCTGTTGAGAAATCGCCGGCAAGCTGACCAGATTGCTGCCCGCCAGGATCTCGACCACATACATACCCATCCAACCCAGCAGGACAAAAAATGCAATGGTGCAGATTTCCGAGAGCACGGTGACGACCAGGCGCCACTTAAGCGGGATAATTGCCAGGATGCTGGGGCTGGCAATGTGCGCACCTCGTCCGGCGGCCAATGCGCTGCCATAAAACGTCAGCCAGGCCAATCCAATACCCGCAAGCTCGTCCGTCCAGGACAAAGGCATACCCATCAAACGCGTGGTAAACCCCAAAATGACAATAAACGACAATGCCAGCACCAGAATCATCACGATCGCCGCCAGGATACGATCCAGGGCATACCGCAGAGAATCAACTGTATTCATAAGAGTCTCATTTGGAAGCAGCAGTTGGCGGGCCCGGCCACCAGGCGGCTGGGCCCGTGCCACGGTTTATTGTTTCAGCGACTCGATGACTTCAATCATCTTCTTGCCATCAGGGACTGTTTTCTCAAACTCGTCATAGATAGGCTTGGATGCCTTCTCGAAAGCAGCCTGGTCGATGGTGTTGACTTCCATGCCTTTCTCTTTGAGCTTGCCGAGCAAGTCTTCGTCCATCTTGGCACCGTACTCGAGCGCCACTGGCTGCATCTCAAGCCCGACTTCCCGGATGGTCTTGCGGACATCTTCGGGCAGACGTTTCCAGCTGGCACCTGAGACCAAAGACACCGGGGTGTATACGTGGTGCGAGAGGGTGAGATACTTTTGCACCTCGTAGAAGTGCGCCGGATAGATTTGTGCCAAGGGGTTCTCCTGGCCGTCTACAGCACCCGTTTGCAACGCTACAAAGGTTTCCGAATACGGCAGCGGTGTGGGGCTGGCACCGTAAGACTTGAACATCTTCACGCGCCACTCGCCGCTGGGGGTACGCAACTTGATCCCCTTGAGGTCTTCGGGGGTGCGGATGGGACGAACGTTGTTGGTGATGTTGCGAAAGCCGTTTTCCCACAAGGCCAGCAACACATAGCCGTTTTTCTTGGCGGCTTCGGTCATCTTGCCCACGATGTACTCGTTGTGCTGCACCTTGGCCATATGCGCATGATCCTTGATCAGGAACGGCATCTCGAACAAGGCAAATACGGGATCGACGGAGCTCATGACGGTAGACGGCAACGCCATGTCGATGGTGCCCAGCTTCAATTTGCGCAACATCTCGGTGTCGTTGCCCAACTGGCTGGAGCCAT
Source organism: Castellaniella sp. FW104-7C03 (assembly GCF_040276085.1). Lineage (NCBI taxonomy): Bacteria > Pseudomonadati > Pseudomonadota > Betaproteobacteria > Burkholderiales > Alcaligenaceae > Castellaniella > Castellaniella sp. FW104-7C03. The sequence goes on from NZ_JBELOK010000003.1 coordinate 253,054, forward strand.
AGGTTTCTACCTTGGCCTTGTCGCCCAACTTGGCATTTACCCGCTTGGCAAACTCGTTGGCAGTGGCTTCCATCAACGAGCCTGGCTCGCCCACGTGGCCCAGACGGATGGTGGTGGTGGCCGCCTGTGCGGTGGACATCGCAGCAAACGCAAATACGCCGGCGGCGGCCATCAAACGAACTAATTTTTTGGTCTGTCTAATCATTGCTTCACCCTGAATTTGTAAGCCGCTGGCGGTGTCCGGCATGCAATGCACCCGTAAATGGCCACCGTATCGGCTGTTGGGTTGTCTCCATAAAGCCTCCTGTGCTGCTTATTGAGTGTGCGGTTCCTCCTGTAGGACAAGCCGCAACCCGATCACAGGGCTGCGACGACTGTTTGCTCATATCCTTGGCCAGTCGTGCGCTAGCGCGACCGCACCTCGGCCTTTTCGGTGAGATAGCTCATGGCTGCCCGAGTGCCACCCGGTTGATGCGGCACCCCTGCCAAAGCCAGCCCCATCTCGACGCCTGCGAGCGTCCCGCAGACCGTGAGATCGTTTAGATCGCCCAGATGACCGATCCGGAATACTTTGTCTTTTACTTTGCTGAGCCCCTGGCCAAGTGACATATTGAAGTGATCGAGCACAATCGTGCGAAACGCATCGGCGCTGTGCCCCTCGGGCATCATCACGGCGGTAAGCGAGGGGCTGTAACGATCGGGGTCGGCACAGAGGATTTCCAGGCCCCAGGCCCGAACAGCACGGCGCGTAGCCTCGGCGTGACGCTTATGGCGCTGGAATACGGTATCGAGCCCTTCGTCAAAGAGCATCTCCAGGGCCTCGTGCAGGCCATACAGCAAATTGGTGGCCGGCGTGTACGGAAAATAGCCGGTGGGGTTGATGGCAATCATGGCATGCCAATCCCAGTAAGAGCGGCGCAGATCACTTTTTTGGCTGGCGGCCAGTGCTTTTTCGCTGACGGCATTGAATGACAGCCCCGGAGGCAACATCATGCCTTTTTGAGAACCGGCGACCGTAACATCCACCCCCCACTCATCATGCCGATAATCAATCGAGCCCAGTGACGAAATGGTATCGACCATCAGCAAGGCGGGATGACTGGCACGGTTGATGGCCTTGCGAACAGCGGGGATATCGCTGGTAACCCCCGTAGCGGTTTCATTGTGCACAATGCACACGGCCTTGATCTCGTGGGCGGTGTCGGCGCGCAAGCGCGCTTCGATAACATCTGGGTCTGCCGCGCGCCGCCAGTCTCCAGGCAGAAATTCAACCCGCAAGCCCAGGCTGACCGCCATTTTTTTCCAGAGCGTGGCAAAGTGCCCGGTTTCTGCCATCAACACCAAATTGTTGGCCGACAATGCATTGACCAGTGCGGCCTCCCAGGCCCCAGTGCCCGAAGCGGGATAAATGATGACGGGGCTTTCTGTCCTGAAGAGCTTTTTCAAGCCGGACAGCACAGATTTCCCGAGTTCGCCGAACTCGGGCCCCCGGTGATCGATGGTGCCATGGTCGATGGCGCGCAGAACCCGATCGGGCACATTGGTAGGCCCGGGAATCTGCAGAAAATGACGACCAGAAGGATGTGCACTGAGCCGTAACATATCGGGATTGCCCTCTAGGTAAGATCAACGTTTCGTATGCCGAAGAGATGAAGCACCTCTTTGGCGGCCTTAAAACCAGGCTTGGCAGGATATGCCGTACCCCACGGTTGCGGATCTCGCCAGGCGGGATCCATACAAATGCTTATGGGCTCAACAGTGCGGCAATGCCCGCCTTGCCGATTTCAACGTCTTGCACCGACTTGACGCCCGAGACTCCCACTGCACCAACGACCTGCCCATCTACAAGAACAGGCACACCACCCTCCAGCATGGCATCCATGGGGACAGACAGATAGGCGGTTCGGCCTTCGTTGATGGACGTTTCGTAGGCAGAGGATTCGCGGCGCCCCATGGCCGATGCGCGGGCCTTGCCCGGTGAAATGGTGGCCGTGATGGGGGCCGCACCATCCAGGCGCAGCAAGCCCAGAAGATGGCCACCGTCGTCCACCACCGAAATGGTGACCGCCCATTGGTGCTCGCGGGCGTATCTGGCGGCACCCTGCAAAATCGTTTGGACATCTATGTCCGTGAGAACAGGCTTGGTGTTCATGGTGAGGCTCCAAAAAACAAGGCTTACGCCAGGGCGCGTTCCAGCACCCGGGCAACGTGTTCTGCCTGGCGCTGTGCACCATCAACAATCTGGTGGCGGCAGCTAGTGCCATCAGCAACAATCAGATCGTCGGGCCCGGCACTGCGCACAGCGGGTAACAAAGAAAGCTCGGCCATCTTCATGGAAATATCAAAGTGGCTGGCTTCGTAACCGAAAGCGCCCGCCATCCCGCAACAGCTGGACTCAATCAACTGCACCTGAAGCCCGGGCACCAGGCCCAGCACCTGTTGCACTGGCCTGACGGCGTCAAAGGCCTTTTGATGACAGTGTCCATGCAGCAATGCGCGCGTTTGCGGCAGCGCCTTCAGTGGCAGATTCAGGCGCCCAGCCTGGTGCTCTTTGGCAAGAAACTCTTCGAAAAGGAACGATTGTTTGGCCAGCGCCTGCGCGTCTTCTCCCAGCCCCATCACCAAGAATTCGTCACGCAGCGACAGCAGGCACGAGGGCTCGAGCCCCACCACCGGCACACCGCGCGCCACAAAAGGCTGCAAGGCAGACACCACACGGCTGGCTTCTTTTTTGGCCTCGTCGAGCAAGCCTGCCGACAGGTAGGTGCGCCCGCAACACAAGGGCCGATGACGCTCGGCGTCATGGCTGGCCGGGCGTGCCACATGCACCTTGTAGCCTGCTGCAGACAGCACCGTCAGCGCTGCGTGTGCGTTCTCGGATTCGAGGTAGTTGTTAAAGGTGTCGGCAAACAGCACCACATCTGCGTCGTCGTGATGATCGGCAGGCGCTGAAGATAGAAAGGTATCGCGCCGCCACCTGGGCAGTGTGCGCCGCGCCGAAAACCCAAGGAGTTTTTCGGACAGCCACGCGGCACCCGGCACGGTATCTCGTGCATTAAACAGCCACGGCATGCGTGCAGCCCAGCCCGCCCACTTGGGCATCGTGGCGATCAGGCGATCTTTGAGTGTCGTGCCATGTTGCTTTTGCCACTGATAGAGAAATTCTGTTTTCATCCGCGCCATATCGACGCCGGTGGGGCACTCACGTTTACAAGCCTTGCAGCCCACGCAAAGGTCCAGACTGCGTCGGACCTCTTCGGACACAAACGCATTGGGGCCCATTTGGCCCGATAAGGCCAGACGCAAGGTATTGGCACGCCCACGGGTAAGGTGCTGCTCGTCGCGGGTGACACGGTAGCTGGGGCACATGGCCCCCGCATCAAACTTGCGGCAGTGGCCATTGTTGTTGCACATCTCGATGGCTTTGCCAAAGCCCTTGGCTGGATCGCTGCCCGAGCCGGCGGGCCCAGAGGTTTGCTCGCGGGGGTTTTGAGTGACATTCCAGGCCCCCCAATCAAGACCAGGCTGAAATGGCAGTATCTGGTATGACGGCTTGAAGCGAAACAGGGAGACGTCATCCATTTTGGGTGGATGAACGATCTTGCCCGGATTCATCAGGCCGGCAGGGTCGAACAGCGCCTTGATGTCTTCGAAAGCACGAGCCAGGCGCGGACCAAACTGCCAGGAGATCCACTCGCTGCGAACCAGACCGTCGCCGTGCTCGCCGGAGTAGGCCCCTTTGTATTCGCGCACGATAGCGCTGGCCTCTTCGGCAATAGCCCGCATTTTTTCGGCACCACCCGCCCGCATATCGAGAATCGGCCGTACATGCAGCGTACCCACTGAGGCATGGGCATACCAAGTACCGCTGGTGCCATGCTTGTGAAAAATTTCGGTGAGGCGACTGGTGTAATCGGCCAGGTGCTCTAGTGGTACAGCGCAGTCTTCGATGAAGGATACCGGCTTGCCATCGCCCCGCATGCTCATCATGATGTTCAGGCCCGCTTTGCGCACACCCCACAAGGCCTGCTGCTGATGGGCCTCGGGCAGGCGTACCACACAGCCCGGATGACCAAGATCACCCATCAGATCCGCCAATTGATCAAGTTTGTGCAACTGAGTATCACGCGACGGGCCGGCAAACTCGACCAGCAGCAGGGCACTGGGCTCACCAATCAGGGCCTGACGGATAACCGGCGCAAAGGCGGGATTGCCCAGACCCAACGTGATCATGGTGTGGTCGACGAGCTCGACGGCGGTGGGCTCGAGGGTGACAATATGTTTGGCAGACTCCATCGCGGCACGCAACGACGGAAAATTAACCACCCCCAGCACCTTGTTGGCCGGCAACGGCGAGAGTTTCAGGGTGATTTGCCGGGTGATCCCCAACGTGCCCTCGCTGCCCACCAGCAAATGCGCCAGATTGACACTGTTATCCGGCGTATACGGACGAACACTCTGCGGATTAAATATATCCAGGTTGTAGCCCCCAACCCGACGCAGCACCTTGGGCACCTGGCGCGCGATTTCTTCGTGCTCGCGAGTGGCGATATCGCGCAGCGACTGCACCAGTGCACCCAGGCGAGACGTGTCATCCAGCATCTGGGCCATTGCCTGAAAACAGCCTTCGGTGCCATCCGACAACAAGGCATCGATGGCCTGCACGTTGTGCACCATATTGCCGTAGGCGATTGACCGTGAGCCGCAGGAGTTATTGCCCGCCATACCCCCCAGCGTGCATTGGGCTGCCGTGCTGACATCCACCGGAAACCACACGCCATGTGGGCGCAAGGCGGCATTCAGTTGATCCAGCACGATGCCTGGCTCGACGGTAACCGTCATGGCATCGAGGTTCAGATCAACAATCTGGTTCAGGTATTTGCTGTTGTCGAGGATCAGGGCATGACCCACGGTTTGCCCACACTGCGAGGTACCGGCCCCACGAGCAATGATGGGCGCCTTGAGTTCGCGGCAGATATCTACTGCAATACGGATGTCGTCGAAGGTTTTTGGCACCAAGACCCCGATGGGGTCTATCTGGTAGATAGAGGCATCTGTGGCATAACGCCCGCGATCACCGCTGCTGAACAGGATTTCACCCTGGACTTCGCGAGCCAGACGTTGCGACAGCGCATTGCGCTGTTGGCCGGCATGAACAATTGTGCGAGGCGCCAGAGTATCCATGGAGTACAGTACCGTGAATATTGAATTTTGAATTCAATTTAGATTAACAACACTTATTCCGAAAAGAAAGTGTCAAAGGCGCATAACCCCCCTGTTTTGCGTGGGTATTTTCCCTAGTTCTTCCCGGAAAACATACAATCGAGTACCATGACGTCGTTTGAATATATTTGTCTTTTGCATGCAAAACGCTAAAAATATCCACCAAGAGCACCCGCCGGCACAAATCTCCCGCCTGACACGCACGCAGCTGCACGATACCGTGGTGGGGCATCTGCGCAATTTCATCGTCGAAGGCGTTTTGCCGCCCGGCAGCAAACTCAACGAGCGTGAGCTCTGCGAGCGCCTGGGTATCTCTCGCACGCCATTACGAGAAGCCCTGAAAGTGCTGGCAGCCGAGGGCCTGGTTGTTATTACCCCCAATCGGGGTGCCTCTGTTTTCCAGATTTCCGAAGACGAGGTCTGCGAGCTCTTTGAGCTCATGAGCGGGCTGGAAGCGTTTTCCGGTTTACTGGCCTGCGAGCGCATCACCCCGGCCGAGCTGGCCGAGATCAAGGCATTGCACTACACGATGCTGGCGTGCCACGCCCAGGGAGACCTTCCTGGCTACTATGCAAAAAACCACGAGATTCACGACAAGATCAATCAAGTGGCCCGCAATGCGTCACTACGCCATATTTATCTCACCACAAACCAAAGGCTGCAGGCGCTGCGCTTTCGCTCGAACCTGGAACACGCCAAATGGGACAAAGCCGTGCAAGAGCACGCCGAGATGATCCAGATTCTTGAGGCTCGGGATGGCCCGCGGCTGGCGGCATTGCTGCGCCAGCACCTGCTAACCAAGCGCGAAACCGTGCTGCGTATGCTGGCTGCAGAAAACAGTAGTGCAGCAGTCAGCTAAACCGCCACAGCAGCCAAGCCCAAATCCTTAAACCTTAAAGATTTCCTCGAAATCCGGCTCAAGTGCCTGGCCGCCGTTTAGATTGAGGCTGCGCTCGATGTGGATCAGGTGCTCGCGCATCAGGCGCTCGGCGCCTGCCGCATCGCCCGCCTCGATCAGATCAACGAGGTCGGCGTGTTCGTTTTGCGGACATGCAGCGGCCGTGGGGCTGTCATACAAGGTGATGATGAGGCACGTCAGGGACGTCAGCTCGCGAATCGCGCGGGCCAGAAAGCCACCGGCCACCATATCCACCAAATGGATGTGAAAGACGCCCGACAGGCGGATGATCCTGCGCAGGTCATCCTGATCGCGGGCCTCTTTTTCTTCGGTCAGGTGTTGACGCAGCACCGCCACGTCTTCTGGTGTGGCCTGGCTGCACAGCTTGGCCACCAGGGGGGGCTCGAGCAGGCGCCGGGCTTCGAACATCTCGCAGGCTTCTTCTACAGTGGGCTGCGCCACGTAGGCACCACGGTTTGGGATCAGGGTAATGATCTGCTCGTGTGCAAGACGCGCCAACACCTGGCGGATCTTGGTGCGGCTGACGCCGGTCACTTCGGCCAGGCGCTCTTCAGCCAATTTGGCTCCCGGCAGCAAGCGGCGCTCGAGGATACCCAGCTGGATACGCTGGTAGATGTCCTCGACACTCATGACGGCTCGCGTCTGCTTGCGGCGGGGGGCGGTTTTCTTGACTGGGGTGAGCATAGTATTGAGGCTTCAGAGTAGTTGCCCACTGCACGGCCCGAGGGCTGGAGCAAATGGAAGGCCGGCCAACATCAGAAATTCGTTTTGTTGCAGTTTATTGTACACAACACAGTAACAATTTTTTGTCGATATTGTCGCGTTTAAACTGCCACAAGATATCGGACAGCCTGGCTCAGCCCACTTCCCGAAACAGGCGCCCCCAGTTTTTGATCTGTTTCGGGTCTGTCCCAGCCAGCTTCAGTGCTTTCCAGACTACCGTAGAGACGGAGTCGTACAAAGGCACGCCCAACTCGGTTTCGATTCGACCAGCCAGTTGTGCCGCCTTGACGTTGGTGCACATCACGGTCAGCGCATCCACCCCGGCAGTGGTCACTTCTCGGGCCATCTGCATGATCTGGGCCTCGGATACTTCGGAGAACTCGAAGTTGACGTGCAAATCGGCGTGCCGCTCGGCAGGGATCTCGATACCAGCCGAGTGATAGTTGGCGATGATCTTTTGCTGCACAGACTCGATGTAGGGCGAAATCAGGCCCAATTTCCTGACCCCGGTAAGCGCCAGGATTTCGTTAAGCGCAAGCACGGAGGTCGTGGTCGGTATGCCTGTGGCCCCGGTGATTTCGCGGCACAAGGCCTCATCCGAATCAAAACCCATCCAGCTGGCGGCTGTGCCGCTCCAGCCGATGACATCCACACGCGCATCCGCCAGTTGCCTGGCCGCATCCAGAATCTTTTGGGTATCAAACTGCCGCAAGGAGTTCTTATCCAGCGAAATGTCGGTGACGGTAAACCGCGCGAAGTGTGCCGAGACCCCCGGCACCTCGCTGACAATGGCGCTGGTCAGTGGCTCCAGCGCCGTATTTGAGGAGGGCGTCAGGATTCCGAGCAACACACGTTTGGCCATTTTTTACCTCTTGATCTGAATAAACAAAGTGGACGGCCCCGGCGCTACAGATGCGAAGGCAGCCAAAGCGCAATACCGGGAAAATAAATGATCAATGCCACCAATATCAGCATGATCACCACGAAGGGCAGTGAGCCGCGGATGACATCCATGATGGAACCCTTGCCGCGAATCCCCTGCACCACATAGAGGTTCATGCCCACCGGAGGAGTGATCAGCGACAGCTCCATCATCAGTACCAGGAAAATCCCGAACCAGACGGGGTCAAAACCCAGCGACACCACCAGCGGCACGATGACGGGTACTGTGGCGATCATCATTGACAGGGTCTCGAGGAAACATCCCAGAATGATGTAGAGGATGACCAGAATCCACATGGTTTCGATGGGCGTCGTACCCAGCGCAGCCACGTAGCTGGAGACGGCCTGCGGCACCCCCAGGATACCGACGACGTAATTTAGAAAGAACGCTCCAAGGATGATCAGCAGCACCATGGCGGTGGTGCGTGTCGCCGCGAGAAACGACTCGTGCAGCATGGCAAAGCTAAGCTTGCGATACCACGCCGCCACCAGCAACGACATCACCACACCGATGGCCGCGGCCTCGGTGGGTGTCGCCCAGCCCATGTAGATGCCACCCATCACAACAAAGAAAACCAGGCCGGGCGGAATCAGATCACACAGGGCCCTAAGGCGTTGCGACAAAGGCGGAACCGCTTCTTTGACCCCAGCCAAAGAAGGGCGCATGACGCAGAGCAAGACAATAGCCAGCATGAACATGGCGGCCAGCAGCAAGCCGGGCACAATACCGGCAATGAAAAGCTTGCCAATGGACGTATTGGTGATGGCGCCATAGACGATCATATTGATGCTGGGTGGAATCAAGATCCCCAGGGTGCCCCCTGCAGCAATCGTTCCCAGCACCAGTTTCTCGTCGTACTTGCGTTCTTCGAGTGCCGGCAAGGCCACCGTACCAATTGTGGCGGCGGTTGCCACCGAAGAACCGGAAATTGCCGCAAAAATGGAGCACGACACGATATTGGTGTGCAGCAGGCCCCCGGGCAGGCGCGACAACCATCCCGCCAAAGAGCGATACATGCGGTCTGTCACGCCTGCACGCACCAGGATTTCTCCGAGGAGAATGAACAGGGGAATACACGTGAGGATGAAGTCGTTGAGCGCCCCCCACATGGTGTTGCCAAAAGACATGAGGGTGGGCAGCCCCAGATAAACCAGGGCCCCCAACGCGGCCGTGAGAAAAAGGGATGCCGCGATGCTGATGCCCACCAGCATCAGTGACAGCATGATGAGGAAACCGATAAACGCCGTGCCAAAATCAATCATGAGAAGCTCCTTTGGCGACGGCGGTGCTGGATGGCCGACCATCCAGATCGTCCACGCTCAGGCGCTCTTCCTGGATTTCTTCTTCGAGGGTTTTGGGCCCATAAAACTGTAATGCCTGGTGCGAATGCCCCCGCACCATCAACCACACGGCATGCAACAAGAGCAGTACCGCAACCACGGCAAACAGAATCAGGCCCAATAACCAGATAGATTGCGGAATCCACTGCGGGGTGTGCAGGGGCGTATTGGCCGTACTGCCGTATTCGATGCTTTCGGCCAGGGTGCCCCACGCCCGCCACGCCATGAAGCAGGCGTATGCCGCCATGCCTGCCATGGCCAGAAAATTTGCCAGCAGCCGCAAACGCCTGGGCAGCCACTGGTAGAAGATGTCTATGCGCGTATGGGCGTCTTTCAACAAGGCATAGGTAAAGCCGAAAGCCGCCATGATTGCCACGATATAACCACCGATTTCGTCTGTTCCCAGAGAGGATGCATTGAACACCTTGCGAACAATGACGTCATAGGTAATCAACAGCGACAACACGATCAACGCATACCCAGCCACATACGCCGCGGCTTTTGCAACCGGCAAGCACGCATTGGCGATCAAATTTGGTCTGGCCATGAGAGAGTCTCCGATCCAATCGTATTACTTAACCCCGGAGATCCGTCCGTAACCCATCGCCTTGCCGACGGTGGACAACCAACGATCCGAGCAGCCTGGAATCACCGAATTGCAGTTCTCGGCCCACTGGGGCAACACCTGGCGATTAACCACGCCCTTGAGCTGTGCGAGCTCGGCCGGGGTGACCGGATTGAGTGTCATGTTGTACTTGGTGTGCTCTTTGCAATCGGCGCTGCCGGTATTGCAATTGGTGGCATCTTTATCGACGTCGATGGCCAGATCCCACATATCGCTTTCCATCTTCTTGAATGCCTTGGTCAGCGCCTGCTGCTGCTCGGCAGAAAACTGCTTCCAGGTATCCAGATTGATGAAGTGCCCTTGCATCGAGTTGGACACAGCCAGCGGCACCAGATACTTGGTGACTTCAGGCCATTTGCCGCCATTGCCGGCAGACGATGCGGTCACGCCGCAATCGGCTACACCGCGCTGCAGTGCCAGATAAACTTCGGCGTACTGCAAGGTAACAGGTGAGCCCCCCAGGCCTTGTACCAAGGTGGCCATGGAGGTTGTAAAGGTGCGGATTTTCTTGCCTTTGAAATCGGCGAGCTTTTCGATGGGGTCTTTGCAAAACAGGATTTGCGGGCCAAAGGGCCACAAGGCCAGCGTTTTGACATTGAAGCGCTGTTGGACTTCCTTATCAAACTCGTCGCGGATGGCTTCCATGACCTTGCGCTGATCTGCCACATTGGTGGCAACCCCTGCCAGATCGATACCTTCGAGGAAGGGGTCGTCACGTGCGGCCATGCCGATCTGCACCGAAGCGATATCAAAGGCGCCCGATTTCAGAAGGCGCATGGCATCCGCCGCCTTGACGTTGACCAGATCCATGGGGCTGTAGCTGATCTTTGAAGAAATGCCCGTGTCTTTGGCGAGATTGGTGAAAAACGGCCGTTCGACCAGATCCACCTGCTTTTTATTACCCGAAAAATTGCCCAGCACCCTGAGTGTTTCAGGCTCTGCCCAGGCGGTGGTGGAGGCCACGCACGTGAAAGCCAGTGCAGAGGCCAAAAAAAGGCTCTTCATTTTGAAAGTCATCATTGTCTCCTTGCCATATCTAATCGTATGTGTGGTGAATAACCGCCTGCAAAACCCCGGCTGACGCCTGACGGACGGATTGGCGATCCAAGCATAAACATGATGTGTACAATATGTCAAAACAAACTGCATACAAAGTGCTGTGATTTACTTTGAAAAAGCCTTCAAAAACATTTTTTGAATAGAACAGAAATTCTTTTATATTTTATATAACTGTATGAATATAAATAGAAATTTCAGTAGAAAACACTGTTTATTAAATCTTGGTAAATTCACTATATAAGTGAAAACACTAATGTTGACAATAAGCGCTTAATATTAGGCTTTATACATGCTTTAGGCCCTCAAACCACCCGCGTGGCAGCCGGCCAAACTACTCAGCAAGCAAGCTTCCTGGGCTCGGCCGGCAAGGGCAGGTTTTTACCTTGCGCAAATTTCATGCTTTGAGGGCACTGCAATGAAACTCTTTCGACACGGCGCCACCGGCCAAGAACGCCCCGGCCTCATCGATGCCCAAGGCATCTACCGCGATCTGTCTGACGTCGTGGATGACATCACCGGCGCCACCCTCACAAAACAGGTGCAGCAGCGATTGCGTACGCTGGATACGTCCCGCTTGCCTGCGCTGCCTGCGGCCATCCGCCTGGGGCCTTGCATCGCCAAGGTTCACAACTTCATTGGTCTGGGGCTTAACTTTGCAGACCACGCAGCCGAAGCCAAGTTGCCCATCCCCCAACACCCCCTGGTATTCAATAAGGCCCCTACGTGTATCGCCGGGCCCCACGACCCCCTCATCATCCCTCCCGGCAGCCACGAGCTTGACTACGAAGTGGAGATGGCCGTGGTGCTGTGCCAGGACGCCTGGCAAGTCAGCGAAGCCCACGCACTGGATTACGTAGGCGGCTATTGCTTAAGCAATGATTTCACCGACAGGTACTGGCAAAACCATTACGCAGGCCAATGGACCATCGGCAAAAGCGCCCCCGGTTTTGGCCCGCTGGGGCCCTGGCTGGTTACCGCTGACGACATCCCCAACCCTGGCGAAATCCAGCTGGCGCTCTCCGTCAACCAGCAGCGCAAGCAATACGCCAACACCTCGGGGATGATTTTCAATGTGGCGCAGGTGATTGCCTATATCTCCCGCTTTTTCCGCCTGTCTTGCGGCGACGTCATCACGCTGGGCACACCGGCTGGGGTGGGGCTTGCCACCGGCAGCTATCTGAAACCGGGCGACAAAATCACGGCCTCCGGAGGCATTCTGGGCGAACAACACATCCAGATTCTTCCCGGGTAAGGCCACACCAAAAGCCGCCTGCCGTACTTTAGAAAAAGGCGTACAAATAAGCAGTATCCGCTTCGGCATATAGGCCGCAGCCAGGGGCTCGTACAAAAATTTTTCATTGCCTGACAAACACTTGGCTTACAACCAAGATTGACGCTACTCAATTTTGCCGCTTTAACTCTTATAGAAGACTGCCTATAATTTAGGTTTGTATTCAGACTATCCAAGGACCATCATGACCGATCGCATCTCCAGCCATGGCCTCCAGGTCGCAGGGGTACTGCACCAATTTATCGAACAAGAAGCGCTGCCCGGCACAGGGGTACAGGCTGATGCCTTCTGGAAAGGTCTGGCGGCTATGGTTCAAGACCTCGCCCCCAAGAACAAGGCCTTGCTGGCCGAGCGCGACCGCCTGCAAGCCGCGCTGGACGACTGGTATGGCAAGCATCCGGGTGCTGTGGCCGACCCTGCCGCCTATCGCGCGTTTCTGCACGAAATCGGCTACCTGAAGGATGTCCCGGCCGACGTAAAAGTCACCACCGCCCACGTCGATACCGAAATCACCCGGCAAGCCGGGCCGCAGTTGGTGGTGCCCGTCATGAATGCCCGCTACGCCCTTAACGCAGCCAATGCGCGCTGGGGCAGCCTCTACGACGCCCTGTACGGCACGGATGCCATCCCTGAAACCGACGGCGCCACCCGCGCCGGCGGCTACAACCCCGTACGTGGCGCACGCGTCATCGCCTTTGCCCGCCAGTTTCTGGACGACACCATTGCCCTGAAGCAGGGCTCTCACCGTGATGCCACCGCGTATGCGGTCGCATCCGGCAATCTGAAAATCACACTGAAAGACGGCACCGTCACCACACTTGCCCAGGATGATTGCTTCCTGGGGCATCGGGGCGACGCCGCCTCACCCGAGGCGCTGGTGTTCTGCCAAAACGGCCTGCACTTCGAGATCCAGTTTGACGCTCAGTCTCCCATCGGCAAGACCGACACCGCCCACATCAAGGACGTGGTGCTCGAGGCAGCCCTCACCACCATCATGGATTGCGAAGACTCCGTGGCCGCGGTAGACGCCGAAGACAAGGTGCTGGCCTATCGCAACTGGTTGGGCCTGATGAAAGCCGACCTTACCGAAGATCTGGTCAAGGGTGGCAAAACCATTACCCGCCGCCTTAATCCCGATCGCCAGTACATCGCACGCGACGGCAGCACCGCCAGCCTGCACGGCCGTTCCCTGATGTTTGTCCGTAACGTGGGCCACCTGATGACCAACCCGGCCATCCTGGATGCCCAAGGCCAGGAAATCCCCGAAGGAATCCTGGATGCCGTGTGCACGTCGCTGGCCGCCATGCACGACCTCACCGCACGTAAAAACACCCGCACAGGCTCCATCTACATCGTCAAACCCAAAATGCACGGCCCGGATGAAGTCGCCTTTGCCAGCGAAATCTTTGCCCGCGTCGAGCAGCTGCTGGGCCTGGCACCCAACACCATCAAGATGGGGATCATGGACGAAGAGCGGCGCACCAGCGTCAACCTGAAATCCTGCATCGCCGCAGCCGCAGAACGCGTCGCCTTCATCAATACCGGCTTCCTCGATCGTACGGGTGACGAACTGCACACCTCGATGCGCGCCGGCGCAATGGTGCGCAAGGGTGACATGAAAACCCAGGCCTGGATCCAGGCTTACGAGCTCAACAACGTCCAGACCGGGCTTGAGTGCGGCTTGCGCGGCCATGCCCAGATTGGCAAGGGCATGTGGGCCATGCCCGACCTGATGGCAGCCATGCTCGAGCAAAAAATCAACCACGTCAAAGCAGGCGGCAACACGGCCTGGGTTCCGTCTCCCACGGCAGCCACCCTGCATGCCCTGCACTACCACCAAGTGGATGTGGTCGAGGTACAAAAGGGGCTGGAAGGCCACCACGAAGACTACACCGACCGCATCCTCACGGTGCCGGTGGCCAAGGATACGGGCTGGACGCCCGAACAGATCCAGGAAGAGCTCGACAACAACTGCCAGGGCATTCTGGGGTATGTGGTGCGCTGGGTGGATCAAGGCGTAGGCTGCTCCAAAGTCCCCGACATCCACGATATCGGCCTGATGGAAGACCGTGCCACCCTGCGCATTTCCAGCCAGTACATCGCCAACTGGATGCTGCACAAGATCACTGACCGCAGCCAGGTTGAAGCCACCCTGCGCCGCATGGCCGCCGTGGTCGACAAGCAAAACGCAGGAGATGCCGCCTACGAGCCCATGGACGGCCACTTTGATACTTCGTGCGCCTTCAAGGCCGCCAGCGACCTGATCTTCAAGGGGCTGGAGCAACCCAATGGCTACACCGAGCCCTTGCTGCACCACTGGCGCCAGGTAAAAAAGGCTGAGCAAGCCGTCAAGGCCTGATTGCCACCGCGAATCGTCTAGAAAGCCAGGGCCCGGTTACGCACCAGGCCCTGGCTTTTTTATTGCTGGCATCAGGCGAGACACACCTTATGGCCGGCCACCACCGCGCATACAGCACCCGCTGACGAGCGCCGCAGTGGCTTGAAGATCGATCAGCGGCGTACTTGCGCCACCAGATCGTCCAGCCACTGCAACATGGTGTCGACGTCCTGGGCCGACACATTAAGCGCCGGCATAAAGCGCAGCAAATTGCCACGCGGCGCATTCAGCAGCAGGCCCTCGGGCGTACGCTCGCGGGCAGCGGCCACCAGCGCCGGGCCATCGTCGCGATCCATGATGAGGGCGCGCAACAGGCCCAGGCCACGCTCGCCCTTCATCCCCCATTTGTCGGACAGCGCCATCAGGCCGGCCGAAAGCTGATTGGCCCGCTGGTTGACGGCGTCCATAAAGCCGGGAGCAGCCAACGTATCGAACACCGCCACACCCACCGCCGTCATCAGGGGGTTGCCGTTGTAGGTACCCCCTTGGTCACCGTGCTCAAAGCAGCTGACGGCCTCGCGGGCACACAGGGCGGCCAGCGGCACCCCGCCGCCAATGCCTTTGCCCAGCGTCATGATATCGGGCTCGATGCCGGCATGCTGATAGGCAAACATACGGCCCGTACGGCCCATCCCGGTTTGTACTTCGTCGACAATCAGCAGCAGGCCGTGCTCACGCGTGAGTGCGCGCAGCGCCTGGAGGAACGCTGGGGTAGCCGGGATCACACCGGCTTCGCCCTGCACAGGCTCGAGCATTACGGCGACAGTTTGATCATCAATCAGGGCGCGCACTGAATCCAGATCGTTGAGATCGGCCTTGGGAAAACCGTCCACCTGCGGCGCAAACTTGGTGTCCCAGCCAGCCTTGCCAGAGGCCGACATGGTTGCCAACGTACGGCCATGGAAGCTGTGATCAAAGGTGATGATCTTGTAGGCACCCTTGCGGTGCAACTGGCCCCACTTGCGCGCCAGCTTGATGGCGCCTTCGTTGGCTTCGGCACCGCTATTGGCAAAAAACACGCGATCAAAGCAGGAGGCCTCGACAATACGCTTTGCCAGATCAATGGAAGGCTGGTTGTAGAAGGCCGGCGAGGGGTTGATCAGCGCATGCGACTGCCTGGCCAGCGCGTCCACCATGGGTGCAGGGTTGTGCCCCAGACAATTAACGGCCCATCCCTGGATGAAATCGAGATATCGCTTGCCCGCGCTATCCTGCAACCAGGATCCCTGGCCGCCAACAAACACGAGATCAGGACGGGATGTGATTTCCATCAGGGCGTTAACCCCTGCACGATCAATGGTCATGGGTATGATTTCCAGTAAGACAGCGACATCAAAACCAGTATTTTAGGTCGGAACACCGCCCGGGCGGGGCGGCATGGGCGCCACACAAGCAAACAAGCAGGCACCAGTCTCATCAACACCACACGCCGGCTGCCTTGCAGCGCTTAGAATAAGCACTCGAGCCCGTCCGCCACACAAAAACACCATGTCCGCCAGCATCCACAGCCTGTACACCTACCCCGTCAAATCCTGCGCCGGGGTGCGCCACGACCGCATCACTGTCACCCATGCCGGGCTGGCGGGAGACCGCCAATGGATGTTGGTGGATAGCACCGGCACCTTCATGACACAGCGCCAGCATCCCCGCATGGTGCTGATTCAACCCCTGCCACAGGCGGACGGCTTGTGGCTCAAGGCGCCCGATATGCCCGACTGCTTTGTGGCTGCCGGCACAGCCGGCGACGCCCCGCCCGTGCCAGTAACCGTCTGGGGCACCACAACCCAAGGGACGGATCAGGGCGACGACGTTGCCCATTGGCTGAGCACGTTTTTGGACGTCTCTTGCCGCCTGCTGCAGGTGCACCCGCAAGCACACCGCCTGGCCAGCCCGGCGCACGTCCAAAGCTGGGCTGACAAACACCCCGAAGACGCTGCCGCGTTTTTACCCCTGACACACCACCAATTTGGCTTTGCCGACGGCTTTCCGTTTTTAGTGTGCAACCAGGCCTCGCTGGAAGAACTCAACCAGCAGCTGCAGGCAGACGGCCATCTACCTGCAGAGATGATCCGCTTTCGGCCCAATATCGTGCTGCAGGGGCTGGAGCCCTACGACGAAGACCACCTGGCAAGCTTACGCGTGGGTGATATCCAGTTCGCCTTCGTCAAGGCCTGCGCGCGTTGTCCCATTCCCAATGTAGATCCGCACACTGGCCAAACTGCTGCCCAGCCAGGCCAGACGCTGGCACGCCATCGTCAATTTGAACAAGGCGTGTTATTTGGCGTCAATGCCGTAGTGGCCTTGCCCGAGGACGTGCGCCAGTTGCAAACGGGCATGGCGGTTGAAGCCGAATTCGATTTCTGATCCTGTGGCGGTGTCGATACCCGCACCCGCGTACTGCACCGCATCAATGCCGCTCAGTACAGCGACAACTGCACCGGGTGGCGCGCAGCGCTCCCGTTATCGACGGGCTCGAGCTTACTGGCCCGCACCCCCAGCAGGCGCAGGCGCCGATCGAGGGTTACCCGCTTGAGGCACCGCCCGGCGGCCCGATGGATGGCGTCGGCATCGCCAATGGCCTCATCCAGGGTCAGATCCCGGGTCACAATGCGGAAGTCGTCAAAGCGCAACTTGATACCAATCGTGGCCCCGCGTACCCGCTTGCGAGCCAGATCCTGGGCCAGGTGCTCGCATAAATCCCGGAAGATCGTAGATAACAGGGCCTTGTCCCGCTGCACATGCAAATCACGCTCGAAGGTTGTCTCCCGGCTGATTGAGCGGGGCTCTGACTCCACCACCACAGGCCGGTCATCAATCCCGCGAGCCACGTCCATCAGCCACCGCGCCGTACCCAGACCAAAAGCCTCCTGCAACTGATCCGGTGCGGCCGCTGCCAGTTGTGCAATGGTCTCGATACCCATGTCCCGCAGGCGACGGGTAGCCTTGGGGCCAATCCCATTGACCTTGGAAACCGGCAATGGCCAAATACGCCGCTGCAAATCACCGGGGCCAATCAATGTCATGCCGTCAGGCTTGTCCAGATCAGAGGCGATCTTTGAGAGCAGTTTGTTGGGCGAAATGCCAATAGAGCAGACCAGGCCGGTGGCATCACGAACAGCCTGCTTCATCCGCCGTGCCAGCGTCTCTGAGTCCTCCGGCATGCCCGTCAGATCAACGTAGATTTCATCGATGCCGCGATCCTCAATCCGGGGCGCAATCGCAGCCACCGCCGCCTTGAACAGACGCGAATAATGGCGATAGGCGGCGAAGGTTACCGGCAACATCACGGCATCCGGAGCCAACCGGGCGGCTTTCATCATACCCATGGCCGAATGTACGCCAAGCGCCCGCGCCTCATAAGTAGCGGTGGTGATGACTCCGCGCCCCACATAATCCCGCAATCGCGCGTAACGGCCATCTTGGGGCGACTCGCCGCGGCCACCAATCACCACGGGCTGCCCGCGCAATTCCGGATAGCGCAGCAGCTCAACAGATGCAAAGAACGCATCCATATCCAGATGGGCGATTCGGCGAACAGGGGTTTCAGACATGAGGCATCCCGGCTTTCAGGCGGCATCGGGCGCAGATTTAGCTTGGAGAAAACCGTATCCCGCCAAGCGGTTGCGGCACTGCTATACTAGCCCACCTTTAAGATATATTTTTAATGTATCTATAACCCCGCCCTCACCAGGGCTTTCCCCGTTCGCGAGGACTTATGCAAGCTGAAACTCTGAAACGCTCTGCCCAAAAAACCGACACTATGCGCCTGATCGGGCTTCGTGGCCCCGAGTGTGCCGATAAGCTGGACCACGTTTTATCTGCCCTTCCGGGTGTCGCGCAGGTTAGTGTGTCACTGGCTGACGAAAAAATGACGATTACCTACGATACGGCCCAGGTGTCGGTGCAGCGCCTTCAGGTAGCTGTGGCAGATGCCGGCTACGAAGCCATGAAACCTGTGCACGGCCAGGACGGCAACTGTTGCGGCGGCTGCGGCGGCTAAGACCGCCGGCCGCTGACGCGCGGTTGGGCGCCGGCGGCCGCCCCACAACCACTGTTTTAAACAGTGCCGCACAACAGCCACACTGTCGCCGCCAGCGCCACACAGCCGGCACGACGTCACCGGCAATATCACGAGCCGTCCATCAGCTCGGTGCCTGCCCGAGGGGCTGCCCGGTACGAGTAATGCATGAACACCAGCGATACGCACACGGCCCCGTACAGCAACATGAACGCACTGGAATACACCCCGGTGATATCCAGCAGCACGCCAAACAAAATGGGCAGGATAAAGCCGCCCAGCCCCCCCGCCAGGCCCACCACGCCAGACACCGCGCCAATATTCTCGGCGTAGTCGTCGCTGATGAACTTGAACACTGAAGCCTTGCCGATAGCCATGGCCACACCCACCACAAACAGCAGGATGGTAAACAGCGTGGCGTTCAGGCCGATATGCACAGACACCGGGCCACCCAGCGTCTGGATAGTCATTTGAGTTTGCGGATACGACAGAATAAAGAAGCACACCCAGCACACCCACATGACCCACCATGTAACTGTATATGCACCAAAGCGATCCGAGAACCAGCCACCCAGCGCACGCAAAACGCCCCCTGGCAGCGAGAACACCATTGCCAGGAAAGCAGCCAGGGTGAGATCAAAGCCGTACTCGGCCACATAGTATTGAGTGATCCACAGGGCCAGTGCCACATAGCCGCCAAACACCACCGAATAATATTGGCAGTAGCGCCAGACACGAGGGTCTTTTAGTACCTGCAGTTGCTGGCGAAGCGGAACGGCTGCCGACAGCTGATGGGCGGGGTTTGTATGGCTGAACAGCCAGAACAGCAGCGCCGTGCCCAGCAGCAATGCCGCGTAGGCCTTGGGCAACATCGTCCAGCCAAAGGCTCCGATAATCAGGGGGGCCACAAACATGTTCAGCGCCGAACCCGAATTGCCGGCACCAAAGACGCCCATCGCAAAGCCGCGACGTTGCGGCGCAAACCAGCGGGCCACGTAGGGAGTACCCACCGAGAACGTACCGCCGGCCAAGCCGACAAACAGGGCCAGCACCAGAAACTGTCTATATGTTGTGGCGTAAGCCATGAGGTACAGCGGTGGCACACATGCCAGCAGCACCAGGAAAAAAACGATCCGCCCGCCGAAGCGGTCGGTGAACATCCCCAACGGTACCCGCACCAAAGACCCTGTGAGCACAGGCGTGGAAATCAACAGGCCAAACTGGGTTTCATTGAGGGCCAGCTGGGTTCTGAGCGGGACGCCCAGGACAGAGAACATTGTCCAGATGGCAAAACACACGGTGAAGGCAAAGGTACTGGCAAACAGCACCGATAAGGCCTGGCGGCCCGCGGACACAACCGGGGTGGCAGATGACATGAGACTCTCCTGATGCACATTTGCAGCATGCAGGACAAATCATATCCATATCGGCAACACTGTTTTATGACCTGGATCATGAACTTGGCCTGACACCGACGAAATCCGCCGGTGTCAGGTCAAGGCGATACCAAACGTGAGACAGAATTACTGAACAGTCAATGTCACTTTAATGTTATTGCGCGTGGCGTTGGAATACGGGCACACGATGTGAGCTTTTTGCACCAGATCCTCCAGCTTGGCGTGGTCAACGCCTGGTGCCGAGATCTTGAGCTCGACCGCCAGGCCAAACCCCGTGGGGATGGGGCCAATACCCACCGAACCAGCAATTTGCGTGTCAGCGGGCAGCTTGACGTTTTCTTTGCCGGCCACCAATTTAAGAGCGCCCAGGAAGCAGGCTGAATACCCGGCAGCAAACAGTTGCTCTGGATTAGTGCCGGGGCCAGAATCACCGCCAATCTCTTTAGGTACAGACAGTTTGACATCCAGGCGGCCATCTGAAGACTTGGCGGAGCCATCGCGGCCGCCCGTGGCAGTTGCATGTGCGGTATAGAGAACGTTTTCGACTGTCATGGTTGAACTCCTGGTGGTGCGGTTCTAAAGAAAAGCGCCGGCACCACAAGCGACTACTTTTCTGATGACCTTGCATCCAGCACATCCGGCCGGCCCCGGGGCCGGCCGAAGCGCGCGTTATTGCACGGCCGGGTTTTCGGCAGCGTGCAGCAGATGCGCACGCAGGTTTTCGAGGGTGGACTTCAGCATATGAGCTTGATCCGGGCTGCATCCGGTGGCACACAACACCCCGTGCGGGATGGCCTGAGCCTGCCTTTGCAGCGCCCGGCCCGCCGGGGTAAGCGACACCAGCACCTGGCGTTGATCTGCCCGGCTTCGGTTGCGGCCCAGCAGGCCGAGACTTTGCAAGCGCTTGAGCAGCGGGGTGAGCGTGGCCGAATCCAGATACAGGCGATCACCAAGCGCAGACACCGTCAGGCCATCGGTTTCCCAGAGCACCAGCATCACCAGATACTGGGGATATGTGAGGCCCAGCACTGCCAGTTGTTGCCGGTAGATTTTGCCCATGGCCAGCTGCGCCGAATACAGGGCAAAGCACAGCTGGGCATCCAGGCTGAGAGGGCGGGAAACGGCAGATGATGCCGCGGTAAGCTGTTTATCCATGTCTCAATATTACATCGCGCACTATTTAATAGCAAACGATTAATTTCAGGTGCCTTAGAATGGCGATTTCCGCACTGCTCGAACCACCCCATGACTGAAACCCTGGATTGCGTCGTCATTGGCGCCGGCGTGGTTGGCCTGGCCACCGCGCGGGCCTGCGCTCAGGCCGGGCTTGAAACCCTCGTGCTTGAAGCCGAATCCGCCATCGGCAGCATCACCAGCTCGCGCAACAGCGAAGTCATCCACGCCGGGATCTACTACCCAAAGGGGTCGCTAAAAGCACAGCTGTGCGTGCGAGGCCGCGAAATGCTGTACGACTACTGCACGCAGCACAGGGTGGATCACCAGCGATGCGGCAAGCTGATTGTGGCCACCCAACCAGCACAAACTGATCGTCTGCGGACACTGCAGCAGGCGGCTCAGGCCAACGGGGTGCACAATTTGCGTTGGCTCGGGCAAGACGAGGCACAGTCTAGAGAACCAGCATTGCGCTGTGTGGCTGCCCTGGAGTCACCATCAACCGGCATTATCGACAGCCACGGCCTGATGCTTGCCTTGCTGGGCGACCTTGAAACCGCTGGCGGTTTGCTGGCACTGCAATCCCCCGTGCTGGGCGGCCGCATCACGACAGGCAAGGCCCCCATCGTGCTGCACATCGGCGGGGCGGAGCCCATGGATATTGCTGCGCGCCATGTGATCAATTGCGCGGGCCTGCAGGCACAAGCCGTGGCCACCGCCATCGAGGGGGTGCCATCCGGCAGCATTCCCACAGGCCGGTATGCCAAGGGCAACTACTATGCCTTGTCAGAGCGCTCACCCTTTACACATCTGATCTACCCCATCCCCGAGCCCGGCGGCCTGGGCGTGCACCTGACAATCGACTTGGCCGGCCAGGCACGCTTTGGCCCGGACGTGGAGTGGGTGGACACACTGGATTACACCGTCGACCCCGGACGTGCCGAGAACTTCTACGCAGCAATCCGGCGCTACTGGCCAGCCCTGCCCGACAATGCCCTGCACCCCAGCTACTCGGGCATCCGGCCCAAACTGATACCGGCAGATGGTGAAGAGCCCGATTTTGTAATCCAGAGCCCAGACACCCATGGGATAAACGGCCTGGTCAATCTTTACGGGATTGAGTCCCCTGGACTAACTTCTTGCCTGGCCATTGCAGATCACGTAGTACAGCGCATAATCAAGGCTTGATTTACTTCTTAAACACAGGAAACCGATATGATCCGCGAAATGGCGCACATCACCGTCAAACCCGGCGCACAGGCTGATTTTGAAGCCGGCGTACAAAAGGCCCTGCCCTTGTTTCAGCGCGCACGCGGCTTTCATCGCCTCGAGCTGCACCACGTCATCGAGAACCCCGATCAATACGTGCTGCAAATCCACTGGCAAACACTGGAAGACCACATGACGCATTTCCGCGAATCCGAAGATTTCCAAGCCTGGCGCGGCATTGTGGGTGGCTTTTTTGCCAAGCCCCCCGAAGTTGTGCACACCGAGGTGGTGGGCGAGTAAACCTGCACACCCCGGGCATCGGTTTACTTCCCGATGCAAAACCGCGAGAAGATCTCGCCCAGAAGATCATCGCTGGTAAATTGGCCCGTGATTTCGCACAGGCTTTCGTGGGCCAGGCGCAGCTCTTCGGCAAACAGATCCAGTACTTGGTCGCTGTGCGATGCGTGTTCATTGGCCAGTTGCAGGTGTTCGCGGGCCTGCTCCAGTGCCCGAACATGGCGCTCGCGGGCCAGCCAGGGCGACTCTGCCCCGGGTGTCCAGCCGGCAATCTCCAGCAGGCGGGCACGCAGGGCATCCAGCCCCAGGCCGGTTTTGGCCGAGACCTGCAGCAGCTGCACGGCCGGGGCCGCAGACGTGGCCCCGGCGGGTGCAGGCGGTTCAGGCAGGTATGCGCCAGGCTGATCGTCTGGCGCACCATGCACGCCAAGACCTTGCGCGCCCAGCCCCTTTGCCCCGGCAGCCAGCAGATCAGCCTTGTTCAGCACCCGCAGCACAGGCGTGCCGGCCGGCAAACGTTTGACGATTTCCATATCCAGGGGGTCATCGGGATGGCGCGCATCCTGCAGGTGCACAATCACTTGTGCACGGCTGATCTCAGCCCAGCTGCGCTCGATGCCGATACGCTCGACGGTGTCTTCGGTTTCACGCAAACCGGCCGTGTCCACGATATGTAGCGGGATGCCGTCGATATGAACCTGCTGGATCACGCGATCGCGCGTGGTACCCGCAATGGGTGTCACGATGGCCACGTCTTCGCCTGCCAGGGCATTGAGCAAACTGGATTTACCCACATTGGGCTGGCCGGCCAGCACCACGTGCAGGCCTTCTCGCAGCACCAGGCCCTGGCGTGCCGTGTTCAGCACCTCGTCCAGCGCCGTGCGGATCCCATCCAGGCGGGCGGCCGCCTGATAGGTTTCAAGAAAGTCGATTTCTTCTTCGGGAAAATCCAGCGTGGCCTCAACCAGCATGCGCAGCTGCACAATGCGCTCGCTCAGCGTCTGGATTTCGGCAGAGAACGCCCCCGAGAGCGAGGCCATAGCACTGCGGGCAGCCGCCGTCGAGCTGGCCTCGATCAGATCGGCCACGGCTTCCGCCTGGGCAAGATCCAGGCGGTCGTTTAGAAAAGCTCTTTGGGTGAACTCGCCCGGCTGGGCCAGACGCAGCCCAATGTCCGCGCCTCGTGCCAGGCAGTCTTCAAGCACCCGGCGCAGCACCGCAGGGCCGCCATGGCCCTGAAGCTCGAGTACGTCTTCGCCAGTGTACGAATGCGGACCCGGAAAAAACAGCGCAAGGCCTTCATCGAGGGTCTCGCCGTCTTGCGTGCGAAACGGTAAATAGTGCGCATGCCGGGGCTTGAGTGCCTGCCCACATACAACACCTGCCCAGGCCTGCAGGCTGGGCCCCGACACCCGGATCACGCCAATGCCCCCGCGCCCAGGGGCGGTGGCGATGGCAATGATGGGGTCGGTGGATGATGCGCTCATGGCATCAGCTGGACGCCAGCGCTGCCTTTTCTTTATCCAGGCGCTTCATAATGACGCGTTGCTGGATGATGGACACCGTGTTGTTGACGCACCAGTACAGCACCAGACCCGCGGGAAACAGGAACATCATCCCGCCAAACACCAGAGGCATGATCATCATGATCTTGGCCTGGGTAGGATCGGGCGGCGTGGGGTTGAGCTTGATCTGCAGGAACATCGTCAGCATCATGAATGCCGGCAGAATGAACCAGGGATCGCTGATGGAGAGATCGTGGATCCAGAGGATCCATGGCGCACCTCGCATCTCGACGCTGCCCAGCAGCACCCAGTACAGCGCGATGAACACCGGGATCTGCACCACCATGGGCAGACAACCGCCCAGCGGATTGATCTTCTCGGTGCGGTACATCTCCATCATGGCCGCGTTCATCTTGGCCTTGTCGTCACCGAATTTTTCTTTCAGGTGCTTCATGCGCGGCGCAACCAGCTTCATCTTGGCCATCGACCGATAGCTGGCCGCCGACAGCGGGTAGAACACCAGCTTGATGAGCAGCGTCAGCAGAACGATGGTCCAGCCCCAGTTGCCCACCAGACCATGCAGCCAGATCATGAACTTGAACATCGGCTTGGCGATGATGGTGACCCAGCCATAATCCACAACCAGATCCAGGCCCGGCGCCACAGTGCTCATTGCGTGCTGGTCTTGCGGCCCCACCCACAACTGCGCATCGACGGAGGTATGCTGGCCCGGGGCAATGGTGCCGACGGACTCGATGGTGCGGATTGCAAACAGGCCATCGGGCAGTGCCAGCGCCTGGTTGGTGCGCACGGTGCCTTGCTGAGGCACCCAGGCCGTTGCAAAGTAATGCTGCACCATCCCGATCCAGCCGTTATCGGCTTTTTGGGTATAGCTGGCCTTTTGCTTGGTGATGTCCTCGAAGGAGATCTTCTGGAATTTATCCTCGGACGAATACACGGCCGGGCCGGTAAAGGTGCTGTAGAACCCAGTGGTGTTGGCCGGCTCGTGGCCGTCGCGCGTCAGCTGCAAATACAAAGACGGGTTGATCGGCTGATCGCCCAGGTTGTAGATATCGTTGCGCACGTGGATATCGTAGCTATCCGGCGACAACGTGAAGGTTTTGACCACCCGTACTTGTCCGGATGTCGCCTCAAACGAGATCTGCGTCTTGCCATCCTTGACCACCGGCCCCGCGCCCACCAAGGTAAACGGGGTGAGGTGCGTGGGATAGCTGTCTCCTTGGGGCGCCCCCACCAGGCCGGTTTGTGCCACGTAGGTGTCGCCCGGCTGATTATTTAGCAGGAACATGGACTCTGCAGGATCTTGCCCAGGCTTTTTACCCATCAAGCCCTTGAACCACGGCAAGATGCCGGTGGTGGTGTCCTGATTTTTGTATTTCAGCAACTCGGCGCGTACCAGCTGGGCCCCATGCGTATCAAAGGTGAGGTCGTACACATCGGTTTTGACGTGCACAGGCTGACCCTGGGGAATGGTATCGGCTGACGGAACGTTGGCTGGCGCGCTGGTGCTGCCCGCCGCAGCGGTGGGCACACCAGTTTGCCCGGCAGGCGTGCCTGCGGGTGCATCTGTGCCAGACGCCGTCTTGCTGGCCTCGGTTGCCGGAGGCGCCACAGAAAACAGCGAGGGCTGGCCCTGATACATCTGCCAGTTGTTCCACAACAGCAGAAGCGAAAAAGAAAAAATCATCCAGAGGATGGTGCGTCGAATGTCCATTGGCGCCTGTATTCGAGTGAGGTCGGAGCAAAAGCCCACCAGTTTAACGCAGGGTGGCTGACAAGAACTTGATCTTGGGCCGACAAGGCCCACAATCAGCCGTCAGGCTGGCGGTACGGGGTCGTGTCCCCCGGGGCAACCCGGATGACACCGTGCGATGCGGCGCATGCCCAGCCAGATGCCGCGCAGCACGCCATGTGTTTCGATGGCCTCGATGGTGTAGGCCGAGCACGTGGGCGTAAAACGGCACTGCTGCCCCACCCACGGGCTTAAAAAATACCGATAGAAGCGGATCGGTGCAATAAACAAAGACCGTATCAGCATCGGACGATCCGGTCGAGGAGCTGGTCGGCTTCGGCACGCACCTGGCGCTTGAGTTGTGTCAGGCTGGCCGGCTGTGGCCGATTAACCAGACGAAACACCAGATCACCTTCGGGAAGCGTGGCCCGCCGCATGCGGAAGGCCTCGCGGATGACCCGCTTGATGGCGTTTCGGGTTACCGCCAGTGGCGCGTATCGCTTGGGCACCACCAAGCCCAGCCGGGCCGGCGATGCCGCTGTATTACGCGGACTGGAAACAACGAACAAAGCCCCTCGAGCGACACGCCTGCCCTTTAAGGCTGCGGTGTATTCCGAGGGGCGATGCAGCCGGGCCGCCGAGGGAAAGTCGGAAGGCATGGCAACGCTGTCGCACATGCCCGGCAAAGGGCTGTGCGCGACAGGCAATTAGACGGCCAGGCGCTTGCGGCCCTTGGCGCGGCGGGCGCTAAGGACGGCACGGCCCGCACGCGTCTTCATGCGGACACGAAACCCGTGAGTGCGCTTGCGGCGGGTTACAGAAGGCTGAAAAGTGCGTTTCATGGCGAATCCAAAAGAGCTTGGGTGGTAAAAGATACAGAAAAGCCCACTATTTCAACAAATTTTGAGCACTTCGTCAATCACATGCGTAGTTATCCCCTGCTGTATCCAAACGCAGGCACCCGTCCTGTGGATAACTTGCCTCGGGAAAGGGTAGAATCGAGGTTTCGCACGATGATATCTATGAATGAATTCTGGCAGGCCTGTCTCCAGCAACTGGAGCAGGAACTTCCCCCTCAGCAAATCAGCGCCTGGATCAAACCCCTGGTTCCTCTCGACTACGACGAAGAGCTGGCGATCCTGAGAGTCGCTGCGCCCAATCGCTTCAAGCTGGATTGGGTGCGCAAAAACTTTTCTACCCGCCTCGAATCCCTGGCCAGCGACTGGTTCTCCCAATCGGTGCAGGTTCAGTTCGAGCTGGGGGCTGCCCCTGCCCGGCCCACAGCAAGCAATCCCCGCTCGCCGGCGCCATCCAGCGGCACGCCTCCGGTGGGCGTCAGCAACCAAAGCGCCCACACGGCCACCCCGGCTGCGCCGCCTTCCGTCGTGCATGCCGCTACTGACGAAGCCATGCAAGACCGTTCGCGGCTTAATCTCGATCTCACGTTCGATAACTTCGTGATCGGTAAAGCCAACCAGCTGGCGCGTGCTGCCGCCATGCAGGTGGCAGAAAACCCGGGCGTGTCCTACAACCCGCTGTTTCTGTACGGTGGCGTGGGCCTGGGCAAAACCCACCTGATCCACGCCATCGGCAATGCTCTGTTGGCCAGTGGCACCAGCCCGCGCATCCGCTATGTGCATGCCGACCAATACGTCTCTGATGTGGTCAAGGCCTATCAGCGCCGGGCGTTTGATGATTTCAAGCGCTATTACCACTCGCTGGATCTTCTGCTGATCGACGATATTCAGTTTTTTGCCGGCAAAAACCGCACGCAAGAAGAGTTCTTCTATGCGTTTGAGGCCATGGTGGCGCAGCGCAAGCAAATCATCATTACCTCGGATACCTACCCCAAAGAGCTCGCCAACATCGACAGCCGGCTGATCTCCCGGTTTGATTCCGGTCTTACAGTGGCCATCGAGCCACCCGAGCTCGAAATGCGGGTAGCCATTTTGCTGCGTAAAGCGCAAACCGAGGGCATCACCATGCCCGAAGAAGTGGCGTTCTTTATCGCCAAGCACCTGCGCAGCAACGTGCGCGAGCTTGAAGGCGCCTTGCGCAAGGTATCCGCCTACGCCCGCTTTCACGGCCGCGAGGTACTGACCGTCGAAGTCTGCAAAGAAGCACTCAAGGATTTGCTGTCGGTCTCCAATAGCCAGATCACCGTCGAGAACATCCAGAAGACCGTGGCAGATTTCTATAAAATCAAGGTCGCCGATATGTACTCGAAACGGCGGCCGGCCAATATTGCAGTGCCCCGTCAGATCGCCATGTATCTGGCCAAAGAGCTCACACAAAAAAGCCTGCCCGAAATCGGCGACCTTTTTGGTGGGCGCGACCACACCACTGTATTACACGCCGTGCGCAAAATCACCGATTTGCGCGCCAAGCAAACTGAACTTAATCACGCACTTCACGTACTCGAACAAACGCTCAAAGGATAAGACACATGCTACTGATCCAAGCCACCCGCGATGCTGTGCTCAAGCCCCTGACAACCGTGGTCGGCATCGTCGAACGCCGCAACACCTTGCCCATTTTGGCCAACGTGCTGATCCGCAAAAATGGCTCGCAAGTGTCTTTCCTGGCCAATGATCTCGAAGTACAGATCACCACCCAGGCCGACTTCGGCGTGGGCGACGAAACGCAGTCCACTACTGTCGCGGCACGCAAGTTTCTGGATATTCTTCGCGCCCTGCCCGAATCCGGTGATGTTCGCCTGTCGCTGGACGAAAACAAACTGACCGTGCAGGCAGGCCGCAGCCGTTTTGCCTTGCAAACGCTCAGCGCCACCGACTACCCCACGGTATCGCAAGTCCAGCAATGGGATGCGTCGTTCTCGATGCCGCAAAAAGCGCTCAAGCAACTGTTCAATCAGGTGCACTTCTCGATGGCGCAGCAAGACATCCGCTATTACCTCAATGGCCTGCTGCTGGTGCTCGAGCCCGGCCACGTGCGCGCCGTCTCCACCGATGGCCACCGCCTGGCCCATAGCGGTGCCACTGTAGACGGCCTGACCGCGCAGATGGACGCCATCATCCCGCGTAAAACCGTGCACGAGATGCAACGTCTGCTGGCCGATGACGACACCCCGGTGCAGGTCGATCTCGCCACCGGCCAGATCCGCTTCACCTTTGGCCAGATCGAACTCATCTCCAAACTGGTCGAGGGCAAGTTCCCAGACTACAAACGGGTGATCCCCACGGGCTACACCCGCCACGTCCAGATCCCCCGCGACGCCTTGCAAGCCAGCCTCCAGCGTGCCGCTATCCTTACCACCGACAAGCTCAAGGGCGTCAGGATCCAGCTGGGAGACAACCTGCTGCGCATCTCCTCATCCAACGCCGAGCAAGAAGAAGCCCGCGAAGAACTCGAGGTGGACTACGCACAAGAGTCACTGGACGTGGCCTTCAATGTCACCTATCTGCTTGACGTCCTGGCCAACGTCAAAACCGGTGATATCTGCTGGTCGGTGCAACCCGACGTCAATGCGTCCGTCCTGATCACCGTGCCCGACGACGAAGAATTCAAGTACGTCGTCATGCCGATGCGCATCTGATCGCCGCCGCGCCCGCCCGATACTTACACAGGATTTTCATGTCAGAAGCCACTACCCCCAACACGCCGGCCACTGGTTACAGTGCCGATTCGATCAAGATGCTCAAGGGCCTCGAGGCCGTGCGCAAGCGCCCCGGCATGTACATCGGCGACACCTCCGATGGCACCGGCCTGCACCATATGGTCTTCGAGGTTGTGGATAACGCCATTGACGAAGCCCTGGCAGGGTATTGCGACGACATCGTTGTCTGCATCCATGCCGACAACAGCATCTCGGTTACCGATAATGGCCGGGGCATCCCCACCGCCATCCACAAGCACGACGAACAACACCGCAGCGCGGCAGAAATCGTCATGACCGAGCTGCACGCCGGCGGCAAGTTCGACCAAAACTCGTACAAGGTGTCTGGCGGCCTGCACGGCGTGGGGGTATCTTGCGTCAACGCGCTGTCCGAGTGGCTGCGCCTGACCATCTGGCGCAACGGCCAGGAACACGAGATGGAGTTCCGCCGCGGCGACCGCGTGGCCCCGCTGGCCATCACCGGCCCCACAGAGCGCACCGGTACCCGTGTGCAGTATCTGGCCGACTCCGAAATCTTCAACAACATCGAATACACCTACGATATCCTGGCGCGCCGCCTGCGCGAGCTGTCCTTTCTTAACAACGGTGTAAAAATCCGCCTGGTGGACGAGCGCACAGGCCAGGACGAGAACCTGGCATTTCTGGGTGGCGTCAAAGGCTTCGTGCAATACATTAACCGCACCAAAACGCCCCTGCACGACAACATCTTTGCCGTCTCCACCGAGTCTGACGCAGGCGGCACGCGTTGTGGCGTAGAAGTTGCCATGCAATGGAACGACAGCTACGCCGAAACCGTGCTGTGCTTTACCAACAACATCCCGCAGCGCGACGGTGGCACCCATTTAACCGGCCTGCGCGCCGCCATGACGCGCGTGCTTAACAAGTACATCGCCGACAACGAGCTGGCCAAAAAAGCCAAGGTGGATACTACCGGCGACGACATGCGCGAAGGCCTGGCCTGCGTGCTGTCAGTTAAAGTGCCCGAGCCCAAGTTCAGCAGCCAGACCAAAGACAAGCTGGTCTCCAGCGAAGTGCGCCCCGCCGTCGAAGACGCCGTCAGCCGCACCCTGGAAACCTGGCTGCTTGAAAACCCCAACGACGCACGCGCCCTGTGCAGCAAGATCGTTGAAGCCGCCCGCGCCCGGGAGGCCGCCCGCAAGGCCCGCGAAATGACCCGCCGCAAGAGCGTGTTGGAGGGTGCCGGCCTGCCCGGCAAGCTGGCCGACTGCCAAGAGAAAGACCCCGCCCTGTGCGAGCTCTACATCGTCGAGGGCGACTCGGCCGGTGGCTCTGCCAAGCAAGGCCGCGACCGCAAGTTTCAGGCTATTTTGCCTTTGCGCGGCAAGGTACTTAACGTAGAAAAAGCACGCTTCGACCGCCTGCTGTCCAGCGAACAGATCACCACCCTGATCACCGCCCTGGGCACCAGCATCGGGCCTGATTTCAACGTCGACAAGCTGCGCTATCACCGCATCATCATCATGACCGACGCCGACGTCGACGGCGCCCACATTCGCACCCTGCTGCTTACCCTGTTCTATCGCCAGATGCCCGCCCTGATCGAGCGCGGCTACGTGTATATTGCGCAGCCGCCACTGTACAAGGTCAAGGTAGGCCGCGAAGAGCGTTATCTCAAGGACGACGCGGAAGAAGCCCAGTTTATGCTGCAGCTGGCGCTTAAAGACACCGAACTCGTGCCCGGCGCCAATGCCCAGCCCATCCAGGGCGACGCGCTGATGGATTTGGCCCGCCAGTATGTGCTGGCCGATAACGTCATCGCACGGCTATCCCGCATCCTGGATACCGAAGCCTTGTCCGCCATGGCCGAGGGTGTTGCCATCAGCCTGATGGACGAAACCGCCGCACGCAACAGCGCTGCCGCCCTGGAAAAAGCCCTGAAAGACCCCGAGGACCCCACCGCCGTGCACGTAGAAGCACAGTACGACGATATCGAAGAAGCCTGGCGCCTGGCCGTCATCCGCCCACACTTTGGTAACCTGCGCGTCAGCACCTTCGACCGCAACTTCGTGCGTAGTGGCGACTACGCCGTCCTATCGCGCACGGCAAAAACCTTTATGGGCCTGCTCAGCGAAGGCGCCGTGGTGCGTCGCGGCACTGGCGACAAGGCCAAAGAAAAGTCCGTCTCCGACTTCCGCGAAGTAATGCGCTGGCTGCGCAGCGAGGCCGAACGCGGCATCAGCAAACAGCGCTATAAGGGCCTGGGCGAAATGAACCCCAGCCAACTGTGGGAAACCACCATGGATCCCACCGTACGCCGCTTGCTGCGCGTGCAGATCGAAGACGCAATTGCCGCCGATGAGATTTTTGTGACGCTGATGGGGGATAACGTAGAGCCCAGGCGTGCGTTTATCGAGGCTCATGCCTTGCAGGCGGGGAATATCGACGTGTGAGCTTTGTTGGTTTTCGGAAAAGATGGCCAAGTTTTGTGGGAAAAGTTGGCCATTCATAGGAGCAGAGAGAATGACCGCCTAATTTGGCGGTCATTTTTTTGCCTGGAAAGGCCTTATCCATTGCGTGGTGAGTCCCTGCAACCCTCAGTCGGGCGTGTAACATTAGTTCACAATAGGAGGGTGAAATGCACAAGATCGGCTTTATTGACATCGTAGGCCTCCGGGCGTGCCAGCATGTAAGCCTGCCAATAGAGTCCTTCACCCCACTTGTCGGGCAGAACAATGCTGGAAAATCGACGATTCTGTTTGCTCTCGCCTGGGTACTGAAACCAAGCGCTCTAGCGGAATCTGACTTTTCAAAAATCGGCGAGCCGGTGGTTGTCACCGCACGAATCGATGGCATTACCAACGAGATCCTGGAACTAATTCCGGAGCCAAAGCACCGGGCGGCTATCGCGCCCTACTGCACGTCCGGTTCCATATGGATTCGCGTTGTCGCCAACGAGCCCGGAACCAAAAAGGTCGCATGTGAAGTCTTCGATTTTGAAACCTATCATGGCAACGATCTCCCCCTAGCATGGAGGCCCTATCCAACGGGGTTACCGCAGGCGGTTTCGGCTTTACTACCGGACGCACTATGCATTGATGCAATGGAGGACCTCGGAGAAGACCTCGGTAAGGCGAAGGCGGGCAGCACGATGAAATCGCTGTTAGACCTGATCATGGGCCCTATCGTTGAGGCACACGCCGAGCTGACAGCAGCCATGCAGACTGTTCGGAGCATCCTCAGTGTAGAAGGTGAGTCGCGATCTGAACTTCTGAAGACTTTCGATAA
This sequence comes from Castellaniella sp. FW104-7C03, assembly GCF_040276085.1. Taxonomy (NCBI): domain Bacteria; kingdom Pseudomonadati; phylum Pseudomonadota; class Betaproteobacteria; order Burkholderiales; family Alcaligenaceae; genus Castellaniella; species Castellaniella sp. FW104-7C03. The sequence goes on from NZ_JBELOK010000003.1 coordinate 285,810, forward strand.
AGGCGCGACAGAGGCTCTCGGAAGTTTTTTTCCGGGGCTCACGATTGAGTTGGGCCTGCAAACAGTCGAGATCAAGGAGTTTTTCAAAGCTGGTAGCTTGAACATCACCGACATGAGCACGGGCGACCGGAGGACATTCGACCAGCTGGGCACCGGTGCTCAACGGGCAATTCAAATGGCATTGATACGACATCTCGCTGACCGACACACTGCGGAGAAGTCCGGTGCCGCCCGCCGCCTTCTACTTATTGACGAACCTGAGCTATATCTTCATCCGCAGGGAGTCAGGCGACTTCGGCAAGCACTTGCAGCTTTATCACAGAGGGGCTTTCAAGTCGTCTACGCAACGCACTCGCCGCTCATGTTGAGCAGAGAGAATGCTGCTGATGCAGTGATCGTGAATAAAGACAAGACGAATGGGACGTTAGCTCGTATCCCTCTGCGGCACGCCGTCGCTGCTGCGCTGAAGGAAGCAGAGGCCCCCTCACGAACCTTGTTCGAATTGGGAAACCTGGCCGAAATCTACTTCTCGGATCTTGTAGTGCTGTGTGAAGGGAAGACAGAGATACGTCTGCTCCCACTGCTCTACGAACGGCTGCGTGGCCGGCAACCTGAACTTGACCAGATTGCCTTCGTTGCCATGAGGGCGTGTTCAGGCATCCCCAAAGCATTACGGGTACTAGCCGCCATGGGCATTCAGGCTTGCGGCATTGCGGACCTCGATTTCGCCTTCACAGAAGCACGCAAAGGCTTGACGCCTATGCTCCCAAAAGACGATGCTACTCTCGAGCGCAGCAAAGCCGCACTGCAACGCCTGCAAACTCAGCATGGATTTCCGCTGGGTGGCAATGGTCTCCCAACGAAAGACAAAACCGGATGGCAGGCAGCAGATACTTGGGCAATTTTTGCTGCGGACCCAGAAGGCGCTGAGATCGCAACCAACTTGCACGATACGTTGCGCGCGCACAGCCTGTGGCTCTGGAAGGTCGGCTGTATCGAGAACGTTTCTGGTCATCCAGAGAAAGGCGAAGAAGCGATCTTGGCTCAGGAGCTTGCCATCGGCTCTATGGACGCACGGGCCATCAAGGCTGATATGCCCGAAATCGGATGCTGTTTTGATTGGCTTGATGGACTGCGTAGAAGCCCCACTTCGGGTGCCGCGTAGCCTAATCTCCAGTGTTGACCTACAGGGGTGGCCCCCAATCTCACCGCCGCTTGATCCACCGTGAGGTAGGGGTGGCGCTACACCGACGGAGCCGGCCACCCCTCATCTTGGTGGTGGGCGCGCTTGGCCTACCCGCGGGACGCATCGCAACCCAGCAGGCGGCGGCAGCCAGCAGTGCAAGGAAAACATTCAAAATTAGGAATCCCGTAGCACTGCTCCTCTAGATTGACCACCTGCTACCAGCATACATGGACGGGCCACCCGCACACCACCTGAGTATCACCTAGGCGGCAAAAACCCTGGGCGTGAAGTCCGAGCGCTTGCGGGTCATGCTCTCAAACATACCTGGTGCCAGCGGCCTGAAGGCCAACACCTTCAACACTGTGACACAGGAGGAATGTGCCTCATTGAGGCAATACCTGGGGACGGCGCTCAATCAACTGGAGGTGCTCAAGCGCACAGAGCTCAACGAGTCCGTCCTCAAACAGCTTACCCCTGTGGGCCTGCTGCCCAAGCGAACGCGACCGGACTGGGATTTGAATGCCCATAAGCCATACGATCTGGCGGACGTGCAGGCGGTGGAGCCCTTCCTGTTTGGTCTGATCAAACCAGATGCAGACGCCACACAGACGATTGCGCTAAACGACATCAACCGGCGCATCGGAACAAGCAGGATGGCCATCGACGAGGTCTTCGAGCACATTGCCCAGGGGACACTGCGCCCCATCAATGCCGGCGAAATAAGTCACCTTGGTCAGCTTCTGTTCGACAAGGACGCGCTCACCCAGATCATCGGCAACTCCCAAGCCGTGACACTCATGACCGCCGAACATCTTGCGCGCATCAGGGGCTGGAAATCTGAGAGCATCCGCCACTGGGTCAAGGCGGGCATGCTGGCTGCGGCCCCAACAGAAACACGTGGCCGGGTGGTCTACTGGATCGGCATGAGTGCAGTTCACGATTTCATGGGGCGCTACAAGGTTGTCAGCGAACTCGCCCGCCAGTTGGAGACGTCCCCAAAATCACTGACCGAAAAGCTGCACAAGATGGGCATCCCGATTCTTGGGGCACAAGCTGTGGCCCCCGGTGTGACGCGAGGCAGCCTGGTTGAACTGAAGCAGATCCTAGTGCGTGGGCTGTATCAGCCGCAGATCAACCTTCTGGATGATGATCCGCCTGTGCATCAATTCGAGGAGTCGGCCGTGGCATAAACAAGTAAGATACATGTAACAGCTACGCGAGCGTCTGCGAAATAGCTCACTCTTGAAATCAAACAACACTCCCCATAGAATGGGTTAAAGAACCGTTAAAGGGTTTGGGATGGGACTTCCTAGAACTTTCGTGGGCTTCAGTAGTACTGAATCGCCCCGGGTTTTCTAGACAGTCCCGTTCTTTAAATAATACTGTTCCTCAAACGCGACAGGCGATTGGTTTTGTGCATGACTATGCCGACGTTTTGGGTTGTAGAACACCTCAATATAGTCGAACACATCAGCACGCGCCAACTCACGCGTGACATAAACTTTCCTACGGATACGCTCCCTTTTGAGCAATTGGAAGAAGCTTTCTGCAACGGCATTGTCGTAGCAGTTGCCACGCCGACTCACACTGGGCTTCAGTTTATGAGCTTTTAAAAAATCCCGCCAATCATGACTCCCAAACTGACTGCCCTGGTCGCTATGTACGATGACCTCCCCTGAGGGGCGGCGGCGCCAGACAGCTGACAACAACGCGTTCAGGACCAGCTCTTTGCTCATGGTGCTGTTCATTGACCAGCCGACTACCTGGCGGGAAAAGAGATCCAAAACCACAGCTAAGTACAACCATCCTTCATGGGTGCGGATATACGTGATATCGGTTACCCACGCCAGATTAGGCGCATCGACATCAAATTGCTGTTGCAGGTGATTTGGTGCCACAACACTGGGGTAACCATATTTTTTACCCGGGCGACGTTTGTAGCCTGTCTGTGAACGCAGATGGTTCTGGCGCATTAGCCGGGCAACTCGATGCTTGCCGCAGATTTCCCCCAAGTCGCGCAGATCATGCGTCACCTTGCGGTAGCCATAAAGACGATCGCTATCGTCCCAGCTCTCATGTATTAATCCCACCAAACGCCGATCTTCAATTGTTCTTTGACTATCTGGGCAGTGACGCCAGGCGTAGTAACCACTTGGGTGGATCTCAAGGGCTGTGCACAAGCGACGCACTGGGTAATCGGTGGCATTATCCCGGATAAAGGCGTACTTCACAGGGACTGTTTCGCGAAGTACGCCGCGGCTTTTTTTAATATATCTCGCTCTTCAGTTACCCGGCGTAGTTCAGCCTTTAATTGACGAATTTCTACAGATTGCTCGTCCGTTTGCTGGCGCTCAGCATCCGTACCAGCATAACGTTTACGCCACTGATAAAGACTATGGGTGCTAACACCCAATCGACTAGCTACATCAGCCACTTTATGGCCGCGCTCGGTGATCTGGCGAACTGCTGCAATCTTAAATTCTTCGGTAAATCGTTTTTGCATCGTACTTGTACTCATGACACCTCCTGACTAACCTCATTATGAGGCATGTGGGTGTCTAGTAATTCCGGGGCGATTCATAGAAAACCCGGGGCGATTCATTATGCCATTGTTTCATCCGTAATAAGCATCAGCATGTCAGTGGCTCCAACATCAATTCCCGCTTGAGATAGGAGGGTAGTTGCCTGACCACGGTGGTGGGTTTGATGATTGAAAAAGTGCACGAGTAGGCTGTAGAAGTTGCGTTTTGCGGGCACGTTTTTCATGTTCGAATAGCTGAGAACAAAATCCAGATCTTGGTCAGCGACCGAATTTGCCCATTTTCTGATCGTCTGGTCAAGCAATGCTCGGCGTTCTGAAAGGCCTCGAATGTCAGCAAAGACTAGCTGATTTAAACTTGTTGGTATCGGAAGACTCCGCACCACCTCTAGAGATGAATAGTTGGCCGGATGGGTTGCAAATCGGTTCAACCAAATCGTATCGCCAACTATCAAGTGGTTAAGTGTCCCAAGAATCGAGCCAAAGAAGGCTTTTCTATCTGCTAACAGCTCTTGATCAGGCAATCGTCTAGCCGCCTCATAAAGCTTGGCATTCATCCACTCGTTGTACTCGGCCATAAGGCAAATGTGTTCGGTTCGAGTCATTATTACTCCATCAAACGGGATAACTTTGTTATCGGGAAGGCGAAAAGCGGCAGAGTGCTTTATTCGCATGCATTTTGCATGCTGTCAGTGGCGGCTTATCAGCGATTTCTTGAAAGACCGCGATTGGCCGAGAAGGGCAGATCGTTAATGCCTAAAATCGACCCGTAGAAGCCATTGATGACTGAAAAAAGCTGTCGTTAGCGTAGTCACAACGGACGCCGCATGGCCATCCGCGTAAGCCCAATTCATTGGTGAGCCAGGTTTAAGTTGCGCGTTGCCACCGAACGGACCCGATAGATCTGAATTTTGATATACCGAGAGCACCACGTTCATTGCGAGACTTGGAGCCCGGCTTGGTTAGCGCGGCGATTACTGATTCACGTGGAGCCTCATAGATGGCGGTAGCATCAAAATTTTCGTCGAGAAGAACAAGGAGGACAGCATCAAATTCTTTCTTGATATCGATGGAACCCATGCGTTGCCCTGGCTTGCTGCCTTCAAACACGCACCGGCCTTTTATTTGTAAGTAGAACGGCTCCCCATTGCGAATTTCGATGGCGTCATAGCCAGCTTGTCTCGCCGAACTGAGTTCAAGGCCAAGAATGCGAGCAGCCTCGTATTCCGCAACTTCCCCAGTTATCCCTAGCGGTTTGCCGGTAAGTACGCGGTATTGCTGGGCAAGCTTCTTCGCCTCTGCCAAGATAGAGAAAACGTCCTTTGCGCCAAATGACATGCGGAAAATCCAGCAACCAGAAAACACGACCAGCATACCGCATGCAGATGGTGAGTATCCGCTTAGGCGGTAGCCTCCACCGACCGGTCCTGGTCGGTGACGGGCCGATGAATAGACAGTAATCTTTCATGATGCCATGGATTCGATGAGGACCTGGGGATGGCCTTGGTCTTGTCGACTGGGCGGCGCTGTCGCCCTTTCTTTGGGAGACTCATGATGAGTGCTAATACATTAACCCTCGTGCCCACGCATCGGCCTTGGAACAAAGGCAAAATAATCGGTCAGAAGGCACCGTTAAAGCCGAAGGACATCTGGTCAATCCGTGTGCGCCTGCAGATGCAGGATCGCGTCAAGGAGCTTGCTCTCTTTAATCTTGGTTTTGACAGCAAGCTTCGTGGCTGCGATCTGGTCAGCCTTCATGTGCGTGATGTATGCCATGGGAACCAGATTGCCAATCGGGCGATTGTGATGCAGAAAAAGACCCATAGGCCTGTTCAATTCGAGATCACTCCGACAACGCGTGAGAGCGTCGAGGCGTTGATTCGGCAGACCGGTTTGCAGCCGGACGACTATCTCTTCCCAAGCCGGATCCATGGCTCGCCCCACATCGGGACCCGGCAGTACGCTCGGATTCTGCATGGTTGGGTCAAGGAAATCGGACTGGATACGACCGCCTACGGTACGCACTCAATGCGTCGGAGCAAGGCATCAATGATCTACAAGAAGACCAACAATCTGCGGGCAGTGCAGATCCTGTTGGGGCACACAAAATTGGAAAGTACTGTTCGTTATCTTGGCATCGAGGTCGATGACGCCCTTGAACTAGCTGAGCAGTTGGATGTGTAGCCAACTCATGTAGGTAGGCAGCGATCTTACAGTCGCTGTCCGACCCGTTGCAGACCCCCAGACATATGGAAAGCTGACGCTCAACGTGGAGTTAGCCGGCGCGGCGCGGCTTCATCGCGCAGCGTCCGTGTTGATGGATGGGTTAGAACTCTCTGGGGCACACATTTGAGAAAGACTATTTTTCAGCCAACGCAAAACCCGCGTTGCCAGATGCAACCACTGAGACAAATACAAACGGCACTGGACTAGTATTTAGAGCGCCATGCACTTGGCCAGGTTTTGCTATGGCAATATCTCCAGCCTTTAGATGAGCGACTTTGCCGCCTCCTTGGTAATACTCAGCCTCTCCAGAGATAACCGTCCAAGTATCTTGGCCGTCCGGGTGAACATGAGCGGTTATTTCTTGCCCAGGATGGGCATGCCAAACAACAACTGCTGAGTCCTTGGTTTCCAGAACCACTGAACGAATTGGTTCGCCGTCAGACGGACGAATATATTCTGTTACCGAAAATATTCTTGATTCCATTTCCATATCCACTCCAAAAATCAATTTGGCTTGAGAAGTTATTACAGAACAACTGTATCCGAGAGTTCTACGTTGCCGATAACCGGCCCGAAACGGCGGCGCAACGCGCCGCTGTTGGGGGTCCGTGTTCATCGGCGGGTTAGACCTGTGCTTGCGTAAGACGAATATCGACTTCTCGGTCGACGTATTTCCATTCCTCTGACGCACGCAGTTCGGAAAGCAGCCTGTTGAACTCAACCTCATGAATTGGCGCGTATTCGAACCAATTCAGAAAATCGAACGGTTCATTCTCTGAGAGGTCGCGGCAGTGGTGGAGCTTGCGCGCTACTGCAGGCAAATACTGAAGCCCGATTTGGACGTGCTTCGACTGTTCGAAAACGCTCCGGCGTTCGTCTTGCGTGAGCTCCCACCAAGCTGCGTTCTTCCGGATCGGTATTAGCGCACCGCACGTTGCTTCTGGGCGCGCCAGACCTTGCTGCTTCGCTACAATTTCATTCTTCTCTGCGCGCATGACATATCGTTCATTGCTGGTTATTCCACGAAGTATCCAGGGTGCATTGGTTTCAGACTGCAACTCTGAAGCGGATACGACGTTGAGCCTTTTGGCTTCAGGCAGGGGCTCGCCAACTCTCGTTTCGGCCCTGACAATCCGCCAAGGGCCAATGTCTGCGCCGACGAAAGCAAATAATCGTGTATCCATTTCAATCTTTCATGTGTGAATGTTTTAACTCTTGCAGCTTCGAAGAACCTATCTGCCGATCCCGTGATTGTACATCATCGCCTCCGCGCAACTGCGACGACCGCCCGCAGCAATCACATTGAACTTTCGAATCGAAACTGCTGAAGCGAACCTACGCGGACGTACGGCCGCAGTCTGTGCGCTGCCGGACGGAGCGCTGCCAATTTGCGCCTACTGGCAGGCTGTGAGTGCGCGGATGGGCCAGCGACCTCCCTTCATAGAGGGAGCGAAGCAGGTCAGAGACACTATTGAACGTCCGCTACCGGGAAGATGCTTGACCGTCCGCAACTGGCCGTAAGCAGTCATCCGTACCTCACCAGAACCTACACCGTCACGCCCACTTTCCCCGCCGTCACAGTGCCCATGAGGTTGCACCTGAGTCCAGAAGCGCTGGCCGTCGTCTCAGCAAGAACGGTGCGAGCCACAACTAGCAATAACATCGTGTGGGCGTGAGGCGGTCGATCAACCGCCCAGCTCCGCCAGCAACCCTCGCTCAACCATCGCCACCAGCTGTTCGGCGAGCGCCTGGTGTTCGGTTTCGCTCCGGCCCCGCAAGGGGCCATTAAGCACCAAGAACGCCATACCGTGAACAGCCGACCACGCCATCCACTCTGCTCCGGCGCGACGTGCGGGGAGCATCAGACCCGCATCGACCATTCCGTCCAGGGCTTGGCCCAGCAACTGGAAGGGATCCAGGCCGCTGGCACCTTGTGCCGACTCATTGTCAGAGTGGGGAGTTTCGTTCAAGTCGAACGGCTGCGCCGCAAAAGCGGTGCGGAACAGGCCGGGCTCCCGACGCGCAAAGCGCAAATAGCCCAGCCCCACACCGCGAAACGAAGCCCGCGCGCGCAAACGCGGATCGTCCAGGGGTTGCACCGCATTGATCTCGGCCTCGATGGCGTACGCCAGTTGCGATAGCGCGACCCCTCGGACCGCCTCGAACAACGCTTGATGGTTCGCAAAATGGCGATAGGCCGCGTTTGGCACCACACCTGCGCACCGCGTCACTTCGCGCAGCACCACGGCATCAGGCCCACCCTCGCGCGCCAGCGCGACACCCGCTTCAAGCAGCGCGGCCCGCAGGTTCCCGTGTCTATAGGTGCGGCGGGCCGGGCGCAAAGGATCATCCGACATTTGGAAACAATTTTTATGTGGACGGCGTCCACTCAGGCTTTCATATTAACACCAAGTGTACAGCGTCCACACCCTCATCATTCACAGAAATCCTGGGAGATCCTGATGCAGCTCACCCCCTATCTCAATTTCGACGGCGAGTGCGCCGAAGCCTTTGCCTTCTACGCCAAACTGTTCAACGGCACCATCGTCTACCAAGGCACCTTCGGCGAAATCCCGCCTACCGCCGATATGCCGCCCATCCCCGAATCGGCCAGGCAGCGCATCATGCATGTGCATCTGCAAATGGGAGACCAATCGCTGTTCGGATCCGACGCCATGCCGGGTGTGGACACTGCTTGCGGCGGCTATCAGGCGCCGCAAGGCATGTGGGTCTCAATCCGTGCAGCCGACACAGCCGAAGGCCAGCGCCTGTTTGACGCGCTGGCACAAGGTGGTCAGGTCGTGATGCCGTTTGCCAAAACCTTCTGGTCACCGGGCTTTGGCATGACCCGAGATCGCTTCGGCACGCCGTGGATGGTGAACGTCACGTTGGCTGAATGAAAGAAGAAGCGCCACGAAGCAACTTGGCGAAACGTGCTTTCAGGGCAGCCTTGGGGCACAGACGCACGGGAGCGGAGATTCCCTGAGATTTACCCGGCGCCAGCCACCTGCCGCAACGCCTGCTCGAATGTCTCGGGGGGCTGGCCGCCCTGGAGCAGGTGCCGATCGTTCAGGATGATGGAAGGGACAGAATTGATACCCTGCTGGGTGTAAAACCGTTCACGCGATCGTACGTCCGCCGAATACTCGTCGGAGTTTAGAATCTCGCGTGCGCGATCCTGGTTTAACCCCGACTCGCGGCACAACCTGATCAGAGTCTCGTGATCGCTGGGATTCTCGCCGTCCGTGAAATACGCCTTCAAGAGCGCATGCTTCAATGCCAGCTGGTGCCCTTCAAGGCCCGCCCAATGCAAAAGCCGATGCGCATCGAAGGTGTTGTACGTATGCGTGCGCTTGTCCATGTTGAAGGTGAAGCCGACCTCGCGACCCCGTGCCGTGATGAGTTCGCCATTTTGGCGAACCTGTTCTGGCGTCATGCCGTACTTGCGCGATAGACGCTCGACGGTATCCTGCCCTTCGGGCGGCATGTCCGGGTTCAGCTCAAAGGGTTGGAAATGAAGTTCTGCCTCGATTTCGCCCTCGATCCTGGACAATGCCTGCTCCAGCGAGCCCAACCCCACCGCGCACCAGGGACAAGACACGTCGGAGACGAAATCGATCTTGATACGGGTGACCATGTGAAGCTCCTACCAATAGATTGCAACTGACATATTCTGTCCAAGGGTAGCACCTTGAAGACCGCCATGGCGCCGCCCGGAATTTGCTCTCCTGCATCTAGGGCGCCATAAGGGTCAAGGAGATCCAGAGTCAAGTCAATGCTGCCACATCGTGCCGTGGACGTAGGTTGGTGTACTGGCAAATGGCGCGGGTGGCTCCCACTGCACAGCCACATACCATGCGGACCACGCGACGATGATCAGCGACAGCACCCATAGCCATACCGGTATCGGCGAGGGCGACTCGGCGCGACGAGGTTCGAACCGCTCTTCTGCGCCAAAGGCATTGACGGTAAAGCTCAGGTCGCCATGCACGACCGAGTCGCTGCGCAGCCCCGTCAGGGTGATGCCCGGACCATTGCGCACCTGAAACGGCACCTCGCGCACACCAATGCGCCCACTGTGGCTGCGCGCCTCGATATGCAGGCGATGCGGGCCGTCCGGCAATGCATGCGTGTCCAGGCTGACGGTAACTGGCGGCTCGTAATCCGCGATGGGATCCGGGCGGTCATCCAGGTAAATGCGGATGCGGGATTCTTCTTCCATGACCTTGATTCCTTTATCGATCATCATCCATGATCAGATATTTCGGGTGATTCTTATCCTGCTCGCCAGGCTTGACCAGCATGATGATGGCGGCAACAAAACACCCGATGGCACCCAACCCAAAGACAGCAATAATGATCAGATTGCCGATCAAATGGTTTGCAAAACTGTCCATTATCATGATGCAGGCCTCCTATTTTTTAGCCCGTACGGCAGCCACGTCTTTCGCAGTCACGGTTGGCGCCTGATTACCCCAGGAGGTCCGTTCGTGATCGATGATGTCGGCAATTTGGCTGTCGCTTAACTGGGATTCAAAGGACGGCATTTGCGCGGCATAAGTAATGTCATTGATAACCCTGCCGTGCAGGCCGTGCAAGACGACGTGGATATGCTCGGTGGGGTCTTTGGCATTGACCACCGGATTTTGCGCCAGCGGGGGGAACACACCCGGAACCCCTGCCCCTTGCGCGCCATGGCAGGCGGCGCAGGTGGATGCAAACAGCTTCGCACCATCCGCAGCGTTAAAGGTGCTTGCACCCTTACTGCCTGTAGGCCCGGCCGCCGTCGTCGCACCTGTTGGCGCCTGCGCCGCGGCGGCGGGCGCACCGGCAGCCTGGGTATTGGGCAGAGCGGGCTGCTTCAGGGACAACAGATACGCCACCAGGGCCTGGGCATCGGGGCTGGGAATCACCACGCCATGGGCCGGCGCATAGGCCTTGGGCACAGGCACGGGCTGCGTGCCCTGCGGGGCCTGCGCCACAAGCTTGAACAACGCAGGAAACGACGGCATGACCGACTGCGGCACGACGGCACGCGGATCATACAGATGGATGTACTGCCAGATCTTGCTGGATTGGCGCTTGCCGATATTGGTCAGATCTGGCCCGGTGCGCTCGGATGCCAGCAGCTCGGGGGTCTGGTAGGCAAAATCCCCAGGCGCCGATGGCCGGCCAAACACGCGATCGATGGCTTGCGGCCTGACCTGCTGGGTATGGCAATAGACACAGCCTTCGCTGATGTAAACCTGCCTGCCCTTTTGCTGCCACAGGGTCAGTTGATTGACCTCCGGCCCGGGTGGCACTTGCGATAACTCGATGCCGGGCAAAACCGCCATCAGTACCGACAAAACGATATAGAGCAGTGTCGAGCCACCCGCAATGGCAATAAGTTTATTCATGGTCTCAGGCCTCCGCCGGCAGGGGGATGGAGGTATGCGCAGCCGTGGACGAGCCCCGATACGTCATCGTCCAGACATTCCACGCAAACACCAGGTGGCTTAGAAACATCAAGGTGCCCCCCACAGAACGCCACAGCCAGTAAGGCCCCATATCCACCACCGACTGAATGAACGGCGCACCGTGTATCCAGTCCAGCCCCTGTATCGAACCGCCGATGGACAACGCCAGCACGTACACGATGATGCCAACCGTGGCCAGCCAGAAATGAATCCCCAGCAGCAGGTTATTGGGCGCCTTGCCGGTTGCCTTGGGCAGCAGCGCGTAGATGCCGCCCCAGATCGCAAAAGTGACAAACCCGTACATCGTCAGGTGGGAATGGCCCACGGTGTAATTGGTGAAGTGCCACATTGCCTGCACGGACCGGAAGGCCTCGACCGTGCCCTGGGTAGACCCCAACAGATAGCCCAGCACACCCACCAGGATGAACATGGCCGGAGTGCGGCGCATGCGCTCGGGGCGCCCGCGCATGGTCATCAAATAATTGGCACTGCCGCCCCACACGGGCACCAGCATTGCCACGCTGGCGACGATGGCGGTTGTCTGCAGCCACCACGGCAAGGGGCTAAATAGAAAATGGTGCGCGCCCAGCAGCGGGTAAAACGCCAGGTTTGTCCAAAACGCAAAGATCCCCAACGAGTACGAATAGATGGGCCGGTTCATCAACTTGGGCAGGGCGTAATAAAAAACACCCAGCGACAGCGGCGTGAACCACATGCCCACGGCGTTATGCATGTAGTAGCCCTGAACCGCAACCTGCCCCAACCCGTGCTGGTACCAGGGCACCATCGTCACCACCACAATGACAATCGTCCACAAAGTGCCGCCGATGGTGTACCAATTGGACAGGTAGATATCCTTGCCTTCGCGGTGCGCCACCGTGGCAATCATGTTCCACGCAGCAGTCACCAGGCCGGCGCCCAGGATGGCTCGGATCCACCACAGCCATTCGCGATATTCCTGGCCGCCGTTGTTGTAGCCCAGATCCAGCGTAACCGTCCCGGCAATGGCTGCGACATTTAGCAGCACCAGTGTTGCCCACGCCAGCTTCGCGCTGTAGAGGCGTGTGCCAGAGCTCTTTGCAGAGATATAGAGGGCAAGGCCAATCAGCGCCGGGCTGGCCCAGGCATAAAAGGTATCGTTGGTGTGGATGGGGCGCAGGCGCCCAAATGTCAGGGCCAGTGCGGTGGCCAGTTCTGGTGACACGAGTTTTAACGAAAGCAGGACACCTACCGCAGTGGCAAAGATCAGCCAGATCGTTGCGCATATCGTATACGCACTGAACAGGCGGGTCAGTTCGTCGTCACCGTCGGATGGCCGCGCGGATCTTGCAATGATGGTGACGTTTTCATCAGCCATGAATACTCCCGGTGGGCAGGCGCCTGGCCGTCCGGGTGGTGTGCAGTGGGTGCGACAGGGAAGTCTGAAGCTGGCTCTCAGTCGTAGATGGCAAATGACTCTGCCATATCGCGCGCCGCCTAGCGTATGCGCCGTTTCTGTAGAAACTTCAAGCTTAAATAGTACAGTCGGACATTGACACGACCCTGAATTCATACGCCAGGGGCACTGTTTTAAGCTTGCTGTTAGTTGGTCAAGCAAAACGCCAACCAGGCATCCCCTGCGCGTAAAATGACGATATCTTCTTACTCACGATACCGCCCTGTTTACGCCTCTCTTTCGCTGGTTCGAGTCCCGGATCCCTGTCTTCCAGGAGCCGGACGAACGCATGCCGCCCACTGCGGTGGGACGCTTCTATCTCCATTACCTGGTGCAGGTCTGGCCGGTGTTTCTGGCTATTCTGGTGGTCGGGCTGGGGGTAGCCTCAATCGAAGTGGCCCTATTTGGCTTTATCGGCCGCATCGTAGACCTGGCCAAGGAGATTCCCGAGCCGGGCTTCTTCGCCCGCCACGGGCACGAGCTGGCCTGGATGGCTTTGATCACGCTGGTTGCCCGGCCTGTGTTCAGCGGCCTGCACGATTTGCTGGTCAACCAAACCATTGTCCCCAGCCTGACCAACCGCATCCGTTGGCAGAACCACCGCTACGTGATCCGCCAAAGCCTGGGCTTCTTTCAGAACGATTATGCCGGCCGGGTTGCCAACCGTATCCTGCGCACTGGCGATGCCTTGCGCGACTCCGCCGTTCAGTTGGTGGATGCGCTCTGGTATGTCTTGGTCTACACCGGCAGCGCAACCGCCCTGTTTGTACACGCAGACTACCGACTGGCCCTGCCGCTGCTGGTCTGGATCATCATCTACGTGGTTCTGCTGCGGATTTGCGTGCCGCTCATGAAAGACCGCTCCTGGCAGGCCTCGGCGGCAGCCTCCAAACTGATGGGCCGCATCGTGGATGGCTACGGCAACATCCTGACGCTGAAGCTCTTTTCTGATCGCCAGAGAGAAGAAGCCTACGTCGCCGAAGCGCTGGCCGAACAGACCGACAAACTGGCCCGCATGACCCGCATCACCACCGCGCTGGACGCGGGGGTCACGGCCCTGAACAGCCTGCTGATCGCCGGCACGTCCGGGCTGGCGCTGTGGCTCTGGAGCCGGGGCGAAGTCACGGTGGGCGATATCGCACTGTCCACTGGCCTGGTCATCCGCATCAGCAATATGTCGGGCTGGGTCATGACGGTCGTCAACAGCATCTTCTCCAACGTCGGGGCAGTGCAAGACGGCATTACCTCGATTTCACAACCCAGGGCAGTCCAGGATGAGGCTGGCGCCCCACCGCTACGCTTGGTTGAGGGTGCCCTGCACCTGCACGATGTGCACTTTCATTATGATTCACAGCAACCCGTCTTTACCGGGCTGAACCTGAGCATCCACGGCGGAGAAAAGGTCGGCCTGATCGGGCCGTCCGGCGCCGGGAAATCCACCCTGGTCAGCCTGTTGCTGCGCCTGCACGACATCCAGGGGGGCAGCATCACCATCGACGGGCAGGACATCGCCCAGGTTACCCAGGAAAGCTTGCGGATGCAGATTGGCGTCGTCACCCAGGATACGTCCTTGTTGCATCGCTCGATCCGGGACAACATCCTGTACGGCCGGCCCGATGCAAGCGAAGCGCACATCCTGCAGGCCATCCGCAAGGCCCAGGCCGACAGCTTTATCCCGGATCTGGTCGACCGCGACGGCCAGCGCGGCCTGGATGCCACGGTAGGCGAACGCGGGGTAAAACTGTCTGGCGGGCAACGCCAGCGCATCGCCATCGCCCGCGTGCTGCTAAAAGACGCTCCCATCCTGGTGCTGGATGAAGCCACCAGCGCCCTGGATTCGGATACCGAGGCCGCCATCCAGGACAGTCTGGACATCCTGATGCAGGGTAAAACCGTCATTGCCATCGCACACCGGCTATCCACCATCACCCGTATGGACCGCCTGATCGTGCTGGATCAGGGCCGCATCGCCGAAACCGGCACCCATACTGAATTACTGGCCCGAAACGGACTGTACGCACATCTGTGGCGGCGCCAGACCGGCGGATTTGTCGCATCCGATGAGGCGGGCCTTTGAAATGCCCCAGCCTCAGCAAATCTCTCACCCACAGGCCTGCCCTGCCCCACCCTTTGTCGTTCTTGATGCCTGTGTGCTGATGTCCACGGTGCAGCGCCAATTGCTGCTGCGCGTGGCCGAACAAGGCGTATTTCAGCCGATCTGGACAGAACGCATCGGCGAGGAGTGGCGCCGCAACGCCGAGCGTGTCTGGCAGGTTCCACCTGAAAAACTGGCGAATCAATGGGCAGACATGAACCAGCGCTTTCCTGGGGCCATGGAGCCCAACACCGACCCCTATGAAGTCGGGTTGCGCTACAGCGACCCCAAGGATTTTCACGTGATCGCAGCAGGCTTGGCACGTAGAGCACGCTGCGGCTTGCAGCGCCCGCCAGCCGTGCACGTAATGACATGGAATCTAAAGGATTTCAACCGATCCGAACTGCGGCGCCAGGGCTTGAGGGTGTGCACCCCCGATCAATTGCTGGCCGACTGGTGGCGGGCGGAACCATCGCGCCTGGACGCTGCCGTACAGGCTGTGGCTGTCGACTCTGTTGCGCTGGGCCACGCGCCCGAGCCGCTGGCCGACACCTTGCTGCGTGAACGGCTGTGCCGGCTCAAGCGTCTGATAATCAATACACCCGCAAACGGCGGCGCGACGCTGGCCAACCCGTCCTAACCCTTTTCCGTCTCGTTCCTGATTTCAGCCAGCGACTTATGCTGCTTGCCCCGTTCATCGAAGTTTTTAGGGGCCAGCCAGGCTAGAAACGCCCGTTTGAGGCGCGGCCACTCTTTGTCGGTGATGGCAAGCCAGGCCGTATCGCGGGATCGCTGCTTATAGACCGTGGCCTGTCTAAAGATGCCTTCAAAGATAAAGCCCAGCCGCTCGGCCGCTTTGCGGGATGGCGCGTTGAGGCTGTCGCATTTCCATTCGTAGCGACGATACCCAAGGCCTTCGAAAACATATTGCATCAGGAGGAACTGCGCCTCTGTTGAGGCGGGTTTCTGTTTGAGCAGCGGCGAAAACGTGACGTAACCGACCTCGATGGCGCCGCCACGGGGATCGGCGCGTATCAGCGCCAGTGTCCCCACTGCGCGCCCAAGCGTCATATCAATGACTGCATAATGCTTCTGATCCGCAGAGTGTTCCAGGTGTTTGGCATGCAGCAGATACGCTGCCAGGTCATCGAAAGGCCCAACAGAAAGATACGTCCAGTCACGTCCATCCGGCGCCTGGCTGTAGGCCATATAGAGGTCATGCGCGTGGCGCTCTGCGACAAGAGGCTCCAGGCGACAAAACGTCCCCTGGAGCACCACATCCCCTGGTAGCGGTCGATCCGACCAATCGGGCAATGGCTCGCCGATGGGCTGTCCATAATGATTGAGGCGGGTACTCATTTTTCCTCCTGGTAGTGGTGGCTCAGTACCGCACGCTCAATTATGCAGGGACAATCGTGATTACGCCTCTTGCTTGAACAGATCCTGGAAAATCAGAGGCCCCCAGGCCGCGTCCTGTGCATGCACAAGTGCGCCGCCCTCTTCGAGCTTCCCAAGATTCACAGGTGCAAAGCCAAGCCGCTGGGCAAGCGTGGCAACCGACGCGACGGCATCATCATCATTACCGGCAAGAAACACCACTCTCCTGGCGCTGTTTACAGCGGGATCCCGAGCAAGGACACCCGCGCCCAAATGGTTGAAGCCCTTTACAAGCCTGGCGCCAGAAAATGCCCTTGAAACCAATGCGGAAGACAGGAGCCCATCCAGTTCCTCGGAGGGGGCCAAGGTATTCATCGCGTCGATGATGGTCTTTCCCTTCCAGCTGGGCAGCACCTTCGCCACCTCGGGGTGCGACTCGAAACGAACCGCCAAAAAGATGGTGTCGGCCTTGACGGCTTCCTCCAGTGTTTTGGGAAGAATCGTGGGCCCGATCGTAGCCGCATCGGATGCGAAGCTGGCGGGGTCGCGTGTGGCTGCTACGGATACTTCGATGCCATTGCGGGCAAACGCCTTGGCAAGTGCTTGGCCGATGTTGCCAAAGCCGATAATTGCGTAACTCATATACTTTCCTTGAATTTATTAACGCAGTCAGATCGCGTCAAAGTTGTGCCAGGCCACCGTCCACGGCAACCTCGCTGGCGGTCATGCCCGGGGCACCTGTTGTACCGGCGCTCGATCCGGTCAGGATGATTGACCCTCCCTTGCCCATCAGCGGCAACGCCTTCTGAACCGTGAAAATCGTCCCTTTCACGTTGGTGTCGAAAGTTTCGTCGATGTGCTCAGCGGTGATCTCACCCAGCGCCATTTGGCTCCCTGCCCCGGCATTGGCAAAGACGATATCCAGGGTTCCACGCTCAGCGGTCTTTCCATTCAATCTATTCATAATACGTCGCCAAATCGGCGTCCTTTACTGAAGTTAGTAAACAGTCTAAGCACCTTGACGTATCAATACAATTGACGAAAAATTGCTCAATTCAATCTATTATTTAGATCAAATATGCTCGACAGCGTCACGATTAACCAGTTGCGCGCATTCGTTGCCGTCTGCGATCAAGGAAGCTTTTCCGGTGCGGCGCGCAAACTCAGGCGTGCACAATCCGCCATCAGCCATGCCATCAAGGTGCTGGAAACCGCATTTGATGTCGAGTTGTTCGAGCGCAACACACGAAAGGCGCAGCTCACGGCCGCGGGGCACAGCCTCTTACAAGACGCCAGAGCGGTCATCTCCCGCACAGAAGAGATGAAAAACCGCGCCAGCTCGATCGCCAAAACTGGGGCACCGCAGGTTTCGGTTGCCGTCGATGCCTACTTCCCGCGCAGCCACCTGATCAACTGCCTGAGGAAGCTGCAGGCAGAGTTCCACAACGCGTTGATCGACCTGCGTATCACCACCATGCAAGGCGGCGAAAACCTGGTGCTCGAAAGAGTATGTGCGCTAGCCGTCACCATCAATAACGTGCCCGAGGTGAACCCGGACGCCATAGAACGCGACTGGCTGTGCGAGGTGGAGATGGTGACGGTGTGTGCGCCCTCCCACCCGCTTGCTTCAACACCAGAGCCCATCCCGATGGACGAATTCAGCAGACATGTTCAGATTGTCGTGACGGACAACCAGCCCGGGGCAGAGAAGATCCAGCAGGGTGTTGCGGGCAAGCGCCAGTGGCTGGTTAATGATCTTAGCGCCAAGCGCGATCTTCTCAATGCCGGTCTCGGCTGGGGACACTTGCCGCTGCACCTGGTTCGCGACGACCTCGCAAGCGGACAACTCGTTGAACTTGAACGCCGCGCCTGGCATCTCGGTTCTCTCACGTTCATGATCTCGCAACGGCGAGGGCATGATCTCTCCCCATGCGAATTTCGGCTGGTTGAGCTTCTTGGCGCACCTCAGTGCGACTCAAAAAACGGGCAGCGCGCCGCCCCTACGCACCTGTCGACAGCCGTGCCACCAGATCCGGCACCGGGAGATCAAGCAGCGGATCCTTGATCTCATGGCCCAGGATCTGCAAAAGCCGCTGCACCGCAACGCTGGAAACAGCGTCCAGATGCAGATTTACCGCCGTCAGTGGCGGATGACACATCCGGGCGCGCACGCCGTCATGACGGGTGGTCAGCAGCAAATCTCCAGGGACACTTAACCCTGCCGCTTCGATCGCGTGCAGAGCACCACTGGCAAAGGTATCGATCGGAACACAGAGTGCATCCAGTTCTGGATGTTCTGCCAACAGGCGCGCCGCAGCTTGCTGGCCGGCTGCTTCGCCTTCTTCTTCGGCGGCCATGGCCACCACAGGCGTAAACCCCTGGGCCTGTGCCGCAGCCAGGTAGCGTTCGTGAAAGCTGCGCTGAGAGGCCCGCCCGCTGGCACCCAGGATCAGCCCCGGGCGCCGGGCACCCGAAGCATGCAGATGCGACAGCAGCAGATCTGCTGCGGCGGCATGCTGCAGATCGATATTGTTTGGCCCAGGCTCGCCACCGACAGTGACATAAGGCACTGCGCGCTCATCCAGCTCCTGGGCGATGAGGTCATCCGGTGCGGGCTCCAGCAGGATGGCACCGTCGATGTCCATCAAGGACAAGGGATCGCACTGATCCATGGGCGGTGCCAGCACAAGGACATAACCACTTAACAGGGCCCTTCTGGCCAGGCCCATGGCCAGTTCAGTAAAAAACCCCAGTTGTGATTCGCCGGCCGAGACTGCAGCCGGCATGGACGACAGCAAGGCAATTGCATGAGAGCGTCCGGTTCGCAAGCGCTGGGCCCGGACACTTGGGCGATATTTCAGGCGTGCCGCCACATCCTTTACATGCTGGCGCGTGCGTGGATCCACCTGGCCGATGCCGTTTAGAGAATGAGACACCGTCGTGGGCGACAGCCCCGCCTCACGGGCGACATCAGCGATAGTGACTCGTTTGGACGTACGGCGGTAGTTGGTCATGGGAGGCAATCAGGGTTTAGGCTTGCAAAATCACCACGATCCCGGAGACGCTTGAGAAACCCAGGACGAGATAGCGCAGCAAAGGCCCGTCCAGGCGGTGGTGCACAAATTTGCTTGCGTACGATCCTAGCACCAAAAACGGCAGCATCTGTAGCGAAACAAGCAAGGTATGGGCATCCACCTTGCCGCCAATCGCCAGAACCACGATAGAGATGACCTCGCCCACCAAAAAACACAGCGCAACCGTGGAGCGCAGGACTGAGCCGCTTTTGTGCTGATACGCCAGTGCCAGTGGCGGCCCACCCACGCCGGTTGATGTTTCGGTGATGCCTGTGATGAGACCAACCAGGCCCAGGCCTTTCTTGCCCAGATCAAAGGACGGAGACAACAGCGCCACGATGGCGGCAATCAGGGTAGACCAGCCAATCAGCAGGGACAGCTGATGCAGATTGACCACCAGCAAGATCCACAAGCCCAAAAACGTGCCCGCAAACCGGCCGATACTGATCAGCTTCACGCCCCGCCAATCGATGGCAGCACGCTCACGCCAGCCAACATACGCGTTAAGCGGAATCATCAGCACCAGCAGCATCACCGGGATCAGGCCCGGCGCAAACAGTGTGACAATCGGCGCCGACAGCATGGCAAACCCCATGCCACTACTACCTTGGGCAAATGCTGCAGTAAAGACGGCAAGCCCGATCAGCATGAATATGGTTGGGCTCATGGGTGGCGAGCTCCCCATTGGGCGCGATGCTCACTGGCTAGGGGATTGATCCGATGGATGGGTGCGCTTGCGACAATATTTTCCGCCAAGGTACGGGCACGATCCATCAGGGCGCTGCCGTCCCAATCCACCGGCATGCCACGGTCAAGCCGCAGCCGCCCGTGGACAATCACGGATTCGATTTGGTCCCGGTTTGCCAGCCGCACCAGTTCCCACTCCAGATCCCAGGAAGGTACCAGTTCGGGGACATCCAGATTGACCACCAGCATGTCGGCATAGGCGCCCGGTGTGATGACTCCCACCTTGTTGGTCAGACCCACCGCATCCGCGCCACCTTGCAATCCCATATCCAACCAGCGCCAGCCGCCCCCTGAAGAAGAGTCTCCGGACGCCATTGTGTAGGCCAGGCGTTGTGCGGTCTCCGCCGCATCCATCAGGCGGAAGGCGTCGCTGCGGGTGCCGTCTGTGCCCAGCCCCAGCCGCACGCCCAATTCACTGAGCAACAGGGCCGGCGCCACAGCGTTGCCTTTCCAGGCACTGGCCACAGGGTTGTAGCTTACTGCAGCGCCACAATCGCGCAACAAGGTGATTTCGTTGGATGTCAGCAAGGTGGCGTGGGCCGCCAGCAGCTCCGGGCCAATCGCGCCCAGGTGGCCAAGCCGCTGCAGCGGACGCAGCCCCGTAGCAACCAAGGACCGCTCGACCGCAGCCAGGTGTTCATTCAGGTGTGTCTGGAAAGGGACACGGGCTTCGCGCGACAGATGCGCAACCGCTACCAGGACTTCGTCACTGGCCGCTTCAGGGATGGAGATCGCCAAAGAGGGGTGGATGATCGGGCTTGCGCCCCATCGATGCAGATGATGCTGTGCCAATTGCAGGATCTCCTCTTTTGAGGCGACGGACTGACCGCCTTGCAGATCATTGCAGATAACACCCAGCACACATCGTAATCCCACCGCAGAGACCGCATCGGCCACGATTTCCATGCCAACTGTCGCCCGGGTACCCGCATCGGCCACGGTGGTGAATCCCCCACGCAGGGATTCCCAGGCCGCCAGGCGGGTAGCCACGTCAATTGCCTCGGCGTCCATGTATTGTTCCATCGGCACCCAAACACGCTTGAATATTTCTGACGGCTCACCAAACACCAACGATTTTCCAAACGTTTGCGTGACATGATGGTGGGCATCGATAAAGCCAGGCATCAGCAGCCGACGCTTTAGCGCGCACACGGGCAGATCCTGGCCGGCAAACTGTTCCATTGGCCCCACTGCCGTGATCATGCCGCCCTCGACACGCACCCCGAAGCCCGAACGCACGCCTTCGGGCAGCAGCACTTTGTCTGGCGCCAGCAAGACGGCCCGTTTGTGCATCTCCTTCAATGCGTCCATCTCCGATCTCCTTGGAAAATAACCCAGGACAAGGCAGATGGAATGTTCAGAGAAATTCCCGTTCTGTATTGCCCAAATCGATTTGTGTGATGAAATTCTACCTGCCAAATCGAATTGGGGCAATTCATTGATTGATGATCATCCAATAGGCTGGCAAGCTCCCAATAACCCGGGTAAACCCGATATTGACAGAAATGACGGCAAGATTGAGGATTCACATAAATCGATTTGGGAAACAAAAAACATAAACCCAAATCGATTTCGTAAACCCATAAACCGCACTTAGAGGCCAGTCATGGAGACAAACCATCCTTCTCAGGGTGATGCCCTGGTGGAAGAAATCCACCCGGTGGATCAGATCCGCCCCGTCGGCAAGCTGTTCATGTTCGCCATCCAGCACATTCTTGTGATGGTTGCAGCACCCGTATCATCCGTTTTTCTGATTGCCAAGGCCCTGAACCTGTCCGAGGCGCTTTCCTCGGCCCTGCTATCCAGCGTTTTCGTGTTTTGCGGCCTGGGCTCGATCCTGCAGTCTGTGGGTATCGGCAAGATCGGCGTACGGCTGCCATTCATCATGCTGCCCGGCGGCGCCGCCACGATTCTGTTTATCTCGATTGCCCAGGGAACAGACCTGCAAACAGCGGCCGGCGCGGTCATCCTGACCGGTATTTTCTACCTTTTGGCCGTCACGCTGTTCGTCCGCATCCTCAAGTACTTCCCACCACTGGTCATTGGCACCATGGTCCTGGTGATTGGCATCAGCCTGGTCAAGATTACCGGTTTTCTGTTCACAGGCAGGCCGGGCACCGAGCATTTTGGTGATCCCATGCAGCTGCTGCTCGCACTGGTCACCATTGTGTTGACGGTCTTGTGCTTCAGGTTCCTGCGCGGCTTTCTGCGTCAGCTGGCCGTTGCGTTTGGCCTGGTGGGCGGCACGCTTTTTGCCATGGTGCTTGGTGAGACCAACTTCACGGCGCTGATCGCAGGCCCCGTCATCAGTACCCCGACCCTGTTTCCCTTCGGCATACCGCATCTGGATCTGGTCGCTGCAATCCCGATGCTGGTCTGGAGCCTCGCCTCGATGGCAGAAGCCACTGGTCAGACCGTCATTAACGGTGAAATTGTGGGGCGCGAAGTCGACCCCACCCGGGATGTACCGCGCGTGATCCGCTCGGACGGCATTATCTCCATCATCGGCGGGCTGTTTGGCACACCGGTCATGGTCACCAGCGGAGAAAACATCGGCATCGTCCGTGCCAGCGGGGTGCGTAGCCGTTACGTGACGGCTGTTGCCGGCGTGCTGCTTATCGTGATCGGCTTTACACCGATGGCACGGATGCTCAACGGCATCCCGCCCGCGGTCGTCGGCGGCACGGCTGTCGTCGTGTTTGCGATCATCAGTGTGCTTGGCATCCAGATGCTGGCCAGAGTCGACTTTACGCAAACGGGCAACCTGGTTACTTGCACGCTGGCATTGGCACTGGGCTTGCTGCCAGTATTGATTCCGGGCATGTACCATAGCCTGCCGGCCAATATACAAACGATTTTTGGCAGCGGTGTGGCCATGAGCGCCCTGGTGGCAGTCTTGCTGAACCTGCTGTTCAATCATTGCGGCAACAAAGGACAGGGTGGTTCTACACTCAAGCCGGATGAACCTTCACAAACGCGCCCAGCCAACTACCGCATCTGAACCTGACAGGTGGAAAGCCGCCTGTCAGCACAGTAATAAATAAAGGGCCGCCTGGAGGCCGCGCGCGAAACAATCCGTCGCCTCCAGGCAATCAGCGCCCGATGCCGTGGCCGTACACCAGGCGGCCCCCCAGCCAGCCGCCGATAGCCAGCGTGATAAAGCCAGCCAGGCTCAGCAAGAGTGCCAGCACATCCGGGGCCAGCGGCTGCAGATGATCCAGACGCAGGAAAAGCCGCGCTGTGTACAGCGTAAAGGCGGCCAACATAAGCCCCATATGCAGATACACATCCCGCAGCGCCGGGCCGTCCGGCACGCGGGAAAGTTCCAGCACGCCGGCCACCATCGCCAGCAGTGCAACAGCACAGCCCACCATAAGCAGGCCAGCCGACCAACGCCAGGCGGATTCCCCCAGCCAAAGACTGCTGAAATCAGCCAATGTGGCCAGCGACCAACAGGCAATTGGAAAGTGAACCAGCGCGGGGTGCAGAGGATGGCGCATGGCTTTAGAGTACGGCGCTAAGTAACGTAAGGAAGCCAATCACCGCAACGGTGGCGTGCACAACCACGACGGCCTTGGGTGGAAGCCGCTTGCGTGCGTGAAAGGAAACAAGAAAGAACCCTCCCAGCGCCGCAATCAGCAGCAGGATGAAGCCAACCAGCACCGGCTGCGAGGCAGCCCCTTCGGCCAAGGTAATGATGAGCAGTATCAGGCCCACAGCTCCCAGCAGGGCATGCAGCAGCGATAGCACCCAGGGTGCAAATTTGTCGCGCAGGACGCGGGAGGCAAGAATCAGGCCTCCGACGGCCGCGATGGCGAAGACGATAATTGCGACGGTAAGCATTTTTTGTCCTTAAATGGCAGTATTGGATTTTGAACGGTATGCTCCGTTGAAACGGGCCACCTCATCGCCATAGATGCCTGACGGATAAAAAACGTTTCACCGCACAAAACGACACTTATGCTTATCAATGCTGATTTCTCGCGCCGCGCCTCCGTGACGTCTCAACAATACCAATGGATCACCTCTCCTCAGGGAGGTGTCGAGCGCGTGATGCTGGATCGCGTTGGCGCAGAAAAAGCCCGTGCCACCAGCATCGTGCGATATGCACCCGATTCTTGTTTTCCAAACCACAAACACCCTGAAGGCGAGGAAATCCTCGTGCTGTCAGGCACCTTCTCCGATGAGAGCGGAGACTTTCCCGCAGGGTGGTACCTGCGCAATCCGCCCGGCTCCGGCCACAAGCCTTTCAGCCGGGACGGCGCCACCATCTTCGTCAAGCTTCGGCAGATGGCTGCGGGCGATCGACAAAGGGTGCGCATTGATACCCAAGCCCCATCTGCCTGGCAGCGTAATGGTGACAGCGAAATCTGCCCCCTGTTCTCGGATCACCAGGAAAAGGTCTGCCTGCAACGCGTGTCGCCGAATCAACCCATACCCACCCAACACACAGGAGGCCTGGAGTTGCTGGTCTTGTCCGGTGAGGTTTTGATGGATGAGCAGCATTACGCACAAGGCAGCTGGATACGCCTGCCGATGAACGACACCCCCGTCATCACCACTGGCGCACAGGGTGCCACTATTTACCTCAAGACTGGCCATCTGGCCAGCATCACGGCAAGGGGGTAGGAACACAAGGGACTGTGCGTAACGCCGACGCTAAAACCAGGCACAAGCGGCATTTCTAACTTTCACTTAACATCCCGGTGTATGAATTTTCCAGACGCCCCAAGGCCCACACAAAAACTGGCCGTGACGCCCAAATCAACAGTTTTTCCGGGCAGACATTGACTCCCAAAGCCTCCCCACCCCCTGACTCAGCCATGCCTGCAAATCTTATCCACCGCTTGGGACAGCGTTACGCCTTTGTTGTTGTGGGCGTGATTTTTCTGTGCCTGCTGTTTTCTGCGGGCTTGCGAGCCACCCCCAGCGTGTTGCTCGACCCCCTTGAACAAGCTTTTGGCTGGAATCGCAACATCACTTCGCTGGCAGCAGCGATCGGCATTTTCTTTTATGGCATGGTCGGGCCCTTTGCGGCAGCGGCCATGGATCATTTCGGCTTGCGGCGTGTCTTGCTGGGTGCGCTGTTGGTGATGGCAGGTTCATCCGCCGCCAGCGCATATATGAGTCAAACCTGGCACCTGATCGTCTTGTGGGGCTTTTTCTCGGGTGTAGGGTCTGGTGCCGTGGCAGCCGTGCTGGGCGCCACCATTGCCAATCGGTGGTTTACAAAGCACCGTGGCCTGGCCATGGGCATCCTGACAGCCAGTACCGCCACAGGCAACCTGATCTTTTTACCCCTGCTGGCTGCCCTGGCATCTTCCGGCGACTGGCGCTGGGCCGTCTGGGCCGTGGCGTTTGCCATGCTGCTGATGCTGCCTCTGGCCTGGTATTTTGTACCCAACCAACCCGCGGATGTTGGGCTCTTGCCCTATGGCAGTAATCCCGATCTGCCTCCTGCCCCAACTGCACCCAAAATAGGTTTACTGGCCTCTGCGTTTGGCGCACTGGGCAGGGCCGCACGCACGCAAACATTTTGGTTTTTGTTTGCCACCTTTTGGGTGTGCGGCTTCACCACTAATGGCCTGGTGGGCACACACCTGATCGCCATGTGTGGCGATCACGGCATTTTGCCGGTTCAGGCAGCCGGATTGCTGGCACTGATGGGTATTTTCGATCTGGTGGGTACCACGGCCTCCGGGTGGCTTACGGATCGCTACGATCCGCGCAAATTGCTGTGCATGTATTACGGATTGCGCGGCATCTCGCTGATCATGCTGCCCTATAGCGATTTTTCACTCTACAGCTTGTCGATCTTTGCCATTTTTTATGGGCTCGACTGGATTGCCACAGTGCCACCAACCCTGCGGCTGGCCACAGACGCCTTTGGCGACCGTGATGCGCCTGTGGTGTTTGGCTGGATTGTGGCCGGACATCAAATAGGCGCTGCAACCGCAGCATGGATGGGCGGCTACATGCGCGATTCTACCGGCAGCTACCTGACCGCCTTTGTGCTGTCGGGTGCCACCGGGTTGATTGCTGCAGTGATTGCCTTATTGATCAAGCGCCAGCAAGCACCCGCCCCATTGGCCGCGGCCTAATCAGGCAAGCGGCCCATTTGCGGCAAGCCAATATCTGCCTGTTCTCGCCGATAACAGCACACCCGCGCGGGCGGAACGTTAAGCCAGGCGTAGCGCACGGATTTTTGGCTGAAGCCGTCGGCCAAGGCCTCTTGAGTGCCCCACAGCGCGTAGGTAAATTGCACCACATTGGCACCCGGCGACAAACAGGCGCGCCATTGCAAAACCACATCCGCAACCGTATTGGCCGGCAAGGAACGCAAGGGCAGGCTGGATACGATGGCGTCCACATGCATGTTGGCAGGCAGCAATGCCTGTAAATCGGCTGCATCGCCCCCCACCACCGTCAGTGCTGGAAACCGATGGCGCAGGTGCTGAACAAATGCAGGAGATTGCTCGACCACCCACAAGCGATTGGCCGGGACACCGGCATCCAGCAATGCCTGGGTAACCACTCCGGTACCAGCCCCCAGCTCAACGATCAGGCCATCGCCTGTCTGAGAAATTTGTGCTGCCATCAGGCGAGCCAGCTGTCCCGAGCTTGGCCACACGGCGCCGACTGCCCCTGGACGTACCAACCATTCTTTTAAAAACAGGCTGGCAGCAGGGCCGCTTCGTGCTTTACGTAACAGGCGCAGGGCACTGGCCTGATATTGACGCAAATTTTGTAGCAGTGGCCAAGTGCTAGCACTGAAATTTTTCAGCATTCAGGTCTCCGGTTTGGATAACACGAGACTACGTCGACACAATGAGCACTGCCTTAGGAAGGCAGTAAAAAGTATAGCGTTGGTAACGGCCGTTGAGGAGCCCCCGGTTTACGCCCATTGTCCAGAAGCCACCCCGGGCGGACAATAGTCCGATGAACCCTACACTTGTCCACACGCTTCCAGAACAACCGCTGGCAATTATCGGTGATATTCATGGCGAGATCGAAGCCCTTGATGCACTGCTCAAGCACCTGAAGCACCACCCGGTTTTCAAGCACCGCCTGTTGGTTTTTATTGGCGACCTCTGCGACCGTGGGCCCGATAGCGTCGCTGTCATCCAGCGAGTGCAGTCACTGGTAGACGAAGGACGTGCCCTGATGATCTTGGGCAACCACGAAATCAATCTTCTGGCACACGATGCCAAGGACGGCTCCGGTTGGTACTTTGACAGCCGGGAGGCTGCCGACAGGCCCTACTATGCCCCATTTAAGCGGGCAAGCGCGTCACAACGTCCGGCAATTCGCAACTTTTTCTGTCAGTTGCCCATGGCCATCCAGATGCCGGGCCTGCGCATTATCCACGCAGCCTGGGACGCTGCATCGATAGAAGCCATTGCACAGGTTCCACTAGGCACCATTCTGAGCTATATCCACGAATGCGATCTCAAAATACAAGAGCTTGCAAAAAAAGACGATCTTCATGCACGCTATATCGCCGAACGTGAGCGTTGGCAGAAAGAACTCGAAGATCCCAATAATCCGCCTCCTTATCTTGATGCGGTCGCAGACTTTGAATCCCTGCAACATCGCTGCAGCCCAATCAAGCGGCTCACATCAGGCATCGAAGCCCGAAGCCCACAGCCGTTTTACTCTGGCCACCGCTGGCGCTACTCCGACAGAATTACCTGGTGGGATCAAGACCCAGACCCTACCCCTGTGGTGTTTGGACACTACTGGCGGCTTTTTCAACCCCCTACAAAGCTGGATACCTGGCGCTATGGCCGCCTGTTCCAGAACATCACGCCAACTGCCTGGCACGGCAATCATCACCAGGCCTTTTGCCTGGATTACTCCGTGGGTGCCCGCTGGAGCGAACGCGCACAAGGGGGCACAGTCAGTGCGCAGCGTTATCGCCTTGCTGCCCTGATGTGGCCCGAGCGCGAGCTTGTTTTCGACGACGGTCAGCAGCTTCCCACTACTTAAATCACCCTGTGGATAACTCTAGAGCGCCGAGCATGTGCATGGCATGTGGATGAGAGTTGCATAAGTAGGGTTCTGCTGTACCTGGCAAAAAGTATCCCCAATTGGTCCTACAGGCAGTCACAGATTCATCCACCGAAAAAAACAAGCTAGCACATTGATAAAACTGATTTTTTTCACTTATGCCACTTATCCACAGGGCTCCATTATCACTATCAGTTAGATATAAAAGATAAGAACAAACAAAACATACTGATTGTCAGCAGCAACGCCCGCTAAACGCGGGCCAGGCGCTCGATCGCAAAATCCAGTGTGCTATCCTGCTTCGCGAAGCACAGACGCAACAGGTGATGATTGGCCTGAGATGCATCGGGATTTTGATAAAACGCAGAGACGGGAATACTGGCCACGCCCGCCTCCTTCGTCAGTCGAATTGCCAGAGCCTTTTCCGACGTGTTGCCAACTGCTTTTGTGTCGACTAGTAAAAAAAACGTGCCTTCACACAGCAGCGGCCGAAATTTGCTGCCCTGCAAACCTGCTACCAGGCGATCACGTTTTCGTTGGTAAAACGCAGACAGTTGTGCAATGACTGAGCTATCTTGCAGATAGGCGGCTATTCCGGCCTGAACAGCGGTGTTAACCGAATACACCGCAAACTGGTGCACTTTTCTGATTTCCCTTGATATCTCCACAGGCGCACAGCAATAACCAACTTTCCAGCCAGTTGCATGAAGCGTTTTTGCAAAGGATGAAATCAGGACGCAACGGGCTGCCAGGCTTGGCCGGTTAACCGGGCTGAGATACGGGCAGTTATCAAAGACGATATGTTCGTAGGCTTCGTCGGACAATAGTAAAAACGGGTACTTTTGCGCCAGGTTTTCAAGTGCATCCAGGTCTTCTGCAGTTAGCACTCCCCCACCTGGGTTATGCGGAAAGTTCAAAATCAGCAACCGCGTGCTTGGATTTAATTCGGTTGCCACTGCATTCCAGTCCAGAGTAAAGCCGGGATGTTCTTCTGAGGGCGGCAGCATGGCTGCCCTCCTTACGATTCCGCCGGCCAGTTGCACGACAGGCGCATACATGTCGTAGGCAGGGTCAATCACGATCACTTCATCGCCAGGGTGTACCAATGCCAAAATGCTCGCGGTCACGGCCTCGGTTGCGCCCGAGGTCACGGTAATTTCTGTGTTTGTGTCGTACTCGCATTGCTGATGTGCCAGAACCTTGTTGTGGATCACTTCGCGTAGCGCCTGGATGCCTTCCATGGGTGCATACTGGTTTGGTCCGTGTTGGATGGCATTGCATACTGCCTCCAACAAATCCGAGTCTGGTTGGAAATCGGGGAACCCTTGGCCAAGATTAATGGCCTGGGTTGCCCTGGCCAGTTGGCTCATTTCACTGAAGATTGTGTCGCCCACTAAGGGCAGCTTTGAGTCGATTTTGATCATAAATGTTGGATTTAAAATACTTTTTTAGGGTTGCTGGCAATTATTTATGCACAATTTCGCCAGCCCGGATACAATCACGCATAAGGGAAAACTATGATTTGACTTTTGAGCGGTCGTGGTTATTCTCTTTGTTGCAATGCAATTCAAGCAGCACGCACGTCTCGCAGTAGGCTTGCCCTGTCGCATACCGCTACTCAGGCACGATCTGTTCCGTTTCCGCGTTCTTGATTCATTGTTGTTATCTTTCTTTTATTTAGGACGTACCAGATCATGGCTCAAACGGGCAAAGTCAAATGGTTTAATGCTGAGAAAGGCTTCGGCTTTATCACTCCCGACGCCGGCGGTTCCGACGTGTTTGCACACTTCTCAGCCATCGAAGGCCGCGGTTATCGCAGCCTCAACGAAGGCCAAGCAGTTGAGTTCGAAGTCAAAGATGGCCCCAAGGGTCCTCAGGCGGCTGAAATCCGCCCGATGTAAGGCTTCTTGCTTTAGCTGCACCAGGCACCCTCACGGGTGCCTTTTGTTTTTGGTCACGTGAAAGTTTTACCCGGTTTTACACAGGCTGTCCACAGGCTATCCACATGGTTATCCCCAATTCGACAATCAAGGGATTTGCATCAATAACTGACGTTTCACGTGAAACATATTCGTTTATGTATCTTTTCCGATCTGAGCATAATAGGCTTTCCGTCGCATTCACTTACTGAAATTTGAATATCATGTGGAGAATAATTTATCTGGTGTTATTTGGCACTACGCTTGATTAGACGGCAGGTATAGATTGATAGCTTTGTTCTTCAAAGGACAATTTGGCTTTGGTGTGCTGGTGTTCTGTTAACCGTTAGCTTTTATGGTGTTCAGAGTCTTGCGTCCGTAATGATGCACAGCCCGAAATCTATGGTTACTAGATGCTCGGGATAGTTTGATCTTCCACGTGCTGGTTATGTTTCACGTGAAACTATTTAATGATCAGCGTTGTTAGATGATCGGCTTTGATTACCGTTCTATTTCAGCTAGGAGTAGATGCCGCTAACAATTGAATTCTGCTGGCCTTTGTGTTGATTAAGTACCCTACCCTTGATCAGACATGGGTCGTGTTTCACGTGAAACACCAGACCTTAAAGCCAAAATAGATAGGTATTCGTAATCGGCAACGGCGCTGAAGCATAAATGGCTAGCAATAAGTAGGGCAGCATTCCTACTTACAGCAATAGCCTCATACCGTTCTCCAGTAACATTGAGCGTATCTTTAAAGAACTTAAGCCGTCGATATTTGCTTGGTGCTAGCTGACTATTGATGTCTCGGTCTGAGATAAAGTAGTGGCGTATGGCCTATAGGAAGTTTTAATTTCTTTGATGTTGTACCGGGCACTGTTAACACTGCCCTGCGCCTCTCAGGCAAGCATTTTTCTGCATCTTATTGCGTCCGCAAAAAGCGTGATCTTGTTTCACGTGAAACATAGTGATTTGAGAGTAGGACGTTTTATAATGTCCTTACTCTCTATTGGTTTTATTCATGAATTACTCTGAAGAATTTGATGTGCTGGTAATTGGCGGTGGCCATGCCGGCACTGAGGCCGCGTTGGCAGCTGCACGCATGGGTGCGTCTACCTTGCTGCTTACCCATAATATGGATACTCTGGGCCAGATGTCCTGCAATCCGTCCATTGGCGGTATTGGCAAAGGACATCTGGTTAAAGAGATTGACGCCTTGGGTGGTGCAATGGCCTGGGCCACAGATCATGCCGGGATCCAGTTCAGAATCCTGAATCGATCCAAGGGCCCGGCTGTCCGCGCAACCCGCGCACAGGCAGATCGCTCTCTGTATCGCCGTGTGATCAGAATGACATTACAGGGCCAGGAGAACCTAACGATTTTTCAGCAGTCTGTCGATGATCTGATCCTGGAGAGAGATCGGGTTGTGGGCGCCAAAACCCAGATAGGGCTGGTGTTCCGTGCAAAAACCGTGGTATTGACGGCGGGGACATTTCTAAATGGCCTGATGCACGTTGGTTTGTCTCATTATGCTGCTGGTCGTGCCGGAGACCCCCCGGCCACCAGCCTTGGGCAGCGGCTGAAAGAACTTAAACTGCCACAAGGCCGTCTTAAAACGGGTACACCCCCCCGTATTGATGCCAAGACCATCGATTTTTCGAAAACGCAGGTTCAGGCGGGTGATTTGGATCCTGTCCCTGTCTTCTCATACCTGGGAAGGGCAGACATGCACCCAGACCAAGTGCCTTGCTGGATCACGCATACCACAGAGCAATCCCATGAGATTGTGCGCGCTGGCCTGGACCGTTCGCCGCTTTACAGCGATCAGGGCACCATCGAAGGGATTGGCCCGCGCTACTGTCCATCGATCGAAGACAAAATTCATCGCTTTGCGGATAAAACCAGCCACCAAGTATTTTTAGAGCCCGAAGGTGCATCCTCGTGCGAGATCTACCCCAACGGGATTTCCACCAGCCTGCCGTTCGATGTGCAGTATGCGCTGGTGCGCAGCCTGCCGGGGCTTGAAAACGCACGCATCATGCGGCCAGGCTATGCAATCGAATACGATTACTTCGATCCGCGCCATTTGCATGCCTGGCTCGAGACCAAAGCCATTTCAGGCTTGTTCTTCGCCGGCCAGATTAATGGCACTACCGGCTACGAAGAAGCTGCTGCTCAGGGCTTGCTGGCGGGTGCCAACGCGGCATTGCGTGCCGGGGGCAGGGAGCCTTGGACGATTTCCCGGCAAGATGCATATCTTGGCGTCTTGGTAGATGACCTTGTAACAAAAGGTGTTACAGAACCTTACAGAATGTTTACATCGAGGGCGGAATACCGCCTGAGCCTTCGAGAAGACAATGCAGATCAGCGCCTCACCGAGTCGGGCCGCAAGCTGGGCCTGGTAGACGACATTCGCTGGGCGGCCTTTTGCCGCAAGCGCGACGCCGTTGCCGCCGAAATGCAGCGACTGCAAGACACCCGAATCAACCCTGCGGTGCTCTCGGCGCACGACCGCGAGCAACTGGCAATCCAGCACGCGGATCGCCATCCCAGTTTGCTGGATCTCCTGCGTCGGCCCAATGTGCAATATGCCGATCTCATGACCCTGCAAAGCACAGAGGGTGTCGCGCTGGCAGGCCCCGGCCTGGCAGATGCCGACCAGGCCGAACAACTCAACATCCAGGTGAAGTACGCGGGCTATGTCCAGCGTCAGCGCCTGGAGATCGATCGTCAGCACGCGCAAGAAAGTCAAAGCATCCCGGGCGACTTTGATTACGCACATATCTCAGGCCTGTCCAACGAAGTACGCCAACGCCTGCAGATTGCCCGCCCAACAACGGTGGGGCAGGCCAGTCGGGTGTCGGGTGTCACTCCCGCGGCGGTATCTCTGTTGCTGGTGCACCTGAAGCGCTCACAAAGAAGCCAGCCAGCGGCATGACGGCAGACTTCTCTGAATTCCGCGACCGTTTATACGCAGCCCTGGCAGCGCTGAATATGGCGGCGGATGCTGATCGTGCAGACCTTCTGCTGGGCTATCTGCAGCAGCTGCAGCGCTGGAACAAGGCCTATAACCTCACGGCTATCCGCCAGCCGGCAGAGATGCTGGTTCAGCATCTGTTTGACAGCCTGACCGTTGTACCGATATTGCGGCGGCACCGGGCGGGCCGTGACACCTCCGTGGCAGATATGGGTTCGGGCGGCGGTTTACCGGGTATCATTCTGGGGATCTGCGAG
The DNA here is from genome assembly GCF_040276085.1 of Castellaniella sp. FW104-7C03. NCBI lineage: Bacteria > Pseudomonadati > Pseudomonadota > Betaproteobacteria > Burkholderiales > Alcaligenaceae > Castellaniella > Castellaniella sp. FW104-7C03. The sequence goes on from NZ_JBELOK010000003.1 coordinate 319,111, forward strand.
CCAGGCTGGCAAGTGGTGTGTGTTGATGCAGTGGGCAAAAAAACCGCTTTCATCCGCCAGGCTGCCGGAGTGCTGGGTTTAAGCAATGTCCGTGCTGTTCACGGCCGTATCGAAACCCTAGATAGCCTGCAAGCGGATATCGTGGTCTCCCGTGCGTTTGCGTCCTTGCAGGATTTTGTTCAGGTGTCTGCCCATCATTGTGCGCCGGGCGGCGCGTTGTGGGCCATGAAAGGCCAGTATCCCGAAAACGAAGTCGATGCCCTGAAGAGCACCCAATGGATGGTGCGTTCCGTGGCCCATCTGCAGGTACCCGAAATGTCAGCACAACGTTGCTTGCTAGAACTCGGTTTGAAGGAAACCCATGACGCTTGAAACCCAAACACCAAGGGCCAAGGTTTTTTGCATCGCCAACCAAAAGGGTGGGGTGGGTAAAACCACCACAGCCATCAATCTGGCTGCGGCGCTGGCACTACACAGGCAACGCGTGCTGCTGGTCGACCTCGATCCCCAGGGTAATGCCACCATGGGCAGCGGTATTGATAAAAATACCGCAGATATCAACCTGTACCAGGTGCTCATTGGCGAAGCCACCGTCGTACAAGCGCGTTTGCGCTCGGAAACCGGGCAGTACGATGTGCTGCCCTCCAATCGGGAACTTTCGGGTGCTGAGATCGATCTGGTGGGTATGGAACACCGTGAGTCACAGCTTAAGCGTGCGCTGGATCAGGTGGCTGAAGACTACGATTTCATCCTGATCGATTGCCCGCCCACGCTGTCGCTCCTGACGCTCAATGGCCTGGCGGGCGCCCATGGTGTCATTATTCCCATGCAGTGCGAATACTTCGCGCTCGAGGGGCTGTCTGATCTGGTCAATACCATCAAGCGGGTGTTTCGCAATCTCAACCCTTCGCTCGAGCTCATCGGTCTGTTGCGCGTGATGTTCGATACCAGGGTTACCTTGCAGCAACAGGTGTCCGAACAGCTCGAGTCACACTTTGGCGATAAGGTCTTCAAGACCATGATTCCCCGCAACGTGCGTCTGGCAGAAGCGCCCAGCCACGGGATGCCGGGGGTGGTGTACGACAAGTCGTCAAGGGGTGCCAAGGCGTATCTGCAATTTGGCGAAGAACTGATTAAACGTGTTGGCGGCAAGGGCCGCCGACGCGCTGCCTAACGCAGGCAGCTTCAAGACACAGGATTTCCAATGGCTACACGCAAAAAAGGCTTGGGTCGGGGATTAGACGCACTGTTGGGCGCTGATCGTCATGCACTGGATCAGGTAGGTACACAAGACAGCGATACGCCTCACCAGCTGTCCGTCAAGGTTCTGCGTGCGGGGCGCTACCAGCCGCGCACCCGCATGGATGAAGGGGCCCTGAACGAGTTAGCAGAGTCCATCCGCGCACAGGGCATCATGCAGCCTATCCTGGTGCGCCCACTGGCGGCCAAGCCGGGACACTACGAAATCATCGCCGGCGAGCGCCGCTTTCGGGCGGCCCAACTGGCGGGCTTGGCCCAGGTGCCTGTACTGGTGCGCGAGGTCGACGACGAACACGCCGCTGCGATGGCGCTGATCGAAAATATCCAGCGCGAAGACCTCAATCCCCTCGAGGAAGCGCATGGGGTCAAGCGTCTGCTGGATGAGTTTGGCCTCACCCACGAACAAGCTGCCACGGCCATTGGTCGCTCGCGCTCGGCCACCAGCAATCTGCTGCGCCTGCTTAACCTGGCAGAGCCGGTCCAAACCATGCTGCTGGCAGGCGACATCGATATGGGTCACGCCCGTGCACTGCTGGCCACCGATGCGGCCCGGCAAATTTTGCTGGCTCAAGAGGTCATTACTCGCCGGCTGTCGGTGCGTGAAACCGAAAAACGCGTGGCTCGTGCCCTGCGCGAGGACGACGAGGCCGTCGTCACGCCCGCCGGCCGTGTCGCCCGCGCCAATCCCAAGCCGGGTGGCGGCGATCTTGGCCGTCTTGAAAAAGCCTTGTCCGACCATCTGGCCACTCGGGTCCGGATCAAGACCGGGGCACGCAAAGGCGGCCAACTGGTCATTGATTTTTCAGACTGGACGCATTTGGACGCCCTACTGGATCGCCAGGGACTCGGTCAGGTGCTGGCCGGCCAGGATCAGAGCGCCTGAGGTACCGTGGCGGGGGGTTGCAGAGGGGCTTGTCGTAAAGCCTGGCTTCTCCCGGTTCGGCGGCCCTCCCGGTGGTCGGGCTGCCCGGCCCTTCCTCGTCCAGCGGGGCGGCCCGCGAACTCGGATCGCTATGCGATCCTCAGACAGCGCGGGCCGACGTCCCCCCGCTTCCCTTCGGAAGCCGCCGGCGCCTCTCATGGTCGGCGCCAGGCTTTACGACAAGCCCCTCTGCATGCTTGGCCAGTCAGTCAACTTGACACGAAAAAAAAATATCTTCATAATCCGTAGTTCGCTTCGGTGGGGTGCCCGAGTGGTTAAAGGGGGCAGACTGTAAATCTGTTGGCCTTGCGCCTACGTTGGTTCGAATCCAACCCCCACCACCAAGCGGCCTTGTTTTCTTTGCCTTTGGCAAAGAAAACACATCAGCAGGGATACCGAATCGCGGGTGTAGCTCAATGGTAGAGCAGAAGCCTTCCAAGCTTACGACGAGGGTTCGATTCCCTTCACCCGCTCCAGCGGGTTTTTGTTGGTGACATACACAGATACCGCCCATGTGGCTCAGTGGTAGAGCACTCCCTTGGTAAGGGAGAGGTCATGCGTTCGATCCGCATCATGGGCACCAATATTTCGACCAGCGCTCATTTTTTCAGGAGTCAGTCATGGCAAAAGGTAAGTTTGAACGGACCAAACCGCACGTAAACGTCGGTACGATCGGGCACGTTGACCACGGCAAGACGACACTGACGGCGGCCATCACCACGGTGCTGGCCAAGGCGAGCGGTGGCGAAGCCCGCGGCTACGACCAGATCGACAACGCGCCCGAAGAAAAGGCGCGTGGCATC